>NZ_CP150189.1:737674-1062848 GCF_037965815.1 Aeribacillus sp. FSL K6-2833 | reverse complement strand
TTCCAGTCTACGGCATTTTCTCCCTAAATGGCGACCTGCAAACTACTCTTCTCCGTCATCGTTATTCCTTTATTCAATTGCTTTTAATTATAAAAAAAAGAAATTAAAGGCGCAACACTATTTGCGAAGATGGTACATGAAAATAGCTGAAGCAACGGCAACATTTAATGACTCCGCTTTTCCATAAATCGGAATGTGTAAATTTTGATCCGTCATATCCAGCAGCTCTTTTGAGACCCCATTTCCCTCATTTCCTACAAGGAGGGCAAATGTTTCAGATGGAGGGATCTCTTTATAGAAAACAGCATTTTTTGTTGAAGTTCCAAATACAGGAATTTTCTCTTCCTTCAATTTGTTTATAATCTGTTTTAATGACGAATTGACCACAGGCAAATGAAAAATTGATCCTTGTGTCGCCCGGATCGTTTTACTATTGTACAAATCAACCGTCCCGTCACCTAAAATCACAACATCCATTCCAGCCGCATCTGCAGTACGAATGATCGTACCGAGATTTCCTGGGTCTTGAACCGCATCTATTAACAGCCATTTTTTGGCGTTCAAATCGATTTCCCACCTAAGCTGCTTACAAACAGCCATGACACCTTGCGGGGAATCCGTTTCAGACAGAAGCGAAAACACTTCTTTGGAAACAATCGTTGTCGGAATAGTACCTTCGAAAAAATGATTTGGCAGCTTCGCTCCGTCTAAAACAATTAACTCTTGAACAATTGATTTGTATTTGAGAGCTTCCTCGATTAAATGCAAGCCTTCAATTAAAAACAGCCCGCGCTCTTCCCGTTTTTTTCTTGATTGCAGCTTTTTCCATTCTTTTACTCTTTCATTTTTAGTTGACGCAATCCGTTTCAATGATGGTGTCTCCTTCAACTGATAGTTCATTTCATATACATATTATAGAAAACAAAAGAAAAAATAAAGAAGAATGAAGAAAAACGAGGTGAAGGATATGAATTTTGATTTGCGCAATGCAGTCATTGCCAACATATCGCAAAATTCAAAAGACGAGCTGAGAGAAACGATCGTTGATGCCATCAATAGCAAGGAAGAAAAAATGCTTCCAGGGTTAGGCGTGTTATTTGAAATTATCTGGAACCATTCAAGTCAGCGTGATCAGCAGGAAATGGTTGAAACACTTGAACAAGGATTAAAAGAGACTGGAGCTGGGAAATAACCAGCTCCTGCTTTTTAGTTGTACGTAATGTTTTCAACCGTTTTTTTGTCGAGGCGTTTAATGACTTCTGTCAATAATTGAACCGTATGTTCAAAGTCTTCGCGATGAATCATCGCAGCGTGTGTATGAATGTAGCGCGTTGCAATCGTAATGGAAAGCGTTGGAACACCATTTCCTGTTAAATGAATCGATCCGGAGTCTGTACCGCCACCCGGCATAGCATCATACTGATATGGAATGCCGCATTCTTCAGCGACCCCTACGACAAAATCGCGAAGCCCTTTATGGGAGACCATAGAAGCATCATATAAAATAATTTGCGGACCTTTCCCCATTTTTCCCATCGCTTCTTTTTCGGAAATGCCTGGAGTGTCGCCGGCTATTCCGACGTCTACGCCGAAAGCAATATCAGGCTCAATATAATGGGCTGATGTGCGGGCTCCTCTTAATCCTACTTCCTCCTGAACGGTTCCTACACCGTAAACGACGTTCGGATGGTTTACCCCTTTCAGCTTTTTCAAAACTTCGATCGCTATTGCACAACCGATGCGGTTATCCCAAGCTTTCGCCAAAAGGATTTTATCATTTTTCATAACGGTGAACTCAAAATAAGGCACAATTTGGTCGCCGGGACGAACACCAAATTCCATCGCTTCTTCTCGGCTGCTGGCGCCAATATCAATAAACATGTCTTTGATCTCTACAGGCTTTTTTCGTGCTTCTGCCGGCAAAATATGCGGCGGCTTGGAACCGATGATGCCGGTCACATCTCCTTTTTGGGTGACAATCGTCACTCTTTGTGCGAGCATAACTTGATTCCACCAGCCGCCAACAGGCTGAAAGCGAATGAACCCTTTATCATCAATTTGCGTAACCATAAAGCCGACCTCATCAAGATGGCCCGCGATCATAATTTTGGGTCCGCCTGATTCTCCTTCTTTTTTGGCAATTAAACTGCCGAGTCCATCCGTTTGGATATCATCCGCATAATCTTTTATGTACCCTCTCATTACTTCTCTGACTTCCCGTTCATTGCCGGCGATGCCTTTCGCGTCTGTTAAATCTTTTAACATTTTCAATGTTTCATCCCATTTCTCCACACTGAAACCTCCTTTAATTTATATTCTTCATTTTTTCCAAACGGAATTGTTAATATCCTTGATTTTGTCTAGCATGATTGACTTCATTTTTCGCCATGTATGCTGAAATAATATCTTCCTCTGAAAAGCCCAGCGCAGAGCCGAGTGTAACATAGTCGTTAAATAAATCGATATACGCTTGGACAGACAAATATTCACTGAATTTTGCCGTTTTTTGATAAACGTTTAAAAAAAGATCGGTCAGGCTTTTATCGATTTTTCTTGCTTTCATTTCCGGCAGTTTTTCAATATACAATTCATGGCCGATCGACAATAAAAAATGAAGGCCGTCTACATACTCTTCCAAAATAACCTCTCTGTCGGAAGGCGGCTTAACGCTCCAAAATTTAAAGCAGCGCGTTTCATTAGCCAATTCGCCAATTTCAACAAGCAAGGCTAAAACTTTTCTCTCGATCAGCCTTTCTTCCTCCAAACCGTGTTTCTTTTCAATTTTTTCATCCAATTCTTTTTGCATTTTATATAACTGTTCAAAATCCATTTTCTCAACCCCTAAAATATATCTAAAAAAATTATAGCAAATGTGATCATTAATGAAACCCCTTCAATTCCTTTTTCGTAATGTATATGTATGAATATGACCTTCGGGGAGGTTTAAAGTAAATGATTGTCATCCTTCTTCGTCTTTTCATAATTGCTGCGATTATTTTCCTAATTTATTCATTCATTAAATATTTATTGAACCCGAAGCGAAAGTTAGAATTGGCTCATGAGCAAAAAAAATTTTTCTTTCTTGATGATAAAGAAAATGTCCACAAAAATTTTTTGTTAACGCATAAAGGAGTTTTATTTGAAGGGGAAAAATATTTAGGCACGACTGAAACTTCTTTTGAAGTTATCTCCGTTTTTATTTGGACATCTACTCCAAATAAGTTAAGGGGGTTTACAAAAGAAGATTTTCAATTTATAGAATCGAAAATAAAAGAAGCATATCCTTACGCCAAAATCGACTGGAAAAGTCCAATTAAAGAGTTTTTGAATCGGAACGAATCGGAATTCCCGACACTATCTTAAGACAGCAAAAAAGAAAGAGCAGCTTGACATTCCCGTTCAAAATTGACAGCGTTAAAAGACTATGCGGTTCATGACTGGACGATCATGGTGTCGCTTTTTTGATCAATCTATGCAACATTTCTGATTTAAAAAGAAAATAAGCATTCTGAAGGCAGTTCCCATTGCGGGAGCTGCTGTTAGCTTCCATTTCTATTTTTATCCCATTACCTTTTCTCTTCCTCTATGAAATTTTGTAAAACAGCTCGGTAATTGATTATAATTTTTCGAAGTCTCCTTTTTAATTGGGTTTGGTCACTTTCATTATAAAACAGAGTGCTTCGTAAATGCTTTTTTCATTTTGATGATATTCTTGATCCCAACATTTAGTATAGAACCTAAATTTTTTGCATCGGCCTAAAAAACCCTTGAACTTTTGACTTTTTTCACTGTCGAGAAACGTAAAGCCATAATCGTTTACCTTTTCAGCCATATAAAAATCCCCTCCAAATAGAAGTGCAGCATCCGCGAGTCATTGCGCAGATTTTTTACACGTCTACTTAAAGGGGATCAATAATGTGCTGTTCAATTATGTCCAGCCCAAAGGGCAATGTACGTTTATAGGTGGCTTGCTTTTTCGATTACTTATTTAATTCAGCTTTAGCTGTTTCGGCGAGTTGTGCAAATCCTTTTTCATCATTTACTGCTAAGTCAGCAAGCATTTTTCTGTTTACTTCAATGCCAGCAAGCTTTAAACCGTGCATGAACCGGTTGTAGGAAAGACCGTGAATGCGCGCAGCAGCATTGATTCTCGTAATCCAAAGCTTACGGAAATCGCGTTTTCTTTGGCGACGGTCACGGTATGCATACATTAAAGATTTCATTACTTGCTGGTTAGCAACTTTATATAAACGATGCTTCGAACCGTAATAACCTTTTGCAAGCTTAATAATTTTTTTGCGGCGTCTGCGTGTCACTGTACCGCCTTTAACACGTGCCATAATGCATTCCCTCCTAAAAAATCGAAGTTAAAAATTATTTTATATTGTCAAGCATTTGATGAATACGTTTAAAGTCACCTTTGCTTACTAATGCTGGTTTGCGAAGTTTGCGTTTTTGCTTTTGAGTTTTGTTAGCGAATAAATGACTAGTAAATGCATGAGACCGTTTCAAATTTCCGTTCCCAGTTTTTTTAAATCTTTTCGCAGAGCCGCGATGAGTTTTCATTTTAGGCATAAAAGGATCCTCCTTCTATTTCTTTTCGTTTTTCGGTGCTAGCACTAGAAACATGCTGCGCCCATCCATTTTCGGCTTCGTTTCAACAGAACTGATGTCAGCGCATGCTTCAGAAAATCTTTCTAGAACTCGTTGGCCGATTTCTTTATGGGTAATCGCTCTTCCTTTAAAGCGGATCGATGCTTTCACCTTGTCACCCTTCTCCAAAAATTTCCGAGCATTGCGAAGCTTTGTATTAAAGTCATGCTCTTCAATTGTTGGGCTTAGGCGGACTTCCTTCACATTAATAACTTTCTGCTTTTTACGCGCCTCTTTTTCTTTCTTTTGCTGCTCGAAGCGGTATTTTCCGTAATCCATGATGCGAGCAACCGGCGGTTTTGCATTCGGAGCAACAAGAACGAGATCCAAATTGGCATTTGCGGCAATATCAAGCGCTTCTTGCCGTGATTTAATGCCTAATTGATTACCGTTTTGATCGACCAGTCGAACTTCACGAGCGCGGATGCCCTCGTTTACTAACATGTCTTTGCTAATAATGAGCCACCTCCAAGATTTTATAAACAAAGTGCACGTTCGCCTTGACAGAGCTTATACATTCGTTTATGCAAATAAAAAACGCGTAGACGCACACTGCACCCACACGTTGAATACACGAACTTTTTGTCCAATGTATAAACCTGTCAACAGCAACGATGTGCGTCAATCAGGTGAGAAGCGGGTGCTTCTGCTTGTTCTCCTTGACTATAATATTCTATCATGGCAAAGCAGCTTTGTCAAAACAACATTTCTTCAAAAACGATACCATTTTAAACTATTCAAACAGAAAATGCAAGAGACTATTTGAATGAACATACATAAATCGGAATGGAGTGGACATGATAATCAATATATCATATAACTATTGGAGTGATCGAAATGGATGCAAACCGCGTAAAACAAATTTTATCCTCGCCGGCTGATATTGAAGTTCTCTATAACGGAGCTTCCGTTTGGATTGATCAGCTAAATGAAGATGGAAAAACAGCAACCGTTCATGTAAGAGGTCCGTTTAAAGAACGTACGGTTGTAAATATTTCTGAGCTTGAAGAAAAATAATTCCTCCATTGTTTTAAACTTTATTGATATAAAATAGCTCCCAATGCTCCGGTAAAAGAACCGTTTGATAAAAATATGCTTTGCAGACCTGTCATGGAATCAAAGCTTTGGATGATTTGTTGTAAAGGAGGGTTTTGCGAAATTGCAGCTCCAACATAGACACACGTGTCCACTTGATGAAGCTCGGCACATTGCTTTGCCAAAAGAACGATCGGTTCACCAATCAATTGAAATAACGCTGCAGCAGCATCTTTTTTCCGTGCTCTCGATAAATCCGGATTGCCAAAATTAGCAGCGGTTAAATCTCCTAAAATTGGAGGAGCCTCTTCTCCATACAAATCTTTTACCAACAAATCAACATGGCTTCGATCACCTTTTTTCGCCAAATCAACGATTTGATAAAAATTGCTCTCCTGCAAAATGAGCCGGCTTAAACCGGAAATAACACCGCCGCCGATACCGCTACCAAGCAGACGCTCATAACGCTCGCCCTTCATAAGGAAAAAAGATGTTCCCGTTCCGATGCTGACGATTAAAAAATCGCTCTTTGGCTCCTTTCCTTCTTTTACTAAAAGCTCTCTTGTTCCTATACAAACTGAATCAAATTCTGGAATAAAGGTCACATCAGCTCCGGTCAATTTTTCTTTTACTTTTGCAGCTCTGCCTCCTGTTATTCTATAGCGGGCAGCCGGCTTCAATCTCTTCATCCAAGAAAGAGCTTGATCCATTTCATCAATTGGAAACCATTTATACCGATATCGCCCATGTTCAACATAAGCAATTTTTAATAAACTTCCCCCTGCATCAATTCCTACTATTTCCATCCGTACACCCCTCGCTTATGTTTCAAAAAAAGGAAATCAGCAAACGCCGATTTCCTTATTTTCTCCCTTCTTTTCCAACAGATACAGCAAATGTCTCCAGCGGCATGGATTCTGATTTTTGTTCTCCATACTTTCTGACATTGACCGTCTCATTTTCTGCTTCTTGATCACCGACAACGACCATGTACGGGATTTTTTGCATTTGTGCCTCACGAATTTTATAGCCGATTTTTTCATCCCGAATATCGACTTCAACACGCAAGCCTTCTTGCTGAAGACGCTGTTCTACTGTTTTGGCATAATCAAGATGCACTTCCGGCGAAACAGGGATGACTTTCACTTGCACAGGTGCAAGCCAAGTTGGGAAGGCGCCTTTATATTCCTCAATTAAGAAGGCAACAAACCGTTCCATCGTTGAAACAACTCCGCGGTGAATAACAACTGGCCGATGATGTTTGCCGTCTTCGCCAACATATGTTAAATCAAGCCGTTCCGGAAGGAGAAAATCTAGCTGAACAGTCGATAATGTTTCATCTTTTCCTAAAGCCGTCCGCACTTGTACATCCAATTTCGGTCCGTAAAATGCCGCTTCACCTTCCGCTTCATAATAATCCAGCCCGAGTTCGTCCATTGCGGCTTTCAGCATCGACTGGGCCTTTTCCCACATTTCATCATCATCATAATATTTTTCTTTATCCTCAGGATCGCGGTAAGATAATCGGAACGAATAATCTTTTATACCAAAATCCTCGTATACCTCTTCAATAAGGCGGACAACTCGGATGAATTCGTCTTTAATTTGATCCGGCCGCACGAAAATATGCGCATCGTTCAACGTCATCCCGCGAACACGCTGCAGCCCTGTCAATGCCCCTGACATTTCGTATCTGTGCATTGTTCCAAGTTCTGCAATGCGGATCGGCAATTCCCGATAGCTGTGAATTTCATTTTTGTAAATCATCATATGATGCGGGCAGTTCATCGGACGCAATACAAGCTCTTCGTTATCCATCTTCATTGGCGGAAACATATCATCTTGATAATGGTCCCAATGGCCGGAAGCTTTATAAAGATCGACGCTGCCGAGAACAGGTGTGTATACATGCTGGTATCCGAGTTTAATTTCTTTATCAACAATATAGCGTTCGATAATCCGGCGGATAGTTGCACCTTTTGGCAGCCAAAGCGGCAAGCCTTGTCCAACCTTTTGAGAAGTGGTAAACAGGTTTAATTCTTTTCCAAGCTTGCGATGATCCCGCTCTTTCGCTTCTTCAAGCATGCGGAGATGTTCTTTAAGCTCTTCTTTTGTAAAAAATGCTGTACCGTATATGCGTTGAAGCATTTTGTTTTTGCTGTCTCCACGCCAGTAGGCGCCGGCTACGCTGAGCAATTTAAATTCCTTTATTTTTCCGGTAGAAGGAACGTGGACTCCTCGGCATAGATCGAAAAATTCTCCTTGCTCATATATGGAAATGATTTCGCCTTCCGGAATATCATCGATAAGCTCAAGCTTTAAATGGTCGCCGATTTCCTCATACATTTTTTTTGCTTCATCGCGGCTTACTTCTTTACGAATAACCGGCAAATTTTCGCCGACAATTTTTTTCATTTCTTTTTCGATTTTAGGCAAATCTTCGTGAGAGATCGTTTCATCCATATCGATATCATAATAAAAACCGTTTTCAATGACGGGCCCGACTCCCAATTTTACATTTGGGTAAAGCCGTTTAATCGCTTGCGCCATTAAATGTGCTGTACTATGTCGTAAAATTTCTAACGCTTCTTTTGTATCAGGCGTCAAAATTTCAATCTGGCCGTCTTGTTCAATCGGGGTTTTTAAGTCAATAAGCTTTCCATTTATTTTACCTGCAATGGCTTTTTTCTTTAATCCAGGGCTGATGGATGCGGCGATTTCTTCCGTTGTTGTTCCGTACGGAAATTCTTTTACAGAACCGTCTGGAAAAGTAATTTTAATGGCTTCTTTCATCTTCTTTCCTCCTTTGTTTTTTCTTGCAAAAATAAACACCCGTCCCTAAAAAAAGGGACGAGTGTTGTATGTAAAACCCGTGGTTCCACCCTAGTTCCCGCTCAAAACTTTGCGCGGCTCATTTTGATAACGGAACAATCCGCCAGCTATTACTTGGCAAAAGCCGTTCACAGCTGAAGTTTAGAGGTGGTAAGAGCATTACACTAGTTAGGAAGGTTTCAGCCTGTGCCTTCCCTCTCTTTGAACTGTGATAATACTCCCGTGTCCTCATCATAACCTTTTCGTGATGAATGATTTCAACCGTATTATAGACTGATTCGCCACCAAAAATCAAGGAGTACTGAAAGAAACTTATCGTTTTTGAAAGCTAGCCCTTGAAAAAAATCGAACCCGTTCCTGAAAGATGTTTTGGATCGTTTGAATCATTGCTTCCTCCTGTTGATCGGAGTATATATAAATTTCTAAAGGAGCAATGGATACAAGCGGGGCCAGCAAATGGGAATCAATATACATCGGGTGGCGATAAATAAATTCCCGATCAACCCACTTTTTCAATTCCAGCTCTTTTATTTCGATGAACTTTTCATTAAACACTTGAAAGGAAGTATCATGCAAAAGATGTATCGTTGATAATTTCGGTTTTTTATTGAGAACATATTCCCGCAAGCTTTGAATAAAATTTTGGTATTCCTGCTCCATTTTATACTCTTCAATGGAGAGACCGACATATTCCGAAAGTCTTGATAAATAATCAGACAAGCGGAACTGAATAAATGATTCTATAGAAAAAGATTGGTTTGGCCGAAGGAAATTCGTTAAAGCAGAAATAATTAAGTTTTCCCTCGGCTCAAAATGTTTGATCATTGGAATTTCCGCCCGCTCTCCTTCCAAGATCGATTGAGCAATATGTAAAATTTGCTGTTTTTCATCTTCATCCTCAAAATAAAATTGTTTTTCAATTATAAAAAGAAGGAGACGGGGCTCTTTCACATTTAGAAAAAAATCAACAAATGATGGTACGAGCACATCAGATATAAATGTTTCCCAATCATCTGTTTCACATGTTAATACTGTGCCGTTCAGCAAGGCTGCTTGGAAATCAAAGTTTTCCTTCTCTGTATTAAGCAATTGATGCAGATAAGAAGCTTCTTTTTCCGTTTGAAAAGTTATTTCCAGCAAAAAAAGATCCCCCCCTTTATATAGCAAGTCCTGTTTCTATATATATGGGGGGATGGCATTATTTAGAAGTGTTTGCTGTCCAGCGGCTATTCTTGTCTGCGATTTTTTCCTTTCAATTCCACGGGAATGGCCAAAAAACGAATCCTTTCCATAATTCTTTTTGCCTTTAACTGTTCTATTTCGCCTTTTTGTGAATAAGTCAGGTGGTGTTCCAATTCGCTAAAATTAAAGTTGGATGTAAAAAAGGTCGGTAAATTTTCAAGCATGCGGAATTGGAGAATCGAACCTAAAATGTCGTCTCTCATCCAGCTCGACATCGATTCAGCACCAATATCATCAAGCATTAATACCGGAATTTTTTTAACCGCATCAATCTTTTCATTCAGTGAATGATCTTGAAGAGCGCTTTTTAACTCCCTGACAAACTCCGGAACATATACAAGCATGGAAGGAACGCCTTTTTCCGCCAGCTCATTCGCGATCGCTCCAAGAATAAATGTCTTTCCCACGCCGAAAGAACCGTATAAATACAATCCTTTTAACCGATCATTTTGACCGTATTGCTCAACAAAATCTTGCACGAGAGACACTGCCTTCAGACGGTTCGGTTCGTTTAAATCAATATCCTCAAGGTGTGCATTGAGGATTTCCTTTGGTACATACATGCATTTAATGAGCGATTCTTGTTTTTTTCGAGCATCATATGCTTCTTTTCTCGGGCATTTATCATATTTCAGGTCGATTGTTTTTCTTTCAATAATTAATGTAGGGTGATATCCTTTTAAAATATTTTTGCACTCATCTAAATTTCGGCATTCACGGCAAAACTTGCTCTGCGTTACAAATTCATACAGTTTGCCTAAACTGCGGTCAATCATATTTTCATCGATTTGATCTTTATGCTTTTCTAAAAATAACCTGACATCTTTGTCCGATTTTATTTGCTGTTTCAAGTTCAAATACGTTTCCCGAAACCCTTTGCTGTTCATGAATTGTTTTAAATGATTTTGCAGGGATTCCATCTTCCTCCCTCCTTTCGCCTAGTCCTTCTGTTTATTTTTATATTTTTTAATCCGCTCCTGCAGCTTTTGTTTTTCTTTTTCAAACGCTTCCGGATCGATGTTTTCTACCTGTTGATTTTCGTTTTCCAAAAGCCATGAAGGGAGTTTTTCTTTTCGAACGATTTTTTTGCTGTCAGTCTTCTTATCCTTTGTTTCCGCCCAAGTTAAATATTTCTTATGTTCTTTTTTCGCCACATCCACTGCATCCTTCACAGTTTTAATTCCTAATCGAGCCCAGTGGCTGGCAATTTTCTCAACATACGCTCTTGACAATTTCATATTTGTTTTTAGCAGGACATAATAAATTAAAACGTTGACAACTCCGGGAAGCAGCTTTTGCTGAAACATGACATCTTCAATAATTTTCAAATCCGCTGCGGACGGTTCAATACCGCCTGAAATATCTTTTAGAAACTGTCTTGGAGAGATGGATTCAAGCTGTCGAATTAATTCCTTATCTTTTGACTGTTCAATTTCTTCGTCTTTCACCCGCTGATTCAAAGGCTGAAGCCTATCAACAAGCTCTGGAAGACGGTTGCCGTGATTCAGCTTATACCAATCCCTCGCCCATTTTCGCAGCTCGTCTAAATTAATTTGCTCATCATGATCCAAAGAACGGATGACCAGATTTTTCATTTCAATTGGATCAATTCCATAAACATATGCTAATTTCTCAACAGCTTCCTTAACCGCAGGCGTGATCGCTTTTTTGGGCACAATATGCTCTGATAAACCGGCATAAAACAATTGAAAATCAAAGGACTGGTTTTGAATCGAAATCGGTTCTCCAGGCGCATGATCAAAAAGCTCCTGATCGTTTTCCTCGGGTTCCATTGCAATATTGGCTGAAAGCTCAGATGGGTGGATCGATTGGTATACTTCATGAAATGATCTTGTCACATCTTTGGCGTTGCTATCAACCGATTTATCGGAAAAATAGCTTTTCAATCTTTGGTACACCGTTTTTCCAACTCTGTTATATAAATATATGTTCAACATTCCATCATAAAAAAATTGTTTGGGGGAAAGAGGTCGTTGAAGTTCATAAATATATTTTTTCGGTTCGCTTTCATCGACAAGGTATGTTTTTAAAAGACCTATTCCTTCTAATTTCAAACGGTCATGATAAATTTCATTTAATGGGGATTGAGTAACAGCCATTAAAAAATGGTGGGTCGATTCCGTCCCCCAAAGACGGTTTTGTTCAAGCTCGCTCCAAAGCGTCATGTATAAGTTTAACGTTCTTGGCCCGATTAAGGGCTGGTATAGTAATGTAAGAACTTTTCGGTCAAATTCATGAATCAAACTGCTCGTACATTTCACAACGTAGCGATCAACAGGCAGCAGCTCTTTCCAGTGATGATGTCCAATCATTTTTTCAAAACCTTCCCAAATAGCATGTCATAATCTCGCAGCTCTTTATGAACGTTCTTTTTTGATCAGTTCTTTCAATTCCTCAATAAAGACATTTATATCTTTAAATTGCCTGTAAACAGAAGCAAATCGAACGTATGCGACTTCATCAATTTCGGCTAGTCTGTCCATCACCATTTCGCCGATCGTTTCGCTTGATATTTCCGATGTACCTAGATTTCTTAGTTCTTTTTCAATATCATGCGCAGCATCTTCCAATTTTTTTAAAGAAACCGGTCTTTTCTCACAAGCTTTAATCATCCCGCGCAAAACTTTTTCCCTGCTGAACTCTTCACGTGTTCCTTCCTTTTTCACAACGATGAGCGGAATTTCTTCTACTTTTTCAAACGTTGTGAACCGATATTGACATTCCTCACATTCCCTTCGCCTCCGAATTGATCTCCCTTCATCGACTGGACGCGAATCTAAAACACGTGTTCCAAAATGGTGGCAGGAAGGGCATTTCATATCACCAGCTCCAATCTTTTTAACTAAATCAAAAAAGCTCTACCTACATCTTATTAAATAGCATTGGATCAGACAAGAAACTTTCAAGTTCTTGTATTTTTGTTATAGATAATTCGACTGAATGAAATGGATTTCTGTCAGTCCGGTCCAATCAAATGATGTTCGAACCGCCAAACAGTGATGGCAGCCATGCCAATAAAAGCTTTTTTATTTTTGCATCACTACCATGAATGATTTTAAAAACATCAAAGCCTCTTTTTCATAACGGCTTTGAAGGGGGTAGAATAACTCGGTCCTTTGAGGCCGCAAATAAGATGCCTCTAAATACCATTCAATATGAAATATTATTCTTTATTATAATATAAAAAGAGGTGCAGTAAAAAGCTGACACCTCTTTGCATTTCCATTCAAATTTTATTCTGTTTTCACTTTAAAGTGCTTTTGCTTGACCCTGTTTGATTTGAACAGGACCCATACCGCGAGGAATTTCAATATTTTCGCGCGTTTGAGCACCTAAAGCTTCAGAAATGTAATCCGCTGCAATATTTGGATTTAAATCACCGCAAGTGTACACATCAATGCTAGCATATCCATGCTCTGGAAAACTATGAATTGTTAGGTGTGACTCTGAAATGATCACAACTCCGCTTACACCCTGAGGCGCAAACTTATGAAACGCAACCTCCCGGATTTCAGCACCTGATTTTAATGCTGCATTTACAAACGTTTTTTCAATAAATTCCAAGTCATTCAACTTATCAAAGTCGCATCCCCACAGCTCAGAGATAACGTGACGTCCCATTGTTTCCATAGCCATGGATCCCCCTTTATAAATTTTTATGAATTCTTCGCACTCTGGTATGTTTAACTACCACGGGGGAAAGTTAGTCCAAAGAGGTCCTAACCCTTTAAGTAGCCACATTACCTTGCGTTTAAGAAGTTCACGAAAAATAGTATATATGGTTTGATTTGTTTTTGCAACATACTTTGTCAAAAATTTTGCGCTGAAAAAAGTATCCAAACAAAAAGAAGAAGAGGGTCAATCTTTGTAAAGATCAACCCTCCCATCATTTTATACAGCTGCGGCCAATTTATTCAATTTGCTTGCTACAAGTTTTGCTAAATCCACAACGCGGCAAGAGTAGCCCCATTCATTATCATACCATGCAAGCACTTTTACCTTTCTTGTTCCCATAACCATTGTCGTTAAACCGTCGACAATAGCAGAGTGCGGGTTTGTGTTGTAGTCAACTGATACGAGCGGTTCTGAAGAAAAATCTAATATCCCCTTCAGCTTTCCTTGAGAAGCTTGGATAAACGCTTCATTTACCTCTTCAACGGTCACATCGCGTTTTAGATCTACAACAAAGTCTACGAGGGAGACGTTTGGTGTAGGCACTCTTAATGCAAGACCGTGCAATTTTCCTTTTAATTGCGGTAAAACTAAACCGATCGCTTTTGCTGCACCGGTAGTTGTCGGAATGATTGATTGGGCGCACGCTCGCGCTCTTCTTAAATCTTTATGCGGATTATCAATATTTCTTTGATCGTTCGTATATGCGTGGACAGTAGTCATTAAACCATATTCAATGCCAAACTGTTCATCAAGAACTTTTGCAACAGGCGCTAGACAGTTTGTTGTGCAAGAAGCATTCGAAATAATGACATGGTTGTCAGGATCATATTGTTCTTCGTTTACACCGATAACAATCGTTACATCTTCATTTTTTCCAGGTGCTGTTAAAATAACTTTCTTCGCCCCTGCCTCAACATGCATCATCGCTTTTTCACGGGAGTTGAATTTTCCTGTCGCTTCAATCACTATGTCCACATCTAGATCTTTCCAGGGAAGTTCAATAGGATTTCGATTGTTCAAAAGAAGCACTTTATGGCCATTTACAATTAAATGATCTTCTTTTGGAATGACTTCTCCTTCAAATTTCCCATGGTTTGTATCGTATTTAATTAAATGAGCCAATGTTTCTGCTGGATAGCTTGCATTGATTGCTACGATATTCAAATCTCCTTCTAAAATTGCTTTTCTGAATACCATTCGGCCAATTCGGCCGAAACCGTTAATGGCAACCTTAGCACTCATGTGAATATCCCCTTCCGGCATTATGTTACACTTTTTATCTCCTATTCTGTTAATTAGTATATCATATTTATAAAATAACGAAACAATTATTTTAATCGTTTCTTAAAAAATATATACTAAAAATAAAAAAACCGCTCTATTCACGAGCGGATTAACCAATTCCCCAATTCATGAGAATGTTTTCCAATTGCTGTTCCGTTTCTTCTAATGTTCCATCATTATTGATCACTGCATCGGCAAATTTTACTTTTTCTTTCAAAGGCATTTGTGCATTGATGCGTGATAAAGCTTCTTCCT
Organism: Aeribacillus sp. FSL K6-2833; assembly: GCF_037965815.1. Lineage (GTDB taxonomy): Bacteria > Bacillota > Bacilli > Bacillales > Aeribacillaceae > Aeribacillus > Aeribacillus composti. The sequence goes on along the minus strand of NZ_CP150189.1, from coordinate 1,047,851 downwards.
TCGAAAAATTATTCCTTTTCATTAATCGTTCCAGTTGATTTTTTTCTTCCGTATAAACAACAATCACTTTATCCACTAAATGCTTCAAATTGCTTTCAAATAGAAGGGGAATATCGAGAACTACTGCTTTCGCACCTTCTGAGATCAATTGTTCCTGTCGCCTTTTCATTTCCAGCCTGACCTCAGGATGTACAATACTGTTTAGCTTCTCCCGCTTATCTTCGTTTTGAAATACAATGGAGCCTAATCGAGCTCGGTTGATCGTTAAGTCTTCGTTTAATATTTCCTTTCCGAAAGCATTTACAATCTCTGTATATGCTTTTTTGCCGACTTCTACCACTTCTCTTGCAATTAGATCTGCGTCAATAACTGGAATGCCTCTTTTTTTAAGCATTTCAGACACAGTGCTTTTTCCGCTTGCTATGCCTCCAGTTAATCCAATAATCATTGTCATATCATCATTCTCCTTTATCCTTACATGGCCCAAACACCGATCATTATTAATAATAAACCCGGGATAAATGAAAACTTTTCAAAAAACGAATAGGATGAAGCAAATCGGCCGGATTTCATTCCAATATAAACAAACATCGTGCTCATACAAGTGACGAAAATAGCTGTTAAAAAAGGTTCATACCCTGCTAAAGCCGCACCGATTCCTGCTCCGAATGAATCGAGCGAAAGAGCGATCCCAAGCAGCAAAGCTTCCACGCCTGTAATCTCGCCAGATCGATCCATATCAACTGCAGCAGGCTTTTTCAATATATGAATGACAATGCCTAACGATTTTAATTCCATATTTAAAATCGTTTTTTCACTCTTTTCCTCATCTTTCTCATCCTCTGATTCATTGTTGCGGAAAAAGGAATATAACACAAACATGCCAAGCAAAATGAAAATAGCTCCGCCAAGCCTATCCGTAAAATAGGGAGGAAGAACACTTTGAGCTATTTGTCCGGCCATCATCGCAGCGAGCAACACAATCGCCGAACAGCATGAAATAGTGATAATCGATTTAATTGGAATTTTTACTTTACGCAAACCGAACGCTAAGCCAACAGAAAAACTATCAAGACTGACTGCCAACGCCAATATTAAAACCGATCCGATTTCCGTCATTTTATCAAATGCCCCTTCTTTCCTTTTATTGCTAACATAGTAATATGAAAACCGCCTAAAATGTGTTCGCTTCAGAAGGTGGCATAAATCTTTCTACACTTGGCAAGATGAACAAAAATGTGTGCCTCTTCCCCCAATTTTTATTTTTTGGATAGGGCTTCCGCAAATTTTACATTGTTCTTTTTCTCTTGCATAGACAAATAAGTCCAGTTGAAACATCCCGATTTGCCCTTGTGAATTGACGTAGGATCGGACAGTACTTCCTCCTTTTTCAACTGCTTCCTTCAGCGTTTGAATAATTTCCCGATGCAATATTTTCACTTTTTCCGCTGTCAAATCTTTTGCCAGCCGCTCCGGATGAATGCCTGATCGAAACAATACTTCATCAACGTAAATGTTTCCTAATCCCGCCACTATTTTTTGGTCAAGCAAAACCGTCTTGATGTTTCTAGAGGTAGACTGAAGCTTGCTCATAAGTCTTTCAGCAGTAAATTGTTCCGAAAAAGGCTCCATCCCTAACTGGGACAAAGGAGGATGCTTCTCCTCCTCGCCCTTTTGATACAGATGCATAGTGCCAAATTTGCGAACATCCCGATATCTTAATTCCGTTTCATCTTGAAAGCGAAAAATGACATGTGTGTGAGGTTCAATGGGCTTTATTTTTGGATACAGTCCATATCTTCCTTCCATTCGTAAATGTGATACAAGAACATATCGATCTAAATAAAATTTTAAAAATTTCCCTCTTCTTCCGATTTCATTGATTGTTTCCCCTCTCAAAACGCGGCAAAACTGCTCTGCGTCTTCGGGACGTTTGATGATTTTCGGCCATGATACGATAACTTCATCGATGACTTTTCCTATGACAAGCTCCCTTAATGTTTTTCGAATCGTTTCTACTTCAGGAAGCTCAGGCATTATGTTCACCCCTTATCTACACTCGAAAAAGGCGGGGGAGCTTCCCTTTCCGCCTTTTTCAAATTATTTCGCTTCATACCACGTAGAACCGTAAGAATAATCAACCTTTAACGGCACTTTTAGCTGAATGGCATTTTCCATTACTTCCGGAACAAGCTTTTCTAAAATTTCAATTTCATCCTTTGGCGCTTCAAACACCAATTCGTCATGAACTTGAAGCAGCAGCCTCGTTTGCAAATTTCGTTTTTCAATTTCTTGCGCCATATCGATCATCGCTTTTTTGATAATATCCGCTGCACTTCCTTGAATCGGAGTATTCATGGCTGTTCGCTCGGCAAAGCTTCTGATATTGAAATTTCTGCTCGTAATTTCCGGAATATATCTCCGACGCTGCATTAGTGTCGTTACATAGCCTTTTTGCTTCGCCTCTTGGATTATGCCATCCATATATTCTTTAACACCTTTATAAATTTCAAAATATTTTTTAATAAATTCACCAGCTTCTTTTCGGGTAATTCCTAAGTTTTGCGACAATCCGTAATCGCTGATTCCGTAAACAATCCCGAAATTAACTGCTTTTGCCTGTCTTCTCATGTTGGAGGTCACTTTATCTTCTTCGACATGGAACACATCGATCGCCGTTTTTGTATGAATATCAAGATCTTGTTTAAACGCTTCAATCAATTTTTCATCTCCAGATATATGCGCAAGCACTCGCAGTTCAATCTGGGAATAGTCCGCTGCAAAAATGACCCAATCTTTTTCAGAAGGGATAAATGCTTGACGAATTTTGCGTCCTTCCTCAAGGCGAATCGGAATGTTTTGCAAATTCGGGTCTGTGGAGCTTAATCTTCCGGTTTGCGTTAATGCTTGATTAAATCGGGTGTGGATTTTATGCGTATCACGATGGACAACCTTCAGCAACCCTTCAATATACGTCGATTGAAGCTTTCCGAGCTGCCGGTAATGCAAAATTTTCTCCACAATTTCGTGTTGTCCTCTCAATTTTTCTAAAACGTCCGCAGAGGTCGAATACCCCGTTTTGGTCTTTTTCAAAACCGGTAGATTGAGCTTTTCAAATAAAATCGGCCCAAGCTGCTTCGGAGAATTAATGTTAAATGACACTCCAGCTAGACGATGAATATCCTTTTCTAATTGCTTCAGCTGTTCATCAAGCTCTTTTCCCATTTCTTTCAGACGGTTGACGTCTATCTTTACTCCTGTTGTTTCCATGTCAGATAAAATGGCTGACAGCGGAAGCTCCAATTCGCTGAATAAATGAAATTGTTCATTTTCTTCTAATTCTTGTATTAATAATTCTTCCAGCTCATAAATGGCTAACGCTTTTCTGGCAAGATGTTCGCCTAAAATGTCTTCATCAGGGATATGACGTTTAGCGCCTTTTCCGTAAATCACTTCATCCTTTTGAACTAAATGTTTATTTTTTGTCTTGGCAAGCTCGGCTATGTCGTCAATCGATTCAGACGGGTTTAAAATGTATGAGGCAATGAGAACATCAAACTCAATACCTGCTAAATCAATGTTTCGCCAGCGCAGCGCCACAATTGATTTTTTCGCATCATACACCACTTTCCGCTTTGTTTCATCCTTCACCCATTCTATGAACTCTTTTGAATGTAGCGCAATTTCGGCTGGAATATAAAAACATCCATTTTCGTTTGCGATAGAAAACCCGATGATTTCTCCAGTATGATAATTTTCATCAATGATTTCCACTAAAAGAGCTGCCTTCTCTGATAAAACCTTGTCTGACAGCTTTTCAACTTTTTCGAACTTAATCGTCGGCATTTCATCCGCTTCTTCATTCTCATGCTCTCCCATTTTGTCTAGGAGCGATTGGAAGCCTAGTTCCTTAAAAATTTTCACTACTTTTTCTTTGTCATAGCCTTTATACTCAAGGTCTTGAATTTTTATTTCGACAGGAGCTTCACAATTAATTGTCGCAAGCTGTTTGCTCATTAATGCTTGCTCTTTATAGTTTTGTAAGTTTTCCTTTAATTTTTTTCCATTTACTTCTTCAATCGAATTTAAAATATTTTCGACTGTCTCAAACTGTTTCAGCAATTTAATCGCGGTTTTCTCTCCAACGCCGGGCACACCTGGGATATTATCTGATTGATCGCCCATCAATCCTTTCAAATCAATAATTTGTGCCGGGCTTAGCCCATACTTCTCTTGAATCGATTCAGGCGTGTGCGGTTCAACATCCGTAATTCCTTTTTTCGTGATGGAAACGGTCGTTTTTTCAGTTGCCAGCTGTGTTAAATCCTTATCTCCGGAAATAATTTTCACTTCAAAATCTTGCTTCTCAGCTTGTCTCGCAACTGTTCCAATAATATCATCAGCCTCATAATTTTCGAGCTCATATGTTGTAATTTTGTAGGCATCAAGCAAATCCCGTATAAATGGTAGCTGCTCCGACAATTCAGGCGGGGTTTTTTGCCGAGTTCCTTTATATTCTTTAAAAGTTTTATGCCGGAACGTTGTTTTCCCTGCATCAAATGCAACAAGGATATGTGTCGGTTTTTCTTCCTCCAGTACTTTTAACAGCATATTTGTAAAGCCGTAAATTGCATTCGTATAAATCCCCTTATCATTATTTAAAAGCGGCAAAGCGAAAAACGCTCTGTAAGCAATACTGTTTCCATCAATTAAAACTAGCTTCTTTGTCACTACTACTAGCCTCCTTCAACTAAAAAAGCCATGCCTTCCTTCTATTCTACCATTACTTTCAGCAGAAGAAAAAACATGGCTTATCGATTTTATTCTGTTTCTCCCATTAATATTTTGGCGTATGGAGAATCGAACGGGAGAACGATGACTGTTTCACCGTCGATTGTTTTCTTGTAGGATTGAAGTGTTCTATATAATTCATAAAATTTAGGATCTTTTGAATAAGCCTGGTTATAGAGCTTCGCCGCCTCCGCCTCTCCATGACCGCGGATGGTTTCAGCTTGAGCTTCAGCTTTTGCCAGCATTTCTTTTACTTGTCTGTCCGTTTCAGCAACAATTCGATTTTTTTCTGCATCCCCCATCGATAAATATTCTTGGGCTTTTGATTCCCGCTCTGATATCATCCTAGTAAATACCGATTTTTCATTTGCTTCCGGCAAATCCGTCCGTTTAATTCTTACATCAACCACCTTAATGCCGAAATGATTTTGTTCAAGCAGGTTATTAACAATATTTGTGATTTTGTCATTGAGGCTCCCGCGGGAAGACTTTTCATCATTAATAATTTCATCATAATTCAGTTTTCCAAGCTCCGATCTCACAGTGGAAAAGATAAATTCCGACATTTTTGCCTCTGCATTGACAACTGTTCTTGCATTGGCGATCATTTCTTTCGGATCTTCGATTCTCCAAACCGCATAGTTGTCAATTAATATTCGTTTTTTATCCTTTGTATTGATTTCCGCTTCCTCCACATCATACGTTAATTGATGCTTTGGAAGACTTTCAACTGTTTGTATGAAAGGAATTTTTAAATGGAGGCCGGGCTTCTCTATAATTTTTACAACTTCGCCAAATTGACGAACGACTTTATATTCATTTTCTTTCACAACAAAAACGTTGCTGAATAAAAATAGCAAACACGCAAATAAACCGGCTATAACAGACCCTAGGCGTATGTATTTCTTCCATTCAAAATTAATTTTCTTTTCATTCTTGTCCATTGTTTTCACCTCTTTTTTGCGTGTTCTCACTCGATTGATCAGCTTTTTGCTGACTTTGCTGATCATTAGGCAGCACTTGCTGCATAGGCTGAACAGGAAAATACTTCATTGTATTTCCATCATCCTTCATAATGTAAATTTGCGCATTTGGCAGCACGCTGTCTATTGTTTCTAAAATTAGACGTTTTTCTGTGATTTCTTTCGAATTTTTGTATTCATTGTATAAAGAATTAAATAGTGCGACTTCCCCTTTCGCTTGTTCAATTCTGGACGCTCTGTCCCCTTCAGCTTTGGAGATGATTGCATCGCGCTCTCCTTCTGCCTCTTTTGTTCGTTTATTCCTATATTTATTGGCTTCGTTTATTTTCGTATTCATCATTTCTCTTGCATCCGTAACGTTTGTAAACGCCTTTCGAACTTCTTCGTTCGGCAAATCAACATCCTGCAATTTGACCGCAATGATTGAAATGCCAATATCATACTTTTTCATCAACGAGCTTAATAATTCTTGCACTTGAGCTTCAATTTCCACTTTTCCGCTCGTTAAAGCATTGTCAATTTTTGTGCTTCCAATAATGCTTCTTAACGAAGCAGATGTTGCATCCCGCAAAATTTCCTTTGGATTTTCAGCATTGAACAAATATTTTGCCGGATTCGTTATTTTCCATTGAACGACCATATCTGCTAACACAATGTTTTCATCGCCTGTAATCATTTTTGTTTCCTTTGGAAAAGACTCAACTTTTCCATCTTTTTCTTTATATCCAAATTGTAAACTGAATGTTTCTTTGGATAGTTTTTTTACCGATTGAATCGGCCATGGCCATTTAAAATGAAGCCCAGGCTCAGTTATACCCTCTTCCACTTTTCCAAATGTAGTAATAACCGCTTGTTCCGACTCGTCTACAGTATACCAGGAAGTAATCGCAGCAAGACCGAGAATGCTGATCAGAAAAATAAATCCAATAATTGTTAATAATCTTCTTATGCTTACCATTATATCCCCCCATCTCTCTCTATTTATTATTTCATACGAAAAAAGTACGATTTTGTTTCATTTAAAAAACGCAGCCATAAAAAAAAGACGGAAACGTAATTGTTTCCATCTGCAAATGGGCTCCTTGGATGAAGGGGTTTTCGAATGCCATTTTAACAATCAAATGTTAACTTAGCATAAATTGGATGTAAATCTTATGTTAAACTATTCATTGTATCTTTGAAAAGTCACAGTAAAAGTCGTTCCAACACCAACGGTGCTTTTGACTGTCAAATTTGCTTGGTGGGCTTCTACTAAATGTTTTACGATCGCAAGCCCTAAACCAGTTCCACCTGAGTTTCTGCTTCTAGCTTTATCAACTCTATAAAAACGCTCAAAAATTCTAGGAATTTCCTCTTCTCTAATTCCAATTCCGGTGTCTTGAACAGAAATGGCTACTTCATCATGTCCAGCCTTAACAGAAAGGGTCACTTTTCCGCCAGCTGGCGTATACATAATTCCGTTGCTGGCTAAGTTTATAAAAATTTGCTTCAGCCGATGAGGATCGCCTTCAATAAAAACAGGCTCGTCTGGAACATCCAATATAAAATCAATATTTTTTTCTTTCGCTTTTCTATCTAGCAAATGATGAATTTCTTTTAAAAACTCGTTTACATTGCATTTTCTAAGCTCCAGCTGAAAGCCCTGCTGCTCGATTTTTGATAAATCTAATAAATCTTGAATTAAAGATTGCATTCGTTCGCTTTCTTTTAAAATGATGGATAAAAAAAAATGCAATGTTTGTTCATCTTTCATGGCGCCATCCAGCAATGTTTCAGAAAACCCTTTGATGGAGGTGATCGGTGTTTTTAATTCATGAGATACATTTGCTACAAAATCTTTTCGTATTTGTTCAAGCTTTTTCAATTCGGTAATATCGTGAAAAACAAGAACGACGCCTTTCCATACTTCACTTTTTCCAATGATCGGAGCACCGTAAACTTCAAAATGCTTTCTTTCGATGTTAACAGGAAGCATAATATGCTTTCTTATATTTGATTCCGTCAAAAAAATTTCTTCAACCATTTGAATAATTTCTTTATATGCGATCGCTTCTTGGTAAGATTTATATAAATAATCCTCTTGATTAATTTGAAAAATTTCTTTAAAGGCTTTATTCATCAGGCTAATATAGCCACGTTCATCAATGAAAAGAAGACCGCTTCCCATGTTTTCAATCAATGTTTGCAGCCTTTCCTGGTGCAATTCCTGGGTTCTTGTCATGTCTTGAAGGTTGCGTGCCAAAATGTTGATGGATTTGCTCAACATACTCGTTTCGTCGCCTGATGAATTTTCATATGTTCTCGCTTTGTAATTTCCTTTTGCAAGCTCCATCGCCACTTCTGTCGCCGATTCGATCGGCTTCGTATACTGCTTCATAATGCGGGTGCCAAAAATTAAAATGATCGTTAATGCCGCAATAAGACTCCCTATAATAAAAAACCAAATTTCTTTATTCATCGCTTCGAAATATTTGATGGAAGTCCCGAAAACTAAAAATCCCTTTCGTTCATCTTGTTGAAAAATGGGAATACCGTAAAATAACAAATCAGCTTGATCGAGATCTAGGCGAAATCCTTCCTTTGCATTTCGGTGGTTGGTCAAGATCAGTTCTGATAACCTTTCGTCGCTTTGATGAAAGCTAGGACCTGTTTTAAAAACGATGTTTCCGTCCATATCCATAAAAAGAAGGAGTGAGTTTAACTTTTCGCTCATTTCCTCCATTTTATGCTTCATTTCGGTAGAACCGATCTTTTCATTCTCAATGACCAGCTTGATCAACTCGGCTTCTTTTTTAAATTGCTTCTCATAATTGATGAAGTAAAACGATTGAAATAATTGTCCTAAAATAAATCCAAAACCAAGCAGAACAGTAATAATTAATGCTGTAAACGCAAGAAGCAGTTTTGAACGGAACTTACTCATTTAGCTTTGGATCCTCCAGTTTGTAGCCTAGACCTCTGATCGTTTTAATATATTCAGGCTTTTTCGTATTCCGTTCAATTTTTTCTCTTAAATGGCTGATATGAACATCCACAATTCTTGTATCACCGGCAAAATCATAATTCCAAACAGCGCTTAATAACTGATCCCTTGTCAAAACTCGGCCTTTATGTTTCGCAAGATAAAGAAGCAGTTCAAACTCTTTCGGTGTAAAGTCAAGTCTTTCTTGTTCAAAATAAGCTTCATATCGTTCAGGCATAATTTTTAAATCACCGATAATAATGTTGTTTTCTTCCGCTTCTTTTTTTACATGCATGTGAGCATCTTCTGATCTGACACGCCGCAGGATTGCTTTTACCCGAGCGATAATTTCTCTTGGACTGAACGGTTTTGTCATGTAATCGTCCGCACCTAACTCAAGCCCAAGCACCTTATCAAATTCATCATCTTTTGCCGTAAGCATTAAAATGGGCGTCATCACTTTGCGCTGTCTAAGCTGTTTACAAATTTCCATACCATCTATACTCGGGAGCATTAAATCAAGCACAATTAAATCCGGTGCATCTGTAATTGCTTTTTCAAATCCTTCGCTTCCATCCTGAGCAGTAATGACTTCATAGCCTGCTTGTTCAAGATTATACTGAAGAAGAGTGACAATCGATTGTTCATCATCCACTACTAATATTTTTTTACTCATAAAATCCTCCAATAATTTTCTCCTACTGTTCTTATTATTCTTTATTATTATTATAGTCCACGAAGCAGAAAGAACCAATACAAGAAAAGCTGCTTTCAGAAGATTTTAAAGAATCGATAGAAACATGATGGAGCGGTTTTGAAGCGGAAATTGAAAAAGCGGACGAATTTTCTGTGCAAGCTCTCTTTTTTCTTTTATAAGAAAAAGGAGGAACATAACATGTCCTCCTTTTTCTATCATGCACTATATTAATGCTTTCATAACATTTCTTACAGATTCCGCAGATTTTTCCAAAGCTGCTTTTTCTTCATCCGTCAGTTCAAGCTCAATAATTTGCTCTAAGCCATTGCCTCCAAGAATTGTTGGAACGCCTAAATAAATACCTTCAAAACCGTATTCTCCTTCTAAATATGCAATGGCAGGCAATACACGGCGCTGATCTTTAACAATCGCTTCCACCATCTCTACAAGAGATGCGGCTGGTGCGTAGTATGCGCTTCCGTTTCCAAGCAGGTTAACAATTTCTCCCCCGCCTTTTCTAGTTCTTTCAACAATCGCATCCAAGCGCTCTTTCGGAATTAATTTTTCTAACGGAATGCCCCCTGCGTATGAATAGCGAACTAATGGCACCATATCATCTCCGTGGCCGCCTAACACAAATCCTGTAATGTCTTTGACTGATAAATTCAATTCTTGAGCAACAAATGTGCGGAATCTTGCGGTATCTAAAACTCCAGATTGACCGATGACGCGGTGTTTTGGAAATCCGGATTCTTTATAAACAGTGTAAGTCATTGCATCAACCGGATTTGTCAGCACAATGATAATGGAGTTTGGGGAATATTTTACAACTTCTTTTGTGACGCTTTTCATTACTTTTTGGTTGGTCTGCACTAAATCGTCTCGACTCATTCCAGGTTTTCTTGCAATTCCTGCCGTGATCACAACAATATCGGAATCAGCCGTTTCCTCATAGTTTGATGTTCCGATAATGTTCGCATCAAATCCAAGAACAGGGCTTGATTCAAGCATGTCCAACGCTTTCCCTTTTGTCGGATTCTCTGCTTGCGGAATGTCAACGAGCACAACATCTCCCAGCTCTTTTTTTGCCAGCAAAAAAGCTGTTGTCGCACCAGTAAATCCAGCACCAATGACAGAAATTTTCTTTCTTTTAATCGCCATTTCAAGCATCCATCCTCTCTTTTATGTAAGTGATTTTCCCAAAAATGAATCTAAATGGAGAGCTACTTCGTAAAGAAGCAGCTCTCAGTTCTTTGTTTAACCCATGTTTTTAATCAATTCATTGCCGAATTCAGAGCATTTCACTTCCGTAGCTCCGTCCATGAGGCGTGCAAAGTCATAGGTGACAACTTTTGAAGCGATCGTTTTTTCCATTGCTTGAATGATTAAATCAGCTGCTTCTTTCCAGCCTAAATGTTCGAGCATAAGCACTCCAGAAAGGATTACGGAAGATGGATTCACTTTATCAAGTCCGGCGTATTTTGGTGCTGTACCGTGTGTTGCTTCAAAAATCGCATGCCCTGTCTCGTAGTTAATGTTTGCTCCTGGAGCAATACCGATTCCGCCTACTTGTGCAGCCAAAGCATCCGAAATGTAGTCTCCATTTAAATTCATCGTTGCTACTACATCAAACTCGCGCGGACGAGTAAGAATTTGCTGCAGGAAAATATCTGCAATTGCATCTTTAATTATAATTTTTCCAGCTTTTTCTGCTTCTTCTTGTGCTTTGTTAGCCGCTTCTTTTCCTTCTTTTTCAACAATGCGGTCATACTCAGCCCATGTGAATACTTTATCGCCAAACTCTTGCTCAGCCAATTCATATCCCCAATTTTTAAACGCGCCTTCTGTAAATTTCATAATGTTCCCTTTATGAACAAGGGTGACAGATTTTCTTCCGTGTTCAATTGCATAGTTAATGGCCGCACGGACAAGCCGTTTCGTTCCTTCTTCAGAAATAGGCTTAATGCCGATTCCGGACGTTTCAGGGAAACGGATTTTTTTTACTCCCAGCTCTTTTTGTAAAAATTCAATGACTTTTTTTACTTCTTCTGTCCCTTTTGCATACTCTATGCCGGCATAGATGTCTTCGGTATTTTCACGGAAAATTACCATGTCTGTATCTTGAGGACGTTTTACAGGGGAAGGAACTCCATTGAAATAACGGACAGGTCTTAAGCACACAAATAAATCCAGCTCTTGGCGAAGAGCAACGTTTAAAGAACGGATTCCTCCACCTACAGGAGTTGTTAACGGACCTTTGATCGCAATCATATACTCGCGTATCACATCAAGCGTTTCTTGAGGAAGCCATTCCCCAGTCTCTTTAAAAGCTTTTTCACCAGCAAGCACTTCTTTCCAAACGATTTTCTTTTCGCCATTGTATGCTTTTTCTACAGCTGCTTCCAGCACTTTTGACGCAGCTCTCCAAATATCAGGACCAGTGCCGTCTCCTTCAATAAACGGAATTATAGGATCATTTGGAACGTTTAAAGTACCATTTGTCATTGTAATTTTTTGACCTTCTGCCACAATCATTACCTCCTAAATATGTATTCTCTATTTGTGTATAAAAGCATGGCCATGCTTAACAGGGAAGAAAAAGGAATCCCTTTTCTATTTTACCTGTTAGCTGCGCTTTTCGATAGGGATAAATACTTGTTTTTCTGGTCCTGTATATTCCGCACGAGGACGAATCAATCGATTGTTTTCATATTGCTCTAAAATATGGGCTAACCATCCAGATGTGCGGCTTATTGCAAAAATCGGCGTAAATAAATCATGATCAATACCTAAGCAATGGTATACAGACGCTGAATAAAAATCAACATTCGGCGGTAAAGATTTTTCAGATGTTACGATTTCCTCAATTTTAGTTGACATTTCATACCATTTCGTTTCACCGGTGATTTCTGTTAGTCTGCGGGACATTTCTTTTAAATGTTTGGCACGAGGATCCCCTTTGCGATAAACTCGATGACCAAATCCCATAATTTTTTCTTTGTTTGCTAATTTTTCGCGAATGTAAGATTCTACATTTTCAGGTTCACCAATTTCTGTTAACATTCGCATAACGCGTTCGTTCGCACCGCCATGCAACGGCCCTTTCAATGCTCCAATTGCCGCAGTAATTCCGGAATAAATGTCCGAAAGCGTTGCCACACATACTCTTGCAGTAAATGTCGAAGCATTCAATTCATGGTCTGCATGAAGGACGAGCGCTTTGTTGAAGGCTTCAATGGAAGTTTGATCAGGTTCTTCACCTTTTAACATATATAAGAAATTAGCGGCAAAGCCTAAATCTGTTCTCGGTTGAACAGGCTCCAATCCTTTGCGGATGCGGGCAAAAGCAGCGACAATTGTAGAAATTTTCGCCTGCAATCGAATTGCTTTTCGATAATTTGCCTCATCAGACATGTTGTCCGCTTCTTCGTCATACAATCCAAGCAAAGATACAGCTGTTCTCAAAGCTGCCATCGGATGTACTTTATCAATCGGATAAGTTTTAAAATGTTCTAATATTTCATTCGGTATCGACGCATTCTCAGCAAGCTGCTTTCTTAATTCCTCTAATTGCTCCTTATTCGGAAGCTTTCGATGCCAAAGCAGGTAAACAACTTCTTCAAAGCTTGCGTTTTGAGCTAAATCGTCAATATTGTAACCAACATATGTCAATGTATCATCAATAATAGAACTTATTGATGAAGTTGTGGCTACCACGCCCTCTAGTCCACGCGTTGCTGTCATGGCTATCTCCCCTTTACATAAAAATTTTCAACTGCAATTCAAATAGAAATAAACAAAATTCATAAAACTTTCATTTTTTCACAAAAAGAAAATGCTTTCATTTCTTTTGTGAAATATTTTTTATCAGTGAAATGATCACCAAACATATGAATTAAAAAATACACCTCTATTATAAACAATTATCAGACTTTTGTGAATCAGATAAATAAGATATTTTTTACGGAATTCTTTTTTTTAATAAAAAAATCTTATAGAATTGAATAAGAATTACTTATTTCAGCATAATAAATCTTTTATTGAATTATGTCCGAATAATATGGATCGTATGTTTATCAATCCATTTTTTTATGAATTGAATAAGAAAAGGCTTTATCCAATTTCTTGTGATTGGAAATAAAAGAAACAAACCGACGATATCCGAAATAAATCCCGGCGTCAATAGCATGATTCCTCCGACAAAAATAGCCATTGCATCCAAAATGGCATTGCTTGGAATGCGCCCATATTGAATTTCCTTTTGAAGATTTCGCACTGCCTGAATTCCTTGTCTTTTCGCCAAATAAGCCCCAACAAAGCCTGTTAAGATAATCAATAGCACAGTCGGAAGCACCCCGATCGTCTTTCCAGATAAAAGCAAAACCCCTATTTCACAAGCCGGTGCAACAATAAAAAAAATCAATAATGCTCGCATATGCTATCTCCTCCATATATAAAATACCCGTTCCCTACTCTTTACTATACAAAAGGGAGATGTAAAATGCTCGTTTCTTAATCTTTACTATACAAAAAAAGAGAAGGAACTGAAATCCTTCTCCTTTCAATCAAAATTATAGAACGCTCGCATGTCCTTTATAAATCATCCCTTGGATTGCATCCACAGTGACTTCCATACCATCCTTCAAAATTTCTGTTGCATTTTCTACCCCGACAATGACTGGAATGCCAAGGCTCAAACCGACTACGGCCGCATGGCACGTTAAGCCGCCTTCTTCCGTAACAAGTGCAGCTGCTTTTTCAATCGCTTCCATCATGTCTATGTCGGTCCCATTCGTAACGAGAATTGAACCTTTCACCATTTTCTCAACAGCTTCTTTACTATTCTTTGCAACGATAACCTTTCCAAATGCCGATGCTCGTCCAATCCCTTGACCTTTTCCTAAAACATCGCCAACAACATGGACTTTCATCAGATTTGTGGAACCTGTTTCTCCTACAGGTACTCCGGCTGTAATAATCACTCGATCTCCATGTGTAATAATTCCAGTGTTTATAGATTCACGCACAGCTATGTCAAGCATTTCATCTGTTGTTGTAGCAATTTGTCCTATTGTTGGATGCACACCCCATACAAGGGCAAGCTTACGGCATACTTTACTGCTGGATGTTACTGCAATAATCGGCGCTTTTGGCCGATATTTCGAAATCATTTTGGCCGTATAGCCGCTGACTGTTGGCGTGATAATGGCCGAAACGTCCAAATTAATCGCCGTATAAGCTACTGATTGTCCAATTGCATTTGTGATCGTTGAATCAGCAACTTTCGTATGTTTCGTTAAGGCTTGGCGATAATCTAAAGCTTGTTCAACGCGGGAAGCAATTTTATGCATCGTCTCCACTGCTTCTACCGGATATAAACCGGCAGCTGTCTCGCCTGAAAGCATAATTGCATCGGTTCCATCAAAAATAGCGTTTGCTACATCGCTGGCTTCCGCCCGGGTAGGTCTTGGGTTTCGCTGCATCGAATCAAGCATTTGAGTAGCAGTAATAACAGGTTTTCCTAATTGATTGCATTTGCGAATCAGTTCCTTTTGGACAAGCGGAACATCTTCAGCGGGAATTTCTACTCCTAAATCTCCTCGAGCAACCATTAGCCCGTCGGAAACTTCCAAAATTTGATCAATATTGTCAACGCCTTCTTGATTTTCTATTTTCGGGATAATTTGAATATCGTCAGCTTGGTGTTCCTCCAACAGTTGACGAATTTCCAATACATCGGAAGCGCGGCGAACAAATGATGCAGCGATAAAATCGACTCCCTGCTCAATGCCAAACAAAATATCTTTTGCATCTTTCTCCGTAATTCCAGGAAGATTGACACTAACTCCGGGAACATTGACTCCTTTTTTATTTTTCAAAATTCCGCTGTTTAATACCTTCGTTTCAATTTCCTGTTTTTCTTTATCAATCTTTGTAACTTCTAAACCAATTAATCCGTCATCAAGCAATATTTTAGAACCAACGGACACATCATTGATTAATCCTTTATATGTAACCGAAATTTTTTCTTTCGTGCCGACAACCTCTTCCATTGAAATAAGAAGGCGGGATCCTGCTTCTAATTGTATCTCCCCGTTTTCCATTGTATGCGTTCGAATCTCAGGGCCTTTTGTGTCCAATAATATTGCAACACTTTTGCCCAAGCGCTTCGCTGCCTCCCGAATGTTTTGAATTCTCGCTTTATGCTCCTCATGATCTCCATGCGAAAAATTGAGCCGAGCCACATTCATGCCGGCCTTAATTAGTTTTTCCAACATTTCGATGCTCTCGCTTGCAGGACCTATTGTACAAACAATTTTCGTTTTTCGCATAAATTGGCATACCTCCTAAACATTATGAAAACGATCCCATGTTCATACTTTATATAGAAAGTTCTTTTGAAAGCTTGTACATTGACTTATCAACCGTATGAGGCTGATCCAAAATTTCTAAAATGTCATGATCCACAAGCTGATTATTTTGGATGCCTACACATCGTCCGCCTTTACCATTAAGAAGCAGTTCCACCGCATAAGCGCCTAGTCTGCTTGCCAATACTCTATCAAATGCGGTAGGCGATCCGCCGCGTTGAATGTGGCCTAATACAGAAACACGCGTTTCAAAGTTTGTCATCTCTTTGATCTTTTGGCCTATTTCGACGCCGCTTCCCACACCTTCAGCGACAATAATAATACTATGTTTTTTCCCTCTTTCATGGCCTCGTTTTAATCGATCGATGATTTCCTCTATTTTGAAATCTGCTTCCGGAATTAAAATGGTTTCCGCACCTCCGGCAAGCCCAGACCATAAAGCGATGTCACCGGCATCCCGACCCATTACTTCTATTACGTATGTACGCTCATGGGAGGTAGCTGTATCACGAATTTTATCAATTGCTTGTATCACCGTATTAAGTGCTGTATCAAAACCGATCGTATAGTCAGTTCCAGGTATGTCATTGTCGATGGTGCCCGGCACCCCAACGCATGGATATCCATGTTCAGTCAACTTTTTTGCGCCCATGTAGGAGCCGTTTCCGCCAATAACGACAAGACCTTCAATCCCGAATTTCTTCAATTGTTCAATTCCTTTTTTTTGTCCTTCGATTGTTTTAAATTCTTCGCACCGTGCCGTATAGAGCATCGTTCCACCGCGATGAATGATGTCACCTACTGAACCAAGTTCAAGCTTTTGAATTTTTCCCGAAATAAGACCTGAGTAACCATTATAAATTCCATAAACTTCTAATCCATGAAAAATTCCTTTGCGGACAACGGCACGAATTGCAGCGTTCATGCCAGGAGAATCGCCGCCGCTCGTTAAAACGCCGATTTTTTTCATAATTTCACCTCTCTTGGACTGCTCAAACAAAGCTTACATAAAATAATGATCATATTATCTGATAATCGCTGAGCATAGTAAGCTTAGAATAGTTAAATTCTTTATTATTATACACAAAAAGAAGCGATGCGAAAGATAAAAATAAAAAAATAACGTGCGGCTCCATCAAGGAGCGCACGTTACTGCGTATTTGTCACTTGTTCGTCAATAACGGCCCCAATACTTTTAAATTTTTCGTACCGATGCCTGATCAGCTCTTCTCCGCTCATATTGGTCAATTCTTTTAATGAACGTTTTAAAGCCTGTTCAATGTGTTTAGCTTGCAATTGGACATCCCTATGTGCCCCGCCTTTTACTTCCGGAATGATATCATCAATGACACCAAGCGCTTTTAAATCTTGGGCAGTGATCTTCATTGTTTCTGCCGCTTTTTTAGCTAAGCCGGCATCCTTCCATAATAGGGCGGCAGCCCCTTCGGGAGAAATAACTGAATAAGTAGAATTTTCCAACATATATATATGATTTCCTACTCCTAATGCTAATGCGCCGCCGCTTCCCCCTTCTCCAATGACAATACATATAATTGGAACAGAAAAACCGGCCATTTCAAACAAATTTCTGGCAATTGCTTCACTTTGTCCCCGCTCTTCTGCAGCTTTTCCTGGGTAAGCTCCTTTTGTATCGATAAATGTAATAATAGGGCGGTTAAACTTGTTCGCCTGTTTCATAAGGCGCAATGCTTTACGGTAACCTTCAGGATGCGGCATACCAAAATTTCTTCGGATATTGTCTTTCGTATCTTTTCCTCTTTGCTGCCCGATTACCGTTACAGGGATCCCATGAAATTTTGCAACGCCTCCTACAATCGCTTCGTCATCACCAAAATATCTGTCTCCGTGGCATTCGAAAAAATTTTCAAATAACAGCTCAATATAATCAAGCGTTGTAGGGCGATTCGGATGGCGTGCGATTTGGACGCGATTCCACGGGGAGAGGTGATCATATATTTCCTTTTCTAAATTTTTTAGTCTTGTTTCCAGCTTTTCAATTTCAGCCGACAAATCTACATCCGCTGTTTTTGTAAATTCCTTTAATTCATGAATTTTTTTCTTTAATTCTATAATCGGCTTTTCAAATTCCAGTTCTCCTACCAATCTACATCCCCCTTTGCTTGGTGTATATCCAAGAGGTTGATTAACGTATCCCGCAGTTGGTGGCGGTGCAATACAGAATCAAGCTGCCCATGCTTCAGCAGAAATTCAGCAGTTTGGAAATCTTCCGGAAGCTCTTCTCTGATCGTTTGTTCTATGATTCTGCGCCCTGCAAAACCGATTAATGCACCAGGCTCGGCAAAATTGTAGTCACCTAAAGAAGCGAAGCTAGCCGATACTCCCCCTGTAGTCGGATGGGTCATAACCGAAATAATGAGTCCGCCTTCATCGCTGAATAATTTTAAAGCAGCGCTAGTTTTCGCCATCTGCATTAAACTGAGGACGCCTTCTTGCATACGAGCACCGCCTGAAGCTGTGAAAATAATAAAGGGGATGTTTTTTTTCTTCGCTTTTTCAATTGCCCTTGTAATTTTTTCGCCAACTACCGAACCCATGCTCCCCATGCGAAAACTTGCATCCATAACGGCAATCACTACTGGAAATCCGCCGATTGTTCCTTCGCCTGTCACGACAGCTTCATTTAGCTTCGTTTTCTCTTTGTCTTTTTCTAGCTTTTCTAAATACCCTTCAAAATTAAGAGGGTTTTCAGAACGCATATCGCTGTCATATTCTAAAAAGCTGCCATGATCTAAAAGGCTGGCAATTCTTTCTCTCGCTCCCATTTGAAAATGGTAGCCGCAGTTGTTGCACACTTTTAAATTTTTTTCAATTTCTTTTGAGTACATAATCTTTTTACATTTTGGACATTTTGTCATAATACCTTCAGGAACATCATATTTTGCATGTCCGGAAGGGATCGATGCATATTTTTTCTTTTTTGAAAAAATGTTTTTTATCAAAATAGAACCTCCCTTTTTGGCTGAATAATGTCTTCATTGCAAGGGATGACACCTTCAATCAATCTTAAATCTTCCGGATCTTCTTCCTATATCTTTTGAGAGGTATTCAAATATTATAAATATATCATATTTTTCTTTCTCCCAACAGCAGAGAAGAGAGGTTTCTCATTCTTTCGCCATTTGTAGCCGCTTTTATTTTCCAATAATAGCAAGCTTTCTTGTTTTTTCCGCAACTTCTTCCGGATCTACTTTTATGCGTGCAACACCTGTTTCCATTGCCGTTTTCGCAACAGCTGCAGCAACACATGGTGCAACCCTAGGATCAAACGGCGCCGGAATAACATAATCAGGACGAAGCTCATCTTCCTTAATAAGAGAAGCAATCGCTTCAGCAGCAGCCATTTTCATCTGTTCATTTATATGTGTTGCTCTTACATCCAATGCTCCACGGAAAATCCCTGGAAATGCTAAAACGTTATTCACCTGGTTAGGGAAATCTGAACGTCCTGTTCCAATGACTTTTGCTCCAGCTTCTTTAGCATCGTCAGGCATAATTTCCGGATCTGGATTGGCCATAGCGAAAATGATCGGATTATCCGCCATTAATTTTACCATTTCTTTTGTTAGTGCTCCTGCGACTGACACACCGATAAAAACATCCGCTCCTTCGATTACATCGGCCAAAGAGCCCTCTAAGCGATCATGATTTGTATATTTAGCCACTTCAGCTTTTATGCTGTTCATTCCGTAAGGGCGTCCATCGAAAATGGCTCCTTTTGAATCGCACAAAATAATGTCACGAACACCATAGCGATATAATAATTTTATAATAGCTATTCCAGCCGCTCCTGCTCCGTTTGCGACAACTTTAATATTTGACATCTCTTTGCCGACCAGCTTCAACGCATTTAATAAACCAGCGACAGTTACAATGGCGGTTCCGTGTTGATCGTCATGGAAAATCGGAATGTTCGTTTCCTTTTTTAAACGCTCTTCAATTTCGAAGCAATTTGGTGCGGCAATATCCTCCAAGTTTATGCCGCCAAAAGTCGGCTCAAGAAGCTTTACTGTCTCAATAATTTTTTCCACATCTGTCGTATCTATACAAATGGGGAACGCATCGACACCTGCAAAGCTTTTAAATAAAACAGCTTTTCCTTCCATGACAGGGAGAGCTGCCTCCGGTCCGATGTTTCCAAGCCCTAAAACGGCTGTTCCATCAGAGACAACCGCCACCATATTCCCCTTCATCGTATACTCATACACTTTGCTTTTATCATCATAAATTGCCTTGCACGGCTCAGCCACTCCAGGAGAGTATGCTAAACTTAAATCTTTTGCATTTCGTACCGGAATTTTTGATTTTGTTTCAAGTTTTCCCTTCTGAACACTATGAATATGTAATGCTTCTTCTCTTAATGACAACCTTTATCACTCCTTAACAACATGGATAATCGTCAAAATGGAAAGACCACTTTTTAGATATTTCTAAAATATTATACATGCAATCCGTTGTAAAGAAAAAGACATGTTTATTCTCTCAAGGCGACATTCCTTTCTCCGAGCAATGCCCGCAATCGATTCAAACATTGTTCAGACGGTTGTACACCAAATGTTTCGGGAAGCTTGACCGCTTTCTTTTTTCGTTCATGGTAAATAAATACAGGTATGCTGCCTGGATAATCCTGCAATACTTTTTTTATTTCGAGAAGCTTTTGTTTCTCTGATGCTTCATCTGCAATTTTTAAAAATAAAGCACGCTGCCGTTTAAATTCCGAGATGTCTTTTACGTCTTGAATTATATATTGAACATGTTCATTTCTAATTTCCGGTTTTCCGGTCAACAAATAAACATTCCCTTTCTTTATTTTTCCGCTGAACTTTGCGTATTCATTAGGAAACAAGACCGCTTCTACATCCCCGCTTTGATCGCTTATATTGAGAAAAGCCATCGCCTGGCCGCTTTTTGTGCGAATTGCCTTTACGTTTGTCACATACGCGCCCACATGAACTTTTTTTTCAATCCATTGGGATAAATCCATTAATCGAACTGCCCCCAGCTGCTTCAAAACCGAATCGTAAGGCTGAATCGGATGGCTTGATAAATAAAATCCTAATGTTTCCTTTTCGAATTTTAATTTTTCTTCAATGGTGAACGGTTCTACTTCCACATACTTTGGTTTAATCGCAGCAAGATCGTCAAGCGGAAAAACGATTTGCTCTTTTTCATCCATTTTGAATAATTCTGCATGCTCGAGCGCAACATCTATACTAGCAAGCAACGTTGCCCGATCTTGCCCAAAATCATCCATCGCGCCAGAAAAAATGAGCGCTTCTATTGTTCGGCGATTGACTGCCTTTGAAGACATCCTGATACAAAAATCAAACAAATCTTCAAAAGGCTTCTTTTTTCTTTCTTTTGCAATTTCTTTCATGGCGGCAATGCCAACATTTTTAATCGAGGCAAGTCCGAATCGGATAGATCCGTTTTCCACTAAAAAAGAAAAACCGCTTTTATGAATGGACGGTGGCAGGATTGTAATTCCCATTTCTGAAGCTTCTCGAACATATTGCGCTAATTTTTCTTGATTTCCTCCGATGCTCGACATTAACGCAGCCATAAAATATAAAGGATAGTGGGCTTTTAAATAAGCAAGCTGATAGGCAATCATGCTGTAGGCAACAGCGTGGCTGCGGTTAAAACCGTAGTTGGCAAATTTAACAATGAGATCGTATACTTTATTCGCGGTTTTTTCGTCGTATCCTTTTTTTAAACAACCTATAATAAAGCGATTTCTGTTTTCATCCAAAATCGTTTTAATTTTTTTGCCGACGGCCCGTCTCAACAGGTCTGCTTCCCCTAACGAAAAACCGGCCATTTTCGCTGCGATTTCCATTATTTGCTCTTGATACACAATGACTCCGTATGTCTTTTCTAAAATAGGCTGCAAATCTTTATGCAAATATTCTACCGGCATCCGGCCGTGCTTCCGTTCGATATAGACAGGAATGTTTTCCATCGGTCCTGGACGATACAAAGCATTAACCGCAACCAAATCTTCCAAATTAGTAGGTTTTAGCTTTTGTAAAACTTTCCTCATTCCTTCTGACTCAAATTGGAACACACCTGTCGTATTTCCTTCCGATAAAAGGGAAAACGTTTTTTCATCATCATAATTTGTAAAGTGGACAGAGAGCTTTGTTCCCTCGTAACGTTCAATTAAACGTTTGATATCTTCTATTAACGTTAAATTTCGCAGACCTAAAAAATCGATTTTCAACAGCCCGATTTCTTCTAAAAAATCCATTGAATATTGTGTTAAATATATATCGTGATGACCATTTTGAATCGGAATGACTTCAGTCAGCGGATGATCGCTTAGCACCACTCCCGCAGCATGCGTCGATACATGGCGCGGCAAGCCTTCCAGCTTTAAAGCCGTTTCAAAAATTTCCTTTCCTTTTTCCATTGAATGAAGGATGTTTCGAAATGCTGCCGATTGTTCAAATGCTTCTCTTAAAGTAATTCCGAGCTTTGAAGGTATGTGCTTTGCGAGCACATCCACCTCTTTATTCGAAGCTCCAAGCGCTTTTGCCACATCTCGAATAGCAGCTTTGGCCGCAAAAGTACCGAAAGTGATGATTTGAGCCACATGCCCTTTTCCGTATTTTCGCGCAACATATTCAATCATTTCATCCCGTCTTGTATCCGGAAAATCAATATCGATATCTGGCATAGAAACACGTTCAGGATTTAAAAAACGCTCAAACAATAGATTATAGCGAATTGGATCTACATTCGTAATATCTAGTACATATGCCACTAAAGAGCCGGCTGCTGAACCGCGGCCTGGACCGGTTACAATACCTTTTTCATGCGCGTATTTCATAAAATCCCAAACGATTAAAAAATAATCGCTAAAATTCATTTTTTTTATAACAGACAGCTCATACGAAAGCCTTTTGACATACTCGTCCGAAGGGGATGTTACTTTTTTTCTTAATCCTTCAAAGCACAGCTGTTCAAGAAAATCATCGCTGCTCAATCCTCCAGAAAAGGGGTATTTAGGCAATTTTGTTTTGCCTAATTCTATTTCAACATGGCATTCGGAGGCGATCCGAACAGTATTCTCAATGGAATCAGGAAAGTTCGCGAAATTGTTTATCATTTCCGCCGGGGATTTTAAATAATATTCGCAAGCAAACGCTGCGTCTTGTTCTTCTACAGTCGTTCCGTCTTTAATCGCCAGCAAACAGCGGTGTGCAAATGCATCATCCTTTTCAACATATAAAACATCGTTCGTTGCGACAATCGGAACTTTGATCGTTTCTCTCAGCTCCGCAATTTTTTCATTTAATTGCTGCTCTTCCGGCAAGCCGTGATTTTGTAAGGATATGTAAAAAGAATTGGGATCGAGCATGCTTTGAAAAAACTCCACCGCTTTTCCTGCCTCTGCAATCTGTCCGTTTATAAGCAGCTGCTCAATCAAGCCTTGTCTGCCAGGTGTGATCACAAAAAGATCCCTGCTGTATTGTTTAAAAAAAGAAAGCGGAAGTCCTTTCGGAAACTTTGTTTGCAGCAAACTGCTTAATTTAAGCAAATTGCGGTATCCGCTGTTATTTTTAGCAAGCAAAACAAAAGGATACGGTTCGTTTTTTATGATAACGGTAGCAGTTAAACCGAAAATCGGTTTAATCCCGTGTTCTTTACAAATTTTATAAAAAGAGAGCGCTCCATACATGACATGATGGTCTGTCAAGGCTAGAGCTGTTTGACCAGTTTTTTTCGCATAGCGGACAAGCTTGTCCAATCCCGCAGCACTAGTCAGCAAACTATAGGCGCTCTTCACTTGTAGGTGAACAAAAGGCAATGAAGACCCCACCTTTTTTCAATGATTTCTTAAAACAATTATAGTCATTGTTTTCAATGAAAGACAAACTTCATACTTTTATCTTCCCATCCATATACATATAAAGAAAGAGAATAAAACAAGCCTTTTCACTGCTTGCTGAAACCGGCTATTTAGCAAGTTTATTATAATCATATTTCACCAATGAACGGAAGAAAGGATGGTGGAAGCTCAATGGAAACAGATACTTTTATTGCAACCTTTATTAAAGTGTATTTTATTGCGTTAGGAGTCATTTTCGGCGGCTCGTTAATCGGCGGTATTGGCGCATATATTACAGGCGATGCTCCTCTCACCTCCATTTTCAGAATGGCAAACAAATTGAAAATTTGGGCTCTTGTTGCAGCTATTGGAGGGACGTTTGATGCGTTTTACAGCTTTGAACGAGGGATTTTTGAAGGAGCGACAAAGGACATTGTGAAACAGATTTTGTTAATCATTTCCGCCATGGGTGGTTCTCAAACAGGCTGGCTCTTAATCTCTTGGTTCACACAGGAGCATGTTTCGCAATGAGAATCCCGCCTTATTATAAAAAGCCTTCATGGCAGCGTTTTTTTGCCGGAGTTGCCGTAGGAGCTCTTATTAGCTGGGGGTTTTTTCTATATTCCTTTGGCTATTACCAAGAAAAACAAGTAAAAATCATTTCAACGCAGCAAGAAACGATCGAACAATTAAAAAATGACATTCAAATTTGGCAGAGGGATTACAAAGAGCTAAATAAGAGAAACTTAGAATTATTGACTGTACAGGATGTCAAAATCGAAATTAAAAATGCGGAAAAATATAAGCTGGATGAATTAATGAAATATTCGATTGAAAATACGATCAAAAACGATTTAGCTGATTTAATTGCAAAAGATATTGACAGTGTTGTGAAAACAAGGCATTTAATTGCCAAAACGATTGAAAATAGAAAATATAAAATAGATGACAAAGAATACAACGCTACTGTCGTGGAGCTTGTCATTACACCGACCATTATTGTTGAAGTAGAATTGAAATTGAGCAAATAATAATGGCAACTTTTCTCCTATTATGAGGAGGGAAAAAGCGCCCTCCTTAAGATGCTTTACATAAAGCGACCAGCTCTTGAATGATTAGATCCGCAGTTTCCCAGCTGTCGATCGTAGCTCCGGCCGCAAGCGGATGGCCTCCGCCTTTAAAGCGTTTTGCAAGCTCATTGATCACGATTCCCTTCGAGCGGAATCTGACCCGAATTTCGTTGTTTTCCTCGACAAACAGCACCCACGCCTTGATCCCTTCAATATTTCCTAAAGCACCGACGAGCTGTGAAGCTTCGGAAGGAGTGACGCGGTATTCGTCCAATAGTTCTTTTGGAAGCTTTATATAAGCGGCCCCTGAATCAGTCAAAACAAAATTTTGCAGGACGTAACCGTTCAGCTTCGCCACATTAAGTTTCGTTTTATACATTTCGTCGTATATTTGCGTAAATGAAAACCCATAGTCTATAATCTCGCTTGCATATTGGAACGTTTTTTTCGTCGTATTTGAAAACAAAAATCTTCCTGTATCCCCAACAATTCCGGCATAAATGAGACTGGCTGCTTTTTTCGATAACGTTAAGCCTTGATCTTTGCCAAATAGATAAAATTCATAAATCATTTCGCTGACAGAGCTGGCAGATGTGTCTACCCAGACTATATCTCCATAAGGATCTTCATTTGGATGATGATCGATTTTGATCAATTTTTTCCCTTTATCATATCTTTGATCGCAAATTCGTTCTTGGTTAGCTGTGTCACATACGATGACGAGCGCTTCTTGATAGACGTCATCTTGAATTTCATCCATTTTGTATAAAAACGTTAAAGAAGGCTCATCGTTGCCGACTACATATATGTTTTTTTCAGGAAACGATTCTTTTAACAATTCCGCAAGCCCGCACTGAGAACCGTATGCATCAGGATCCGGCCGGACATGTCTATGTATAATAATCGTATCGAATGCTTTTATTTCATTTAAAATCTGTTGTTTCATTTCAGCTCTCCTTTATCATCATAAATGTTTTATTTCATCATTTACTAATGGTAAAATGATATACGATACTTAGATGGAGGTTGACATCATGCCTGTTTTAGCTATCCTAACGGTCATTTCTTTATCTTTTTATGTTTTTTACAAAATCAAATATTTTCGCACGAAACGTCCGATGGAAAGAAGCTGGATTTCATCTAAATCTAGCATTTCTCTAGGATTGTTTGTCTTCTTTTTCGGATTAAACCAAATGTTTTTAAACCGATCCACTGTTGCGCTCATCGTCGGTGTTGTTTTTATTATAACAGGTTGTCTGAGCATTTGGGCAGGATATAAAGCTTACAAATATTATTTGCCTTTGGCAATCAAAGAAAGCGAAAATGCCCGCTAAGAAAATTATATGGAAGAGACTGTCCTTATTTTTCAGACAGTCTTTTTTTAATTACGATCCATGATTTGCACCATTAACATAGCTTTGCCGACTAAAGTGTTTTCGTGGAATACTTCCACATCAATTTTCCCGAATTTTCGACCCACGTCTAATATTTTCGGATGAATTTCAATCATGCTTTCCATTTGAACAGGTTTCAAAAAATAAATCGTCATATTCTCAACGACAAGCTCGCCTTTCTTTTTCTGTCTCAAATGATAATTGGCCGCTTCTGTAACTAGAGTTGTGAAGGCACCGTATGAAATGGTACCGAACTGGTTTGTCATTTGCGGTGTTACTTCACATTTAAAAATGTTTGATTCTTTTGCTTCATCAGAAAGATTGATCATCTGCCTCGTGATGATGTCATCAATTTTTTCACCTGTGTGCGGCTGCCGTTCAATTGAATGGAGAGCCTTTAAAACGTCCTGTCTGGAAATCATACCTGATAGGCGGCCGTTTCCGTCCACAACAGGCAATACTTCAATTCCTTCCCAAACCATTATTTGCGCAGCTGAAGCGACAGATGTTTTTCCTGTAACGGTTATCGGACTTTTTGTCATCACTTTTTCAATGGATGTTTTTCGATCTGACGTCATAATATCCTTTGCCGTGACAATTCCAACAACCTTCAAACCTTGATCAATGACCGGGAATCGTCCGTGTCCAGTTTGCCGGTTGTATTCAAACCAGCGTTCAATCGGATCATTCGGGGTTAACGTGACAGTTTTTTCTAACGGGGTCAAAATGTCTTCCACTAACACGATTTCCTTTTTGATCAGCTGGTCATATATCGCTCTGTTTATCATCGTAGCCACTGTAAAAGTATCGTAGCTAGTGGATATTATCGGGAGCTCGAGCTCATCCGCCAGTTTTTTTACATAATCATCTGTGTCAAATCCCCCGGTTATTAAAACGGCGGCTCCTGCTTCCAAAGCCGACTGCTGAGCTTTTGTCCTGTTGCCGACAATGAGCAAGTTTCCAGCACCTGTATATCTCATCATCGCTTCCAATTTCATGGCGCCGATAACGAATTTATTTAATGTTTTATGAAGGCCGGCCCTTCCGCCTAACACTTGTCCGTCGACAATATTGACAACCTCCGCAAATGTCAGCTTTTCAATATTGTCTTTTTTCTTTTTTTCAATTCGAATGGTGCCGACCCTTTCGATTGTGCTGACAAAGCCTTTATTTTCCGCATCTTTAATCGCACGATAGGCAGTTCCTTCACTGACATTCATAACTTTGGCAATTTGTCTGACTGAAATTTTATCTCCGACGGGCAGAGACTCAATATAGTTCAAAATTTGTTCATGCTTTGTCGCCAATTTCTTCCCTCCTTTTAAGTTACAAGATTGGCGAATTCTTCAAACATTTACTTATTTTTTCCTAAAATTTACTGTTTAGCAAACAAATGCTTGGAACTCATAATACGTAAAATGAACGGCTAAAAGCCGTCCATCAAAAATCTCACAGTTCGATTGTTTCTCCTGGTTTCAATAGGAGACCGACACCGTCTGGAAGCTTGGAAACAAAATCTTCAGGGTTTTGCTGGATCACTGGGAACGTGTTGTAATGAATCGGCACGACTTTTTTAGCTCGAATCCATTCTGCTGCTGTAAGAGCATCCTCCGGCCCCATTGTATAATTATCGCCAATCGGCAAAAAGGCTAAATCAATTTCATTGCGTTCTCCAATTAATTTCATATCAGAAAACAATGCTGTATCGCCTGCATGATAAATCGTTTTGTCCTCAGCTGTCAACAAAATTCCTGCTGGCATGCCAGTATACACAATGTTTTGGTTATCTTCCGTATAGCTGGAGCCATGGAAAGCCTGAGTCAGCTTTACTTTTCCAAACTCAAACTCGTATGCTCCCCCGATGCTCATTCCATGGGTTTTAATCCCTTTCCAGCTCAAGTATGTAGCCAGCTCTGCAATCGCCACGACTAACGAATCATTTCTTTTTGCAATCTCAACCGTATCCCCTACATGATCATTATGGCCGTGTGTCAACAAAATGACATCTGCTTTCACATCTTCAACCTTCAAATCGGTTTGCCCGTTCCCATTAATGAACGGATCAATGATAATGTTTTTCCCATTTGTTTCAATTTGAACGATGGAATGACCGTGAAAGGAAACCTTCATAAAAAACCCCTCCTTTTTGAATCTACTTTCATTTTACTGGAAACTTATGCTTTTGAAAACGTTTTATCATTATTGATGAAATCGATGAATGACATTAGCGGCTCCCGTCGCTTCAATTATGGCGCCTGTAATAAAATCTGACTGTTCATCGCACAAAAAGGTTATAATTCTTGCGATATCTTCTCCTGTACCTGATCTTCCAATCGGCGTGTTCACGTCAATATGCTTTCTAGCTTCTTCAATGGTCGCCTCTTTCATTTCCGCCGTAATGTTTCCTGGACAAACCATATTTGCTGTGATGCCGTTTTCCGCCTCTTCAATAGCAATCGTTTTTGTCAAAGAGACTAGTCCGGTCTTAGCCGCGCTGAACGCCGAGCGGTGAAGCCAGCCTGAAGCATCCCCGGCACCTTGGAAGCCGTAAGTAATGATTCGGCCATACTTTTGTTTCCTCATAATCGGGATTGTTCGTTTCACTAAATGAAACACCGAGCTTAAATTTCCTTCAATCATTTCATACCATTCCTGATCAGAATAATCAGCAAGCTTTTTCCTCTCGAATATATACGGACCCGCATTATTAACTAAACAGTCAATACGGCCAAAGCACTGATAAGTTTGATCAATCAGCCGAATTAAATCTTCCTTTTTCGTCACATCACATCGTATAAACAGCAAACGGTCGCGCATAGAAGCATATTTTTCCTGCAGTTGTTCAACTCCTGTTTGATTATTGTGATAACTGACCGTCACGCTGTACCCCTTTTCCAAAAATAATTCGGTCACCTTTCTTCCAAGACCTCTTGAGCCTGCCGTAACAATTGCATGGCGCACCCATCAATTCCTCCCTTTATTTACTACAATCATTTTACAATAATTTTTTAAAATGCAAAAACGGAATAGCTTCCACGATTTTTATCAGCAAGAGGTTGGAATGCAAGTGCAAGGCGGTCTTTCCATATAAAAAAGCGGGCACAATGAGTACCCGCCTGTTTCAGCTTATGCGCAGAAGACTGATTTTTCATTTAATGTCTTTATTCAATTAAAACAAATGGAGTTGGATTTATATAATCGCCTTTGCTTTATTGATTTGCTCCTTTACTTCCTTAAATCCGGTTCCACCTAAGCTGTTTCGTTTGTTGACCGCTTCGTATGGGTTCAGAACTTCATATACATCATTTTCAAACAGAGAGGATGCTTCCTTATACTCTTCTAATGGCAAGTCAAGTAAATAGATTCCTTTTTGAATGCATTTATATACAAGTTTTCCGACTACTTCATGAGCTTCGCGGAAAGGAAGACCTTTTTTCGCCAAATAGTCAGCGAGTTCAGTAGCGTTTGAAAAATCCTGCTTCACCGATTTTTCCATCTGCTCTTTATTTACTTTCAGCGTTTCGATCATTCCCGTCATAATTTGCAAACAGCCCTCTACTGTTTTTACAGTATCGAACATGCCCTCTTTATCTTCCTGCAGGTCTTTGTTATAGGCAAGAGGGAGACCTTTTAAAACCGTAAGCAAACCGACGAGATTGCCGACGACGCGGCCGCTCTTCCCTCGAATTAATTCCGCCATATCCGGATTTTTCTTTTGTGGCATGATGCTGCTGCCGGTCGAATAAGCGTCATCCATTTCAACGAACTGGAATTCCTGCGAGCACCATAAAATTAATTCTTCGCAAAATCTTGAGAGATGAATCATCAACAGCGAGCTGTTGCTCATAAATTCAACAATAAAATCCCTGTCGCTCACAGCATCCAGGCTGTTTAAATAAACTTCATCGAAGCCTAAAAGCTCGGCCGTATATTTCCGGTCAATCGGAAAGGTTGTCCCAGCTAATGCGGCAGCGCCAAGCGGACTGATATTAATCCGTTTCAAAGATTCTGTAAATCTAGATTTGTCACGCTCAAGCATCCAAAAATAAGCCAATAAATGATGGGCGAATGAAACCGGCTGCGCCCGCTGCAAATGTGTATATCCCGGCAAAATCGTCTCAATATGCTGTTCAGCTTTGTTTACAAGCGCTTTTTGCAATTCTCTGATCAGTTCCACAATGGCTTCAACATGTTTTTTTAAGTATAGATGCATATCGGTCGCCACTTGGTCGTTGCGGCTTCTTGATGTATGCAGCTTTCCGCCGATCGGTCCGATTTCATCTATTAACATTTTTTCAATGTTTAAATGAATATCTTCATATTGAACGGAGTATTCAAGCTCCCCATTTTTTGCTTTTTCCAAAAGACGGTGCAGCCCTTTTTCAATCGCTTCTCCTTCCTCTTTTGTTAAAATGCCGCACTTGGCAAGCATTTTAACATGGGCGAGGCTCCCTTGAATGTCTTCCTCTACGAGCTGTTTGTCAAACGTGATCGACGCATTGAATTCGTCGACCCATGCTTCGGGCGTCTTTTGAAAACGGCCGCCCCAAAGTTTTTTCATATTGTCACCTTCTTGTTTTTCACGATGCTGTTCACCGCTGTTGGAAGGCCGAACAGTTTAATAAAGCCGACTGCTGCTTCATGATCAAATGAATCTTCTTGCGTGTAGGTGGCCAGCTTTTCATCATAAAGCGAGTACGGAGATTTTCTTCCTTCAACAATTGCGTGCCCTTTATACAATTTTACGCGCACTGTCCCTGTTACATATTTTTGAGTTTCTTTCAAAAATGCTTCCAATGCGCTTTTCAGCGGAGAGAACCAAAGACCGTTGTAAATAAGCTCGGCAAGCTTTTGTTCGATCAGCGGTTTAAAATGCGCTACTTCTTTAACCTGTGTTAAATCTTCCAATTCTTTATGCGCTTTGATCAATGTCATAGCCGCAGGGCATTCGTACACTTCGCGCGATTTAATGCCGACAAGTCTGTTTTCCACATGATCGATTCTGCCGACGCCATGTTTTCCAGCGAGCGCATTCAGCTTCAAAATTAGTTCATCTAACTGCATTCTTTGACCGTTCACTGCTACCGGTACGCCTTGTTCAAATTCAATTTCGATGATGTCCGCTTCATCCGGTGCATTTTCAATGGAAGAAGTCAGTTCATAAGCATCCTCAGGCGGTGCAGCCCATGGATCTTCTAAAACTCCGCATTCATTGCTTCTTCCCCATAAGTTTTGATCGATGGAATATGGGCTGTCCAGATCAATCGGAATTGGAATGTCATGCTGTTTCGCATATTCAATTTCCTCTTCACGCGACCATTTCCATTCCCGAACAGGTGCCAAAACCTCCAGCTCAGGATTTAACGCTTTTATGGAAACTTCAAAGCGCACTTGGTCGTTTCCTTTTCCGGTACAACCGTGAGCAACTGCGACAGCGCCGGTCTTTTCCGCTATTTCCACTAATTTTTTGGCAATGAGCGGTCTTGAAAGAGCGGAAACAAGAGGATATTTACCTTCATAAAGGGTGTGTGCCTGAAGGGCGATCAACGCATATTCTTCCGCAAACTCTTTTTTCGCATCTATAATATAAGATTGTACAGCACCGACTTTTAGTGCTTTTTCTTTAATAAACTCTAAATCCTTCCCTTCCCCAACGTCCAGACAGCAGGCAACGACGTCGTATCCTTTTTCTTGCAGCCACTTGATGGCGACAGATGTATCTAAACCTCCAGAATAGGCCAATACTACTTTTGGTTTTGACATGTTCATTCTCCTCTCCGATGTATACAAAATGAATAAAAATACTTTTTTATTCATAAAAATGCAATCATTAATTAAAAATGTAACAGTTTTGCTGACTTTTTTCAATAGTTTTTTTAAAAAAGCATTATTTGTTTATGATATAATTTGCATAATAAAAAATGGAGGAATGGAAATGTTTGAATATAACGAAAGATTGGGGATTCCTCTTCCTGCATTCAGCAAGCATTGGGAGGAATATCCAAATGAGGTTCAACAGCAAATTTTATCGGATTGGGAATGTATACGTGGACAAATCCCTGACCGCATTAAACATTTAGAAGCGATAATAAATAAAAAGCAAGAGCAGTTGAATGACGAAGAGGATTTTGATCTTTCGTGCAGACTAAATGAAGAAATCAGTGAGATTGCTTCCATCATCAATGATTTATGGCTTTGGTACCGGATTGATCCGCATATAACAAAAGCTTGAGAAATTATATTTTCATCTCAAGCTCATCCCTTCATAATGATGTCTATATTGATAAAATTTATGTGCAAACTCAATGGCCACTTTCATAGAACGATAGCGAATGCCGCCTCCGATCATTAAGCTTAAAATCGGTTTTCCCCGAATTGTTTTATATTTGAATGTTTGCACGGCAATGCATTTTAAGATTTGGTTTACAGTTTGATGGTTGACAAATGGTTCGTTCTGCTCATAAAAATAAGCATCATCTCCATTTTGTAATTCCTCTTTTAGTTGATTCCACGCTTCAAATTTTAAATGTTTCGGCATTAAAGAGCTGTGAAAAACCTTTAGAGACAGCATCATTTCATAAGGTGACGAAACTTCATAACCATACGCAAGAGATAATGTTTGCACAGCCCGCATATGAAAAATTATTTGCAGCACAATATCTGCACTTAGCGAAAAAACACCACCGGAAGATGCGATTCCTCCTTGAATAAAGGAATACAGCCGCTGCTTCGCCATTTCCTTCTCAGCCAATTGATAGCATTCTTCTAAAGGGAGCTTTTTTAAATCAGTGATCGTTTGAACTTGATCGGAAATAACACGTGCAAATGAGAGGATCCGCTTCCGTGTTTCTGAATAGAAGATCGAGCTTTGCAAAATCGAATGCATATGAAACAAAACGTAATCGACCTTCTCAAACATTTCTTTTTGAATATGCTCAGGAAGGTCATTCAATCTTGTTTCCAGCCATTTGTCAAATGGAAGCGTGCATTTACATGCACATTTTTCCAACTCTTCCTCCCAGTATTTCATTTGATTTACCCAGCTTTCTTCCAAAATGGCCCCCAAAAATGCACCGCCTTTCTTTTTAAACAAATGCTCGCAAATATACAATGATATTATATCACGGAATTGATATAACTCTTAAGAGTCGAGCATTGATAAAATCCAATCCTTTACATCTATCATCCGATTATACTTCGGCAATCGCTCTGTCCCTGAAACGATGATTGCTGCTAAAGAGTCATGCTGGTGTAAACCGCCATGACTCGCACCGCCCACATGCACTGGAGATGACCCGTACTTGAATTCAAAGCCAGGATAAGCGCTAATCATAAGAAATTGTCCTTTATGTGACAAAGCGGCTGCATGTAATCTTGCCAGCGCATCCGGATATTCCCCGTACTTAATTCGGCTTCCTTCCGTGAAAATATCCAACACTTCAATGTCTCCGTTTAAAGTCCACATACTTCCATACGGATCTTCCCATTGACCTCCTTTTTTAAACATCAGCATTCCTTCCCGCCGCCCTGAAACAACTTTTATTTTTTCCTCTTCTTCCCGCCAAGCGATGACATCGATGCGTGCATCTGTTTTCAAAATGTTTGCAATTTCTTCAAGCGAATGGTTCGGCTGTAATAAATATACGAACGCCATGCGTTGATTGACCGCAAGTACGATATCATCATCCTTCCGTACACCTTTTGACAGCTTGGTAATACGATATGGGCTGAGTAGCTTTTCTAAATGGATCAGAGGATTTTGATTTCTCGGGCGGACAACCGCTTGGCCGTTATCGCCCATAATGATCCAAACATTGTTCTTCAGCGCTTCCTCCCATGAATGAAAGCTGTCTAACACTTTTTGCAATTCACGATCTGTTTTTACGATTCCTGACAGATCCTCAACTCCTTTTTTATGTATAATTTGATCCATATCAGGAAAATAGACCATTGTAAAAGGAGGCAAAGAATGATTTTTAATAAGATAAATAAGCTCCTGAGCAGAAAATCGATTATTAAAGCCAAATCTTTGCCAGAAGTGTCCATACTTTGCAAATGGGTTCTGTTTAATGAAGGAGCCGTAAGTTAACAAATCCGGCCCCTTAACAGTAAGGCTTCTATGAAAAGTAGGCAGCAAAGATAATAAAAACGGAAGCTGCATTACTTTTTCCTGACTTCCTCGATAGAGAAGTCCATTAATAGACGCGGAATTTTTCCCCTTTTTGCTCAGTTCTTCAAAAATGGTTGCGGCCTTTTTGTTTAAATGCTCATGATTTATATTGTACAGCGGATCCTTTAATGAAGTTGCGAGCCCCAGCTGTAAAAGCTCAGATGCATTTGTTCCATAATTAATAAGACGCTTTTCTTCATCATGAAACCAGACTAATCCTGGAACGTGATGCACATCTGAGTAATGCCCGGTAAGCAGACTGCTTTCCACATTGACGGACATCGTCGGAAAAGGACTGATAATTTCTGAAGCAGTACCATGCTTCATGAAAAAGGCGAAAGCCGGCGCCATTTTATTGTCCACTGCTTTTTTCAAAAAAGGGAGCATGAGAGTATCGATAATCAACAATATCACATTTTTTTTAGCCATTTTGTTCCATCCTCATCGTTTATTTGCTATTAGAATTTGTCTAGAAGGTGAAAATCATGCAAAAAACTCCGGTTTTTTAAACCGGAGCAATATTAAACGCTATTATCATTCTCATCACCCTTCAATCATCACTACTTTATTTTTGAAATAAGAAATGTTGGAGGGAATGAATCATTTTAGTTCCCCTGCATCGTTCATCATATAAATAGATTATTTCCACTTTTTATTGGTAAAAAAAACAACCTCCTTTCATATCCATTTCGGAATATGAAAAAAGGTTGCGTTGGTTACGAGTTCAGGTTTTGCTGTTATCCCTCGGCAAAACCTTATAAATTCGCTATTCTCATTACATCTCTTGCAATCATCACTTCTTCATTTGTCGGTATAACTAGAACTTTTACTGGTGAGTGTGGATAGTTAATAAACGCTTCTTTTCCACGTACTTTGTTTAAGGCAGGATCCCAATAAACGCCCATAAATTCCAATCCCCGCAGCACTCGTTCGCGGACAACGTCACTGTTTTCACCAATGCCGGCGGTAAAGATAATCGCATCCACACCGCACATCCGCGCCGCATAAGATCCGATATATTTATGAATGCGGTCAGCAAAAACCGCCAATGCCAATTCGGCGCGAGCATTCCCCTTCGCTGCAGCATCTTCGATATCGCGCAAATCGCTTGAGAAACCGGATATTCCTAAAAGTCCGCTCTTTTTATTTAATACATTAATAACTTCATCAGCGGTTTTACCTGTTTTTTCCATGATATATGGGATAAGCGCTGGATCAATACTTCCGGAACGAGTTCCCATCGCAACACCTTCAAGAGGCGTAAATCCCATCGATGTATCGATTGATTTTCCACCTTCAACTGCTGCAATGCTGGCACCATTTCCTAGATGGCAGGAAATAAGCCGCAAATGCTTTAAAGGTCTTTCAAGCAATTGAGCTGCCCGTTCCGTTACATATTTATGAGACGTTCCATGGAAGCCGTATTTGCGAATTCCGTATTTTTCATAATAATCATATGGCAAACTGTATAAGTAAGATTGTTCCGGCATCGATTGGTGAAAGG
The DNA here is from genome assembly GCF_037965815.1 of Aeribacillus sp. FSL K6-2833. Taxonomy (GTDB): domain Bacteria; phylum Bacillota; class Bacilli; order Bacillales; family Aeribacillaceae; genus Aeribacillus; species Aeribacillus composti. The sequence goes on along the minus strand of NZ_CP150189.1, from coordinate 1,012,036 downwards.
CAGTATCGAACACCGCTACCGCTGGAACGTCCGGAAGCACCTTTTGGAAGGCGCGAATGCCAAGCACATTGACTGGATTATGCAAAGGCGCCAAATGAGAGAGTTCTTCAATTTTCTTTAAAGTTCCATCCGTAATAAGCGCTGAGTCACTGAAGATCTCTCCTCCATGTACAACCCTATGACCGATTCCGTCAATATCATTTAACGTCCGGATAATTCCATATTCAGTTAATTTATTTAGCACAAGCTGTACCGCTATTGAAAAATCGGTAATTTGACAACTTTCTTTCTTTTCTTCTCCGTTAACATATATCTTAAAAAATGATTGGTCCAAACCAATCCTTTCAACTACCCCTTTTGTTAAAACTTCTTCATTCGGCATTTCAAACAATTTAAACTTTAATGAAGAGCTTCCAGCATTTACAGCTAAAATCTTAGGCATGTATTTTCATTCTCTCCTTCTTTTTGTTGATGAAGCTTTTTTAAAAATTCCTGCATGTGACATAGAAATTAGCAAAATATGTGAAACACCAGACTTGTCTAATTTTAAAAAGAGAGATGATCGCTCTATACATTTAAACATTGATAAAGCAACATTTCAAGTGAAAAATAAATGTTTATCTGTATACAAAAATTTCTAAAAATAAAAAGCGCTTCCATCCACTTCCTAAATGAAACGGGAAGCCACTATTCGCTAAAACCGAAGATTTCTTTTCTCTAGTTTAGTTTTTATGAAAAATAGAAGAAATAAACCGAATCCTAAAAAAAAAGGCGACATGGCTGTCACCTTTTAGTGTCTTCATCTTTTCATTTATTTGTCCGGAGCCACTCATCAATTTGATCCATAATCGAAGCAAGAGCTTTTTTATTCGAAAATTTCGGTAGATCAACAAGCATAACCCGTTTGGGCGGTACAATTCCTTCTCCCTTTTTTTGCAAAATAAAGATGCTTTTTCGACTATTTTCCGATTTAAACATGGAGCGCGGGAGCTGCAACAGGCCTTGGATCACTGTATTTTCTTTTAAATATCGATTCAATTTTGGAGCTTCAGGCGTCTCAAAAAGATGGTTTGGTATAAGGAAAAACAAATAACCGCCTTCTTTTGTATAGCGGATGCTCTGCTCAATAAAAAGATGATGGGCGTAAGAATGGCCTTCATCAGCCTTCAATTCAAAATGCTTTGCGACGTCATGATCGGGATAATAGCCGACTGGCAGGTCGCACACCACCGCATCCACAGGGTCGATAAAAAGGTTTTTTAAGCTATCCTGATTATAAAAGTCAATAGAATGCTTCTGCAAATTTGCATTCACATAAGCGATTTTAACTAACAAATCATTTATATCGATTCCAATGCTTTCAACTTGCTTTGCTTCCAGTTGGTTTAAGACAGCCGAGAGTAAATTACCCGAACCTACAGCAGGGTCTAAAATCATTAAATTTTTTTCATCTTGAAAAAATTTTTGCACAAGATAGCCGAGCAATATGCAAACGCTGTCAGGGGTCATTTGGTGGATTTGCTGATTATCTTCCTTTAATCCTTTTAAAACAGCGAGCTGAAAAGCTCTCCGAATTTCTTCATTTGAGTAGTGATCCAAATGAAACGTCCGGTATATATTGTTCAGTTTTTTACTTGTAATTTCGCTAATGGAATCTTGAACTGCAGTTCTGTGAAACAGGTTTTCTCCTGTATTCGCTACCGCTTCAATGTATGTACAATTCATTTCGTTTTTAATGATTTCTGCCGTCTCATTAATGAGTGAAAACAGTTTTTCAACATTTGAAAATCCTTGCATAAAGGCTTCCTCCTTTAAGCTCGTCACATCCTTTCATTTTAGCGTTTCATTGTTTTATAAGCAAGAAAAAAAGGACCTTGCATCAGGTCCTTAATTTGCTGCTTTTGCAGCTTCAATCGCCGCTTCATAGTTTGGATGATTTGTCGCCTCGCTGACATATTCTACATATGTTACATTATCGTTTGAATCAACAACAAAAACAGCGCGAGCAAGCAGACGCAATTCTTTGATTAATACTCCGTACGCCTGTCCGAAAGAAGCGTCGCGATGGTCAGATAACAATTGTACATTTTCAATTCCGTTCGCACCGCACCAACGTTTTTGCGCAAAAGGAAGATCCATGCTGATTGTTAAAATTTTAACATTATCCAGCTTGGAAGCTTCCTCATTAAAGCGGCGTGTTTGTGCATCACATACGCCAGTATCGATCGAAGGAACAACAGAAATGATTCGGACCTGCCCTTTTGTATCAGCTAAAGTAACTTCCGACAAATCATTCGCAAGCACTTTGAAATCAGGCGCTTTATCTCCAACCTTCACTTCATTTCCTAAAAGAGTTACCGGATTTCCTTTAAATGTTACGTTTGCCATTTTATCCCCTCCAAATCTATGTATAGTTTAACTATAGCTTGTTTTTGAAGACTTTTCAAAGAAAAAGTGTTTGAAAATTTCAAAAAGCTGCCAAAGCAGCTTTAAATGTCAAAATCAATTTTTTCTTTTTCATTGTTATCGTCTTGTATATGTTTTTTCTTTCGAAACAGTTCTTGAATTTTTTCTACCGTTTGAGGGGTTGCATCTAAAATTTTTTCATAAAGATGGGTATTTTCATCTAAATGAAGAATTTTGATTCCATTTGTTCCAACAATAAGAAATGCGATTGGCGTAATCGATACACCACCTCCGCTTCCTCCGCCGAAAGGAAGTTTTCCTTTTTCACCTGTAGTGCTGCTTCCATAAGGACTGCTTGAATGTTTTTCACCTGTCGGTCCGTAAAATTCACTGCCACCTGCCGCAAATCCGAATCCCACTTTTGAAACGGTTAGTATAACACTCCCATCAGGAGTTTCAACTGGATCGCCAATTATGGTATTGACATCGATCATTTGCTGCAAGTTTTCCATTGCCGTTTTCATTAACCCTTGAATCGGATGATCGCTCATACTTTTGCCTCCTCTAAACTATGTTCATTCTTCTTGTTTTTCTTGGCAAACGGTAAGTTTCGCCATAATGCTGTTTTTGATCTCGACCATTTTACGAGACGCAATCCTGCTATGATAGCATTCCCAAGTCGGAATTGCATCATACATACAAATGTCGTTTTCAAAACCATTCGGTTGAAATTAGGAAAGATTGAAACAACTGGATAACCTATTAATGTAAAGTATCGGGAAGCGAAATAAATAATAGAGCTTTTCATCCCCCATAGTGTACCCGCCGACATTCCTGTTGAGGCAGCTTCTCCCGTTCCGATTTCAGTACGCCACTCCCATTTCACAATCCGAACCTTCTTCAAAAATTTCCGAATAATAAAGGAAAAATGGATAACATTTTCCAATATTTCTTTAAAGTTTTGCAGCTTCTCAAACAGCTCTTCAGGAGTCACTTTTTCGGACGATTTTTGAGTTGAATGTTTCGTTTCTTTTTCTTGTTTATAAACAATATTTGGACCTTCTTGATCCAGTTTTATAAAAGGGATTTTGATTGTGTAGCGAATAAGGCCAAAAAACAATAGAAATGTCACTCTTAACCGATCGTCATATTTATCGTGTTTATATGAAAGTACAATCGTTAATTTTGTCATTGCAACAAGAAGCACAAATATCAAAAATAGGAAAAAGACTATTGCAAGCCAAAATGGCATAATTTCACATCCTTTCAGTGAACCATTATCACCTCTCTATAAAAAAATAAACCTGCCTTTTCGGCAGGTCATCTTGAAAACCGTTCATCATGAATAACTGTTGTATCGCTGAATAAATCGTGCAGTCCTTGTTTCTTTTTTGTAAAAGCAACGATCAAATATCCAATCCACGTAACCTTGGAGATGTACCGTCCGATCCATTCCCTGAAGAAAACATCGGTCCATGTAAGCTTATCATTTTTTAAAGATATAACACGCAGGCCAAAAACCATTTTCCCGAGCGTTTGTCCTAAAAACTTCGTCATAAGAATAAAGTAGGAAAAGAAAAACAAGGCGCTTAAAATTCGATAAGGTGAAAAAATAAAATCGCTTTTTTCCAATCCGATCAGTAAAAAAAGCGGATTGGCAACAATTCGGATGACGCTTGAAACAACAATGAGGTCAAGCAAGTATGCCCAAAACCGCATCCAAAATCCCGCAAAGTGATAAGAGATGTCTGTTTGAACCTCACGCTTTTGTTCAATTTGATTTATTTCTTCAAATGTTCCATCCATGTTGGCACCTCCTACTCCGAATATAAATACATCAGGCGGGGAGAATTCGGTTGTGAAAACAATTTGTATAGTCCCTGCATTTCCAGATCTTTAGAGATCACCTTCCCAGCCATCATGGAAAGGAACGATTCAAATCCAAAGCTCGATTTATATTTGAATACATATGGATCTGATAAGTCTAAGTCTTTTTTCATCATTTCCACCGCATCATCAAAATAGCCTAGCTCGTCAACTAAATGGAGCTGCTTCGCCTGCCGGCCGTCATAAATTCGTCCATCGGCAATTTTCCGCACTTCCCCTTCATCCATCTTTCTTCCTTGCGAGATTACGTCTACAAAGCCTTCATAAGCGTTATTCACCATTTTTTGAAGAATTTCTCTTTCCTCTTTTGTCATATCTCTTGTTGAAGAAAAAATGTCTTTATATGGACCGCTTTTGATCGTTTCTACTTTCACCCCAAAGTTTTTTGCCAATTCACTGTAGTTTATTCCTTGCATAATGACCCCTAGCGAGCCTGTCATCGTATCCGGTGCTGCAATAATTTTATCGGCAGGAGTTGAAATATAATATCCTCCTGAAGCTGCCATGGTTCCCATCGAAACATAAATCGGCTTTTTCGCCTTTTCTTTAACTTCCATTAGTTTTTTATGAATTTCTGCACTTTCCACTACTCCCCCGCCAGGAGAGTTGACTCGCAAAATTATTCCTTTTACGCTTTTATCCTCGCCGGCCTTTTCAATCAATTTCAAAAATTCTTTATGATTGTAGCCTTCACTGGCAAAAATCGATGTAACATCTTCTCCCGTATCTTGAATCACTCCATTTACTTCCAGCACCGCAATTTTTTCATCCGGCATTCCTTCTTCAAGGACTTCCTCGGAAAACTGCGATTCAAAAAAATTCTCAGACAATTTTTCTGCATTTGAAACAGCCATAGAAGTAAAGCTAATGATCATCGAAAAAACAAATAATGCTGCGGCAATTCCTAACGCAGCCCACCTTTTTCCACTCAAGATGTTTACCTCCTTGATTCAATTTCACCTTTTTTGACATGTTCCATTATAAAAATGTTAAACTATATATCATAGTGTATTTTAACATTTATTTATATAATTGTGGAGAATCTTCCAAAAAGAGGAGGTTTTTTTGATGGATCCACGCCGAAATATCTACTTCTTTTACAAACATAGCGATCACCTTGAACAGAAAATAGCTTCGTTGATTGACTTGGCGAAGCAGTATGATTTTCGTCCTGTTGAAGATTGGAGACATGCGAACATTATCGTAGCAATCGGAGGGGACGGAACATTTTTGCAAGCGGTTAGAAAAACGCAATTTCGCGACGACTGTCTGTACATAGGCATCGCAACTGAAGGGCATATCAGTTTTTATTGTGATTTCCATATAGATCAAAAAGACAAATTAGTTGAAGCTTTTCAGCTGGAAAAGGTCGAGGTAAGAAGATATCCAACCATCGATGTCACCGTCGACCATGAAGTAAAGATTTCCTGCTTAAATGAATGCAGTGTCAGATCAGCAATTATTAAAACATTTGTTCTGGATGTATTTATTGATGATATGCATTTTGAAACGTTCCGAGGCGACGGAATGATTATTGCCACTCCAACAGGGAGCACAGCCTACAATAAATCTGTGAAGGGAGCTGTCGTCGATCCGCTCATAGACTGTTTACAAGTAACTGAACTTGCATCTTTGAACAATAATCTATATCGGACGTTAGGATCCTCTTTTATTTTAAGCGGAAATCGAAAGCTTACGTTAAAAGTAGTGCAGGACGGCAACGATTATCCGATTATCGGAATGGACAACGAAGCTCTAAGCATTCGTCATGTCAACCAGCTGGATATTGAATTAGGAAAGAAAAAAATTAAAACTGTTAAATTAAAAGATAATTCTTTCTGGGATAAAGTGAAAAGAACCTTTTTATAAAATGAAAATGAGCGAAAAGGATCACCTTTTCGCTCAAAAGCCAAAATATTCATTTATTGAAATGTTCCGCCACCGCCAGATAGTTGCTGCTGAGCAAAAGATACAAGCCGCTTTGTAATTTCTCCTCCAACGGAGCCGTTCGCGCGGGATGTAGTATCAGGACCTAAGTTTACACCGAATTCTGATGCGATTTCAGTTTTTAATTGCTCAAGTGCTTGTTCAGCACCAGGAACTAAAATTTGGTTAGAGTTGCTAGATCTGTTTTGAGCCATGTGTCATTCACCTCCTTGTGGATATAGAATGTGAAAAAACACATGGCTTCATGCATAAAACGAAATGGTAATTGTTTTGAACTTGTGGAATATTATAGTAAATTTTCAAAATCCTCTTCTATTTTTTCTTGTATATCATGTTTTCTTGGAAATTCAATTGTTACTGTTTCCTCAATCGCCTTCTGAATGAGAGGTTGAAAATCTACATAGCTTTCAAGCTTTAATATTTTCTCCCTTTTCGGCTTCGTTTTCGGTGAAGCTGGTGTAAAAATAGTACAGCAGTCTTCATAAGGTCTGTTTGAAATCTCAAACGTATCAATTTTTTCGGCAATTTCAATGATTTCATTTTTATCCATTGAAATTAAAGGTCTCAGTATAGGAGTTGTCGTCACTTCATTAATAGCATACATGCTCTCAAGCGTTTGGCTTGCTACCTGCCCTAGACTTTCGCCTGTTACAATGGCTAAGGCGCCTCGTTTTTTCCGAATTTCATCGGCAATTTTTAACATCATTCTTCTAGTCGATGTCATTGTATAATTTTCTAATATTTTTTGCTGAATGGTCACTTGAATTTCTGTAAACGGAACGATGTGAAGCACGATTTTGCCGCCAAATTCGGTTAATTTTTCTACGAGATCCATAACCTTTTGCTTCGCTCTTTCATTCGTATAAGGAGGGCTGAAGAAATGGATCGCTTCAATCTCCAAGCCTCTTTTCATTGACAAATACCCAGCGACAGGGCTGTCAATTCCTCCAGAAAGCATCAGCATCGCCTTTCCGCTTGAACCAACCGGAAGCCCTCCCGCCCCTTTAAAATCTTTGCACATTATATATGTGGCATGCGGACGGACTTCTACGCGCACGTTTATGTCCGGATGATGAACATCTACTTTCAAACCGTCAGTATGAATAAGTATATGCCGGCCAATTTCATAATTGAGTTGGTCTGAAGTTAACGGAAACGATTTATCTGCTCTTTTGGCCGACACTTTAAAAGTGTCTCCGTTTTTATACAATTGCTTGACTGCCTGTAAAGCCGTGTCCTTTATGGCTTCGATGTCGCTTTTCGTTCTGATTGCCAAACTGAAGGACTGTATGCCAAAAACTGTTTGCAATTTTTCCGCTACCTTTTCCCCGTCTTCTCCATTTAATTTGATGAAAAGACGATCTCTGTTTGCTGTATACTCTAAAGACGAAAAGGAAGACAATGCAAGTTTTATATTGTTTTTCAAATGGTTAATAAAATGTTTACGATTTTTTCCCTTTAAAGACATTTCACCATATCTGACTAAAATATGATCATATTGCATGTTTATAACCCCATTATATTTTTTAATTTTTGTATAGATGATGGCAGGACGTCAATCAACGGCTTGACATCATCGATCGTCTGCCCAATTGAAAGGCTTATGCGGATGGCGCTTTCGGTGATGCTGCTTTTTTTGCCCATCGACTTCAATACTTTGCTTTCTCCCTTTTTCCTTGAAGAACAAGCTGAAGTAGTGGAGACATAAATATTCTCCTCTTCAAGCATATGAACTAAAACTTCCGCTTTTATACCAGGTACAGAAAAGTTGATAATATGAGGGGCGGAAGATTCCTTTGGTGTGTTGATAATAATGCCATCTATTTTTTCAAGCTCATTTATAAGATAGTTTTTCGTATTAATCAGACGATCGATCTTCTCTTCATAGTCGTTGAATGCCAGCCTTAAACCTTTCGCTAGGGACACGTTGCCCGCTAAATTTTCGGTGCCTGATCTAATGCTTGCTTCCTGGCCACCCCCTGATAAAAGAGTGAGAATTGGTGTATTTTTTCTAATGTACAACACTCCTGTACCGTTTAGGGCATGAAATTTATGGCCAGATATTGTACATAAATCAATTCCCGCTTTTTTTATATTTAAAGGAACCTTCCCGACTCCTTGCACGTGATCGACATGATAAACGATGTTCGGATAGTTTTTAAGTATTTCGCCAATCTCTTCAATTGGCTGAATCGCTCCGATTTCATTGTTGACATGCATAACAGACACTAAGATTGTATCGTTACGTACAGCCTTTTGTATGTCAGTTGGAGACACAATGCCATTTTCATTTACAGGAATCCACGTCACTTCAAACCCGAATTCTTTTTCAAGCTGTTCAAATGCTTCGCTGACAGAAGGGTGTTCAATTACAGTCGTAATCAAATGCTTTCCTTTATGTCTTTGTGCAAAAGCCGCGCCTTTAATCGCCAAATTATTTCCTTCCGTTGCTCCAGACGTAAATATGATTTCCTGTCCGCTTACACCTAGCAAATCGGCTACTTGTTCTCTTGCTTTTGTTAAAAGTCTTTCCGCTTGAACACCCAAATGATGAAGAGATGATGGGTTCCCGAAAAACTTTTCCGCCACTTGCCGGTACGTATCAAGTACATCAGGGTAAGGCTTTGTAGTTGCACTATTATCCAAGTAAAGCATCGGTTGTATACCCCTTTGAATTATATTTTCTAACACTTTGCAATGCAATATTAACATAAGTAAATTGAAATGAAAAAGAAAAGATCATAACATAAACGGGCTCATTCAGACGAAAGCCTTTGTCCACGCACGTAAGCCGCTTTTTTTGTGAATTCAACAACGTCATCTTCGATCATCGTCGTCTTCCCGCATCCGCCGATCCCAAGCAGCGTGTAAAACTTCCCGCGTTCAATCTTAAAAACTGACATCATCAAGCACGACTAACCTCGCTCAAAACGGAAGATTTCCCCTTTCTTCGTCAGTCGTTCCCCATTTCTTGAACCGCAAATAAAATTTGAGATCAATCTCTTTCTCATTCCTATCAATCACTTTTAGAACACAGAGTAAAGAAATAAAAAAACTCGTTACTCCTCTAGCATTTTGCTTTAGAGAAACGAGAATTAGCTGATTTTCTCAGCTGTTCATTATGCCATAAAAAGTTGATAAAAGCATCGGCTTCTATTTTTCAAAATAACCGGACTATCGTGAATTACTTTTTAAGCAGCTCATAAAACGCCTATAGCGCAAAGCGTAATGTCGTTCCAAAAGACTGCCGGAATCCTGCCACAGCTGCCAGCAGGTGCAATAGTTTAAGCCGCTGATGATTCGCTTCTTGAATCCGTTCATTCATCATGTCCTTTAGCTGCCCTTTTTGTATGCTCCTTGCCTGCCTGAGCTAAATCGGGAAACGTCAATCCTTGAAAAAAAGTTTTCATGACGACCTTCGTTTCTATTTCCTTTTAATGAAGGGGCTGTCTAATAAGTCGTTTTTTCGGGTTATTGACCCCTTTAATGTTTTAGAAACTTTGATATATCGGTGTTTATGATTTTTTGTTTTCGATGGGAGCTTGACTTTCTGGACAACTCCAGCGTATTACCGAATATTGCTTCAGCAACATGTTAAATGATATCCAAAGGCACTTTTTTACGAGGTTTTGGAAATGCCTCATCAAGTCGGTTCAAGTCTTCTTGGGTTAATTCAATAGCAGCAGCTTCAGCATTCTCCAGCACATGCTGCTCTTGCCCAGCTTTTGGAATAGCAATGACATCATTCGTGCGTATCGTCCAAGCAAGTGCAATTTGTAATGGTTTTACATTGTATTTTTTGGCAATTTCATTAACAGTTGGATCCGTCAACAACTGCTTTCTTAATGTACCTCCTTGGGCAAGGGGGCTGTACGCCATAATCGGTATATGATGTTCCCGGTGCCAAGGCAGCAGATCAAAATCAATTCCTCTCGAACCTATATGGTATAACACTTGGTTTGTCGCACAGTTTGATCCGTTGAGCGTGTTCCATAGCTCTTCCATATCGTCTGTGTCAAAATTGGAGACTCCCCATCTTAATATTTTTCCTTCTTTTCGCAGCTTTTCCATACCTTCGATTGTTTCTTCTAAAGGAATGCGGCCTCGCCAATGTAAAAGATATAAATCTAAATAGTCCGTCCCCAGCCGTTTTAAGCTGTTTTCACATGCAACGGAAATCTTGTCTAGTCCTGCATTATGCGGATACACTTTAGAGACTAAAAACACATCATCTCTGCGCCCTTTGATTGCTTCGCCGACTAAGCGTTCAGAAGCGCCATTTCCGTACATCTCAGCAGTGTCAATTACTTTCATGCCCAATTCTATTCCAAGTTGTAAGGCTTTTATTTCTTTAGCTTTCTCCTGTGGCTTATCTCCCATGTACCATGTTCCTTGACCTATACATGGAACAGTCGTGCCATCAGGCAGCTTCACTACTCGTTTTTCAACATGACTTCTTATTTCCATGATTTTATTACTGTCCAATAATCCCATCCACTCTCGACCCTTTCCGTTATATTGTGAATTTCCCATTCTATAAAATTCCGCTTTCATATCTTTTCGACTTCAAAAATATGTACGTGCTTTCGAAACTTGTTTTTAGTGTTTGTTTGATTGCTATTGTTTCCCTTTTACACCTTTATAACAAATGTGGCAATGAATTACAATAAAAAAGCCCTTCACAGCGGCAAGCGCCTAGATGGGACAAATAAAAATAAGGAAAGGACGATTCACAAAATCATCCGGCTGTGGAATTTCATTATCTTATAGATAACAAGCTCTGCAATTGCTCGTGTTTGTACGAGTGGAGTTTCAATTTCTTATAGGTTTTCTCATGTTAAGTGAAAAAATATACTCTCCAAACCGACATTTCGCACAGCATTATTGCTTCAACTCCTCATAGTTAAATAAAAATGCTTACTGACTATAGTCCATATGGGAGCATGGGCAATAAAAATGCCCGTCTTTCAAACGAAGACAGGCATAAATCATAGATCTTTCAATTCATTTTCAACAAGCTTCTGTATTCTTTTCATCGCTTCCGAATCGATTTCCTCTATGGCAGCAGCCGCTTGCTCCAAAGATTTGCTGTATTCATAATTTCTGAACAACTGTTCAGCTTCTTTTAATTTTTTATCAAGGCCCGAATACGTGCTGCGGTATCGATTACCGTATTGTATTAATCTTTCGACTAAACAAACTTGGGCAATGATCTCATCTGTGTTTTCTTTTAATTGTTCGATGATGCTCACAGCATCGTTTAAATACGTTTGGACTCGATCCATATCGAGCGGAATTTCTTCAAGCGCATTGCTGACCTTTTCAAACGATTGCTGAGCAGTTTGTAATTGCTCCACGAAGCTTTCCGGAAGGCCGGGAATGTTGTTTTTTCGAATCGCCCGTTTAATCTCAGCCATCATTCGCTTTAGTTCTGCTAATTTGTCGCGCGCGTTTAATTCATCCTTTCTCAATGCCTGAAGCATCGAATGCCATTCGTTGTATTTTTCCTTTGCTTGATCAATTTGCTTATTAAAACTTTCCAGTTCCTCCTGTAAAACGGAATACGCAATATTGGAGTTCTCTATGCTTGCCAAAATATGCTTGTAATGATTTTTCAGTTGGTTCATCAGTTTATCCAACTCTTTTAGCTTGTCGACATCATCATTTGACAGCTGGTAGCTCTGCTGTACAAGACTGACTTGTTCTTTTAAATCATTTTTTTCCTCTAATAAAGATTGCAGCTTTTCCCCGGTTTTTTCCGCTTCTTGTCTTACATATTGGCTCGCATACACTTCCTTCTCAAGCATTTCGTAAGTGTTATCAATCGTTTCTTTTATGGAATCAAGACCCATTTTCACGTCTTCTGTCTCTGCTTCACTTAGCTTCTTTTTCAAGCCCTGCATTTTTTCCTCGATATGCGAAATTTCTTTTTCCACTTCCAAATGCTCAAGCTTGTAGCCATCCTCGAGCAGTTTTTTATACCCATCTTTCAATTCGGAAATCTCGTTCGGCACAATCATTTGACATTCAGTTAAAAGCTTTGGAATCTCCTCTACTTTTAATTGGAGTGCTTCAAGCTTCTGTTTTTGTTCATCCAAAATTTCCTTCGCTGTTACGTAATTTCCCGAGTTCATTTCCTCATCAAATTTTTCCATTGTATGTAACATTTCATACAACTCTTTTTCCAGCCGTTCATACGCAGTTCCAAATGTATGGCGATGGGAGAGCAGTGTTTTTTTCAACTCTTTTAGCTGTTGTTTGACTGCTTCACCTTCTGTCTTATTATTGCTTTCTGTTGCAACAAGATCGTTAATGTGCTGAACAATGCCGGCTATTTGTTCTTCTATTTCTTTTAAAACCGATTCAATATGTAATAAAACTTCTTTTGACTTTTTAAAGCGGTATTTTTCAGCATATTCCTCCGCTTCAAACAGAAGCTCTTCCACCTGCGGAAGCCTGCTAGTGACGATATCGTCCCAATCTTTTCGCCAGCGTTCAAACAATTCTTCTGTTTCTCCACTCATGATTAATTCTTTTACTTTGGACAGTTCATCTGTTATGGACTGATTCATAATGTCTATTTTCCAAGCTTCAAGACGGTCTACTTCTTTATAAATATTTTTTCGAAATCCATAACCGATTCCAAATAGAAGGAAAATCAATAAAATTAATACAATCACAACTTCCATTATGAGCCCCCTCGGTCCGTTTCACTTTCTTAAAGGGTATGTATATTTTAAACGACGTTGTCGAAAAAACTTTCAAAAGAAAATAATGTGTTCTCAATGTATTTATGATACCATGATAACGACATTTTTTGAGCAAAATTTTTAATTTTTTCACATAAATCTCGACAAACTTGAGGTGATTTCTATGAAAAAAGATGGACATGTTCACACCCCTTTTTGCCCCCACGGTACGGACGATTCATTTGAATTGTATATTGAAACTGCCATAAAAAAAGGATTTTCTGCTATAACCTTTACAGAACATGCTCCATTGCCGGAAGGGTTTGTTGATCCAACTCCCGATAAGGACAGCGCAATGCCCTTCAGTGATATCGACCGCTACTTGTCTATTTTGCTAGACTTAAAAAAACAATATAAACGCGATATCGATATTCATATCGGTTTAGAAGTAGACTATATTAACGGTTTTGAAAGAGAAACAGCGCAATTTTTGGACAAATACGGTCCTTTTCTTGATGACAGCATTTTGTCCGTACATTTTTTAAAATTAAATGGACAATATTATTGTGTAGATTTTGATGAACATACGTTTCAAAAAATGGCGGAGCTGTCAGGTGGCATCAATCATTTATACGAATTATATTATGCGACAGTATTAAAAGGGGTTGTTTCAGATCTTGGAAAGTATAAGCCGAAGCGGCTTGGACATATTACGCTAATACACAAATTTCAAAAGCTTTTCCAAGCCACATTTGATGAAAAGCCTTATATTGAACAGATTTTTGCTGAAATGAACAAAAGGGGGATGGAACTGGACGTCAACACTTCCGGTTTACGAAAAGCCTTTTGCGGAGAAATTTACCCGCCAGAGGATATTATACAAGCGGCCAAAAAACAAAGCATCCCTCTCGTTTATGGTTCTGATGCCCATAGCGCGAAGGATGTAGGCAGCGATTTTTCACTTTTTGAAAAAATGGTTTAGTCATTTGATTGTTTTTCGTTTTTCTGAAAAAGTATTTGTTCCAGCCATGAAACCAGCTGTTTACTATATTGCTTGACAAAATATTCTTCGTACGGATTAATATGTAAAACTTCATACATGTATTGAGGCTGTAAAAACGGCATATTTATTAAGCTTTTGAATTGTACTAAAAAATGGGGAATGTCTACTTGTTTAAATTGGTTCGCTCGCATCCCTCGTTCAAGCAGGTTAAGCAAATAATATTTTTCTTTCGCTAAATAAGTCATCATCACCTGGCGAATGAGAGTCGAATCAAGCGTTACTTCTCGGTGGACAAAACGGGCAAGCCGGCGGTTTTCATATTGATAGCGGAGAAGTTCTTCAACGATTGCCATAAGAGAGAGTTTTGGAGATTCTGTACATTTTTGATAGCATTGATCGATTACGTCTAAATAACCTTCATAAAACTTGGACACTAAATGTTCCAATAATCCGTTTTTTCCTTTAAAATAGTAAGAAATATGGGCGATATTTGCATTGGCCCGTTTGGCAATTTCCCTAACCGATGTTCCGGTGTAACCTTTTGTATTAAAAAGGAAAATTGCTGCATCAACGATATTTTCTTTCGTAACAGTGTTCGTTTTCGTTTGCAAGTGGATCACTCCTTTTGTTGATGGCTGTTAGAAGTTTTCTACCCGCAACGATATTTTCCTGCTATAATTTCTCGACAAAGTTCGTACTTACTTGTCATTTTGAAAAAGAAAGTGAGGAATTTCCATGTTTGTCGTCGAAAGCTATAATGGAACAAAAGAAGAAAATTATGAGCTTGTGTTAAAACAGCTTACAGCATTGATTGAAGGGGAAAAAAATGTCATAGCGAATTTAGCTAATGCATCCGCCTTGTTGAATCAATTTTTGTCAGAAATCAATTGGGTTGGTTTTTATGTAAAAGACGGAGATGAGCTTGTTCTCGGACCTTTTCAGGGGCTGCCGGCATGCGTTCGAATTCCTATTGGCAAAGGTGTATGCGGAACAGCTGCTTTCGAAAAAAGAACGGTGAGAGTGGCTGATGTAAATGAGTTCCCTGGACACATCGCCTGCGACGCGCGATCACAATCGGAAATCGTTGTCCCGCTTATTAAGAACGATGAGGTAATCGGTGTGTTAGATATTGACAGCCCGATTAAAAACCGATTTGATGAAATAGACCAAAGATATTTAGAAAAATTCACGAATATTCTTACAGAATACCTTTAATAGCCTTGTTTTTCAAACGCCGGAAGTCGTGAACAGGTGGAAATGAGCATTCAACTTTTGAACCCTTTCAAATGATATAAAAAAGGGTCCCTAGTTACGATCTGTCAAACGATTTTAACAAATCAGAGCAATACCTAGGAACCCTTTATGCTCTTTCTTGGTCTAAAACCGATACTTGATTTTTTCCATTGCGCTTTGCCTGATACAAGGCATCATCTGCTCTTTTAAAAAGAAGGGCAGGCGAATCATTTTTATGGGCTGCATCCCAACAGGAAACACCGCATGAAACTGTTACAGGCGGTTTCGTTGATTTCCGCACAGCTGAAACAATTCTGTTTGCCACTTCACATCCGATTTTTAAACCCACTTTAGGAAGATAAATGGCCAGCTCTTCTCCGCCCCATCTAGCTCCTACATCTTCCTCCCGTATGTTGTTCCTTATAGTTTTAGCAATTTGAATAAGCACTTTATCGCCTACTTGGTGGCCATACGTATCATTGATTTGTTTAAAATTGTCTACGTCTATTAAAATTAATGTGCCTCTTTGGTCTTCTTTAAACGATTGATGAACAACCTCGTCAAAATATTTTCTATTAAAAAGATTTGTAAGCGGATCTGTGATCACGAGCAATTCCAGCTTTTCCCGAAGCATGGAGTTCGTAAAGGCGAGTGTAGAATGAGACACAAGCGATTCCATTAATTTGTACATATCAAACGTGAAGGAATACGGTTCTTTACGCAGCACAACAGCAAATCCGATGATTTTTTCACTGTCGATCATCGGAACAGCCATTATTGATTTATAAACGGCTTCCCCGAGAATGGAATTGGAAATATCGCCAGTGAATACACTATTTTGCTCCAATATATTTTGTGCAACCCAATCAACGTAAGCCTTCGATTCATCTAAATGGAAAAACGATGTACTTTCTGAAAGCATGTTCCATTTTTTATTTTCATCAAAAATAAAAAAAGCGGCCTCATCTGCAGAAAATGAACGAAGCATTCTTTTAACCATGTATTTCATCGTATCTGAAATCCGCAAGTTTTTATTAATTTTTCGAGCCGTATCATTAATGAGCTGCAAATCGTTTACATGCTGCTTCGACTGTTCATACAGCTTGGCATTTTCCAGCGCTTTGCCGCCGGCCTTTGCCACTTTTTCGATCATATCGATTACGTCATCGATTTGTTCAATATGAAGTGGGATATGTACATCAATTAATCCATAAACACCCTGTCTTCCTGCAATCGGGACATAAATATAGAGCCCGTTTGACGAGCTTCTTACGACCATATCGCCTTTCAAAAAGGCTGTCATAGCTTCCTCATACTGATCTATTTCCTGCTCCAAATTTTTCACAGGAATTTCATGTCCTAATGAATAATCCATTGGCAAAATGAAATGGCATAATAGGTCGGGATACATTTGCCTCAAAGTGTTATAAAGCTTGTTTAACACTTCTTCTTCTTTCATAATGGAATAAAGTTCATCAGTTAATAAAAACAATTGATAATATTTTTCTTTAAGCGTTTTTTGCAAATATAATTTTTTTCCGTGAAAAAACATGGCAAAACATATTTTAGAAATTTTTTCTAGTTGTTGATTAGAAAGTTTGTGAAGTACACGGCCTCCTCTGAATTCCAACAGCATTTTTGGAGAGGATTCTGCCGAATACTGCAAAAACAATCGTCCTTTTTCTTTGTAAACTACAAATTGTTCATCGTCTTTGAAGCTAAATGATTTCGAAGCACCTTTTACATCGTCATTGCTCGAGTATTGGCATAAAAAAAGATTCGAACCGATCTCTTTCCAAATCGACACATTTTGAAGATTAAATGCTTTGATTAAAATTGCAAACATTTCATTAATAAATTCATCGAAATGCTGTCTGTCCGAATCATTCATAAGTAATCGGAAAAATAAGTTTTCAAAATGATCCCAATCCATACTCCACCACCTATAACCGGGAAAATAGACCTTATTACTTTAATAGTATTATAACATGAAGCACAATTTTTTTTGTGAAATAATTGGTATTTTTTTCACAAAAAATAGAAATGAATGTGTGAAGTTCGTCGGATTAAATATTCCTTTTCGCTGACAGCAAAGGAAATAATCTTGACACCGCTCATTTAAAATCATATAATGATCGTTGTGTAAAATATAGCAGCCTAAGGATTCGACAATTATGATGTCATTTTGTTCCTCAAATCTGAGGTGTACCGTGTAACTCTCTGCTGCTGGAGCGAAGGTACATGAAAACAAAATGTGCATAATTGAGAGAATCAGTCTGTTTGTATTTTACAATCGAAAATACAAAAGGAGGAGCAATATGTCTCGTTATACAGGTCCTACATGGAAAATTTCCCGCCGTTTAGGCATTTCTTTGAGCGGCACAGGCAAAGAGCTTGAAAAACGCCCGTATGCACCTGGTCAGCATGGTCCAGGCCAACGGAAAAAACTTTCTGAATACGGCTTACAATTGCAAGAAAAACAAAAGCTTCGCCATATGTACGGAGTTAACGAACGTCAATTCCGCAATACTTTCGTAAAGGCGGGCAAAATGCCGGGTATTCACGGTGAAAACTTCATGATCCTTTTAGAGTCTCGTTTAGATAACATTGTTTATCGTCTTGGCTTGGCTCGCACTCGCCGTCAAGCACGCCAATTGGTTAACCACGGCCATATTTTAGTGGATGGAAGCCGCGTGGACATTCCGTCTTACCAAGTAAAACCAGGCCAAACGATTTCTGTCCGTGAAAAATCCCGCAACCTTCAAATCATTAAAGAAGCGGTTGAATTAAACAACTTTGTTCCTGAATATTTAACATTTGATCCGGAAAAGCTTGAAGGAACATACACTCGTCTGCCTGAACGCTCTGAATTGCCTGCGGAAATCAACGAATCGCTCATCGTTGAGTTCTACTCTCGTTAATAAAATTAGATTGT
This sequence comes from Aeribacillus sp. FSL K6-2833, assembly GCF_037965815.1. GTDB lineage: Bacteria > Bacillota > Bacilli > Bacillales > Aeribacillaceae > Aeribacillus > Aeribacillus composti. The sequence goes on along the minus strand of NZ_CP150189.1, from coordinate 993,936 downwards.
ATAATTCAGTATTTAAAAACCCTGAAACCCTTGAGAAGAAAGGATTTCAGGGTTTTTTTGTTTCAATTTAGGTTTGATCACAATTTGATCATAATGTATTATTTTGGGGCAAGTGGGGCAGCTTTTGGAGCTACTTTTTATAAAAATGCGGACAGATGCTGAATTATTTTTATATACATGAAAGTACCAAAATGAGATTTAGAGCCTGTGGAAATCCTTGAAATCGTATCAGTAAATTCAGATCTATCACGATTCATAAAATGTATGTGCATAGTAAAACGTTTTTATAACTTAAAATTTTCCCTATTTTTAACTAATTCTTTTTACTCACATAAAATACACGGGACATTTGCTCTATTGAATTTAAATTGTTTAGTTTTGTGCCTGCATGCCATATCGTTGCAGAAAAAAGCTTGAAGACTCACTTCTTAAAACAAAAAAAGGAATTGAGTGCATAATGAAGAATATTTATATACGGCAATATTCTATTAGATTTATTTGTAAAATCCCACTAACGAATGCTTTCACAGCTGGTGAAATAATATCGATTAATGATCTTCTAATGAAATAGATGCTGATACATCGGATGACGAAGCAAAATTTGAGGTAGGAATTTAGTTCTTTACTCAAATTTAAAATTAAAAGTTGATGATGAGTAAGAAATCAATTTTTTAAAGGGGCTGCCTGATGAGTTCCTAAAATGAAAGAGTTTGGAGAAATACTACAGTGAAGGACAAAAATAATTGAATAAACTTTGTAAATGTCCTTCATAAGAGGCAATGAACCCAACAAGAAGCAATTATATGTGCTGAATGTCCGTCAGAAAACTTTTGAAGAACCAATTCAGAAAGAGGGAGCATAAGAAAAGTCCTTCATAAGACTTCTGAAGGATATAAAAAGATAGAAAAAATGGTCTGCCCGATAAGTCCCTAAAATGAAAGGGCTCGAAAAAGTCAGTTAACCCTGACCTTTTGGACAGCTCCTAGTTTCTTTAAATATTACAGTATTTCACGCAGGGGGGGGACGATATATTGGATGATTTTAATTTGATTATATTCTTATGGAGAACTTCATTTGTTATTTCAATAATTACATTTATAATTGGTTTACTCCATCGTTCTTGGCTGTTTATGCTTATTAGTACTGTAACATTTTTACCAGTTGCATATTATTTTCTCGGTGCGTTAAACGCATGGCGGTTAGTTGGATATATACCAATTTTATTATTTTCACTTACAGTCCTGCTCTGGTTTCTTAAAAAAAGAAATAAGAGCGGAGAGAAAATAAAACGATAAGATCTTCCTCTTCAACAAAAGTATTTGAATAGACAAATGAAAAGATTGACCATAAAATTTGGCCAATCTTTTTTGCATAACCGTGTTATGAAAAAACAAGTGGAATATTGAAAAATCCAAGATTTAACATTCAATTGTCTTTCCTTTTCCCAAACCCTACCGCAAGTCCTAGAAAAATGTACGCATAGGACAGGATGATTAATTCCAAAAAGCCAAATTTATGAAAAATAAGTGAATCCGGAGCTTTTTCATCGATATAATCCCCCTTGCCAACCATATAAACTCCTACCAAGAGATAGATCACAATGGATATTGCCAAAAATAATTTACCGAATATAGTAAAACGAAATCTAGAAACAACTAACGCAATTATCACCCAATATCCTAATCCAAGTAAGACTAAAAAAATTGAAATATAATATGGCTCGTAAACAGCCAATTCACTAATTTTCATTGTTATCGTTCTCCTTGATCCCTTTTTATTATGGATTACATCCTTATATCCCGTCTCCACGGCTCCAAATTCCTTGGGGATTTCCAATTTCAATTCTCTTTCCTTTTCCCAAACCCTACTGCAAGTCCTAAAAAAATGTACGCATAGGACAGGATGATTAATTCCAAAAAGCCAAATTTATGAAAAACAAGCGCATCAGGTGCCTCCTCATCGATATAATATCCTGTTTCTACCATATAAGCTCCGACCAATAAATAAATTACAATGGATATTACCAAAAAAATTTTACCGGAAATCTTAAATTGATATTTGGAAATAGTGTAAATTAGCACACTATTTTAGAACCACTTTTTTCAAATTATTTTGGACTAAAATCGGAAATACCTCTAAAAATGTTTGCGAATTCTCTCCGATTTTGCACGCTTTTTCCGATTGTTTGCGCACTATTTCAGACGAGAATCGTAAAACCAAAAGGAGCCGTTCGGCCCCTTTCATTATGCCCCTGTTTCCTCCACCGCCATTCGAACAATTTCTTCGTCAATCACGTCTTTTTTTAGCTGGTAGCCGTATAAAAGGCAGGTAGTCGTTAACGTATTGATGACTCGTGGCCATCCTTGCGACTGTAGGGCAATTGCCTCTAGAGCCGCAGGGGTAAAAATCGAGTGTTTTACCCCTGCTTGCTTCATTCGCTGCTCAATGTACGCTGCCACTTCTTCTTTGGAGAGTGTCCCCATCCGATATCGCATGATGATTCGTTGCTGAAGCGGACGATGGTGATTCAAGCGCAGTCGTATCTGTAAGTGCGGCAGCCCTGCCAAAATCAACACGAACGGATTCGTTGAATCCATGTGAAAATTAAACAGAATGGCGATATCCTGCAAAAACGCATCTTTCGCTAGATGCATTTCATCAAGCAGAATCACAGGGGTGATTCGACGTTCATGATACATTCGTTCGATTCCTTGTTGAATTTGGTAAAACAAGTCCACCTTGCGGTATTTCGGCTCCTCGCCTAACCCTAAGGCTAGTCCTCGATAAAAATCCATCACACCACCCGTTGATAACGGGAAATACACCACGTGATACAACGAAGGATGTAACGATTCTTTGAACGTCCGAAGGGCGAACGTTTTCCCCACCCCCGGCTCTCCTGTCAGTAGACCGATTCCTTTCGTTCGTTTCACGTAATCCAATGCATGTAATGCCTCTTCGTAAGAAGACCCTCGATATGCTTCAGACGGACTTGTGTCTTTCGAAAACGGCTCTCGAGAAAGGGAGTAGAACGTTTTATACATCCGTTCCTTCCTCCTTTCCTAGTCCCGTAAATGGCGATCGATGGCGTTTCACGTGGGCATTATCGTGCAGACGCACCAGCGTCGCTTTCGCTGCTTCTTTGCCGTCTTCGTATACATACACCCCTTGCTCATCATACCGAATTTCCACTGATTGTCCGATAAACCGAGGTGGAACCTCATACAGCTGTTTGTTTAACGTAATCGTCCCATCGGCTTTCACTTTGCGAAACTCTCGCTTCAAAAAGACCGTATCCAGCCAAGTCGCATCCTCCACGAATGATACTACTTGCACTTGCGATTGAAACACTTCATGCGGCGTTTTTCCGTCTAACGACGCATGGGGCTTCCGGTGGTAGTCTTTTTCGAGCCACTTCCAGAAGCGTTCGTTCAGCTCTTGAAGCGACGTAGCCGGTTTCATCTCCAACAACGGGGAAAACCTAGTTTGCACCGTCTTAAAAAATCGCTCGATTTTCCCTTTGCTCTGTGGATCATATGGCTGCGTATGAATGAGCGTGATCCCTAATTCTGCGCAAGCATATTGTAGTGTCTCCGATCGATAAATTTTGCCGTTGTCCGAATAAATTCGTTTCGGCTTCCCGTACCGAAGCAGCGCTTCTTTGGTCACGATCCGCAACCCGTCAAATTTCTCGGAAGAGAAAAACTGAGCGTACGGTACGACCCGCGAACAGTCATCGATGTAGGCAATCAAAAATGTTTTTTGCGCTTTTCCATTCTCTCGTATCATTGGACCATGGGACAAATCCCCTTGCCATAACTCATTGACTCGATCGTACGCAAACCGTTTTCGTTCAGGAATCGGTAAAATTTCTTTCCCCACGAGGTTGTATTTTTTGCACAATCGATATATAGTAAAGTAAGATACAAGTTGTTTTTCGATTTCCCCCTGCTCAATAAGGTGTTGGTAAAACACCGTCACGGGCATGTGGGGAAGTTTTTTTCTTAGGGTTAAAATATGATCTTCGTCTTCAGGTGACAGCCTTCGGGAATGACCACGGTCTGACCGTCGTTTTGGCTTCAGCGCCTCAAAGCCCCCTTTTTTGTACTGCGTGCACCAATCTAGAATCGTCTTCGCTGCGATCCGTTTCTCTCCATAGTGCGGAACCCAATGCATGCGCGTTGACACCTCCTTCAGGTACGATGTCCGATCCACCTGCCCATTGACTAACGGTGCGATCAATCCATACCGAAATAGGGCGATTTCTTGTCTCACCGATTCGTCCATCAGGGTTTCCTCCTTCTTCGATTTTGCGGAAGAACCAACAGGTTCGTCCTGCCTTCATCATAACCCATCACTTTCCACTCGTCGACGCAAAAGGTTTGTGGAATCGATTGCTTTTGGAAATAGATCCAAAAAGAAACAAATTAGGCACCGAATCTATTCGCTAAAAAATGGGTAGATTGTTCATTCCACATCGCTTGGATGAGTTTTTCCAAACAGACCTCCTCCATTTTTTGAATCCACTCCTGTGCTTGAACGAGTGGTTCATCGGACAACCCAAGAATTCGCTTCCCTTTGGTTTGAAAAAACCAACGAAGCCACGGTAAGTTGGAGAGTAGTCGACGCATATAAAAATAGACTCCTTGTCGGGTAGGAAAGAACCTTGACGAACGTGTCCCCTTGTCTAAGAGAAACGAGAGGCGCTCGTTGATGCATGGGAGGATCGTCCAAATCGTGTATTGGAAATAAGGGAAGAGAAACGTGGGAAGCACCGTAACCGTCTTTTGGCATATCGTGCATCGATAACGAGCAATCCAAATCCGATAGGCTTCTTGTCCCATTAATGCATTTCGTTCATAATAGCCGTGACGGTAAAGGGTTCGCTTGACTTGGCAATGTGGACAACGATGGATCGACGGAAAAGCATTCTGTTTTCCTAAGTCCGCATAGGTTTGCACATCGATTCCAAAGTCGTACAATCGAATCACGGTCTCGTTCTCCCCCTCCGAAACAATTTACTAAAAATTTAGCACACTCTTTCAGAAAAGGGGAGAAGAACATCCCGAAGGAATTTGCAAAAAAGAAGGCTTTTTATGCGGAGATAAAATGATAATTTACAGAAATAGCTAATCCTATTAAAAATAAATAACCTAAACCGAGTAAGATTAACAAGATGGATATATATGTAGGTTCATAAACACTTGGCTCAATATTCATAATCATCTACACTCCTTCTTACAAACAAAAGTGCTCCATCATCCTCTAAGTTTTGGGAATCGACAGAAACCGATAGCTCCGAGCCCGCTTCTTGATCGTCTATGTCAATTTTCACTTAAAATCCATCTTGCCGAGAGATCACCTCTTCCCCCTTCTCCGCAGTCGGAACTGTTTCTAAATCTTCAATTAAATCACAGGGCAATTCGTCATATAATCAGGCGATGATAATTGTCTGAAGATTACTTTGTGCATTTACTGGAAAACTCGTATAAAAATAAGGACAAAAAAGTGCAATGAAACCAAACAAATATTTTTAATTTTCATATAATTACCTATATAACTAGTATTTTACAATTAAAATAAAATTTGACAAGCTTTTCTTTATTAAAAAACCCACTCCCAAAGAGGGTGGGATGCTATGGATGAAGGTTTTGTACTTATAAAAAAAAACTCTTTTCATCAAAGAGGGTTCGAGTTCTTTAAATTTCAACAATCCTGAAACTAGTTACTTTTTTTAACTTTAATAAAAATTTTTCTTCCGATTCTCTTGTAACGAACACAATATTAAAATGGGTTGGCAATGTGGGAAAATCATCAAAATTTCTACCATTTTCCCATTCCAATTTTGCATTCTCTAATAGCTCAATAAATGATGAAAACAGTTGCTCTTTCAAAATAACAAAGGGACTATTAAGAATATAGTGTGCATGGGGCTGTCCAAAAAGTCAGGGTAACTGACTTTTTGGAGCCCCTCATTTTTTCACTTTTTAAAAAAAATGCACAAAAAAATCGTCCTTTCTAGTAAAATGAAGTTACCACACAACATTACAGAAAGGACGATTTTTTATGAGCAATCAAATGATTACTCGTGAAAATTATAACACACAAATGACACTTCCTCTAGATGGAAAAGAAGAAAAAACTCCTGCCAAAAGAAATTTAGCCCCTACTTTCAAACCATATGACAACCGTCAAGTTCAAATGATTTATGATATTGAATCTCTTATACCCGAACATCACGTGGCACGTGTCGTGGACGAAATGGTGGAGGCGATACCAGATAAACAATTGTTTTCTCATTATAAAGGCGGCGGCAGAAGTTCCTATCATCCCAAAATGATGCTGAAAATCATTCTGTATGCTTATTCTCAAAAGGTTTATTCCTGCCGAGGAATCGAAAAACTCGTTAAAGAAAATATTCCTGCCATGTGGCTTTCAGCGATGCAACAACCAGATTTTCGCACCATTAATGAGTTCCGAGGGGAACGGATGAAAGCTTTAATGGATGAGCTCTTTGAAGTCATGATTCTCAAATTGATAAAAGAACATTACATCACGATGGAAAACTACTTTTTGGATGGCACTAAGATCGAAGCCGATGCCAATAAGTATTCTTTTGTGTGGAAAAAATCCACTTTGAAATTCGAAGAGAAATTAAAAGAAAAAATCCAAGAAACACTAAAGCACATTCATGAATTAACCCAATTAGAAGCCGGAACAGGGCAAAAGGAAAGCGATCAACATACAGAGATCACCGAACAAAACCTGGAGGAAATCGCAAAAGAAATAGAAGAAAAAGTTGAAACGCTAACGGAAGAAATCGAAAAGGAGACCGATACATCCATTCGGAAAGAGAAGCGAAAAAAACGCAGTCAATTAAAGAAATCGGTGAAACAAATTCGTGAAGATTTCCTGCCCCGAATGGCAAGATACAAGGAACAAAAGGAAATGTTCGGTGACCGTAACAGCTACTCGAAAACAGACAAAGACGCAACCTTCATGCGCATGAAAGAAGACCATATGAAAAACGGTCAGCTCAAGCCCGGATACAACGTGCAAATGGGGACAGAGAATCAGTTTATCTTGTTTTATACCATTCATCAACGACCGACCGATACACGTTGCTTTATCCCACATATGGAGAAGCTAGCCTCCAGTTCATTACCGATGCCCAAAACGGTCATTGCGGATGCAGGCTATGGTAGTGAAGAAAACTATGTATATGCAGTTGGTGATGAGAAAGAGCCCCGTTTTGAGTTTCTAATTCCTTATGGGAGCTATGTAAAAGAACAAACACGTACATACAAAAAAGACATTAAAAATGCCAAAAACTGGACCTATTGTGAAGAGGAGGATTGTTTTATTTGCCCGAATGGAAGGAGAGTAACGTTTAAAAAATACCAAAACAAAAAGAATCCATCTGGCTATGAACAAAGCTTCAAAATATACGAATGTGAAGATTGTACCGATTGCCCATTGAAAGCGAAATGCACAAAAGCGAAGGGAAATCGTCAAGTTCACTGGAATCCCATCTTCGAAGAAATGAAAGCAAAGGCCAAAACAGCCCTTGAATGTGAAGAGAAAGCCGCAATCTACGCTCGACGCAAAGTCGAGGCAGAAAGTGTGTTCGGTCACATCAAGGGCAATCGGTCGTTCCGCAGATTTTCTTTGCGGGGCCTCGACAAGGTACATGTTGAGTTTGGGATTGTGGCATTAGCCCACAACATACTGAAAGTAGCCGGCATCCGCCAGCTACTTTCAGATAAAAATCGAAAAAATATAAAAGCAAGTGGAGAGAAACGAATTGTTTTTCTCCACTTGCTTCATTTTAGGGACTTATCGGACAGCCCCTTCATTTTCCTTAATCCAATCCAAATCATTAATACATTCATCTAAAGGCTGCCAATTACAACCAAAATAATCTGGAAAACTCATTTTTCGTGCGAATTCCTTCAAAAGCTTTGTTTAAGTTGTGCATTCTTTTCCTGCTAAATAAAAAATCTTTACATTAGGATTTGCAGTATTTTGAATCATGCGAATTCTCTCCATAGAATATGCCAAAAAAAATGTTCTTTTACTGTTTTCCAATAAATTCTGATAACTTATCATTTTCATTCTATCTTATCCTTCTGAACGTTTTGTAATGATTTTTTGTGTAATAAACCCTGCCATTAGGCTGATTTATAACTACTCTTTCTGCACCTCTATTCTTTCCTTTTACATTATGAAAGGTTCGCCAACTGCACTTCTCTTCCGGCAACCCTCAAATGGTTACTTTTTATCTCTTTCCCCGTGAACGGATCTATCTTATTTGATCTGTAACTATATCATCCTGTATTTGATTCCGTATATATTCTTCAATTTACTTTTTTATTTCTTCCTACCGTATCCACATAAAAACCTCTGCACCAAAATTTTCTGTTGCCATACCGATATTTTAAATGTACATTTCTATCAAATATCATTAAACTGCTTTTCTCTTTTAAATATCCCACAAACGAGGAAACACTCATTTTTGGCGGGATATTTACTAACATATGAATTTATGAAGAAAGATACGAAACTTTATTTACTTTCCATATAAGCTGCGTTTCTTTTTCTAAAAAAGTTACAACCCACCCAAAATGATGTAAATGATCGGTAAATGTTACCTTATGATTTAGTGTCCATGTTAAATCCCCTAAATATCTCCAATAAAAAGATTCGTGTGGTCTGTCTACTCTTACCAATCTTTCTTTTTTTAAAACCTTATTTCCTTTTTGACGTTTTATTTCTAAATATATATCTACATAAGAGACTTCGTGTTCACATATAATGCTACATATATATCTACGATTAGGACTGCTCTTTTTCTTATAGATAAATGTATTTTTGTAATTTAATTCTTTTATCTTGTTGTATATTTCACGAAAAATTTGCTTATCCCATCCTCGCTCATCAGCAAGTTTTTCCATACCCTCTTGTAACACTTCTAATACCATTTTCTTTTTTTCCAAGTCATCCGTAAGAGAGAAGTATTGATTATAATCCATTTCAACATAAACAGTAATAAAATCGGGTACCATTTCCATTTCAATTTCTTTCTCGCTTAATTTAGATAGATCCGGTACGCATTGAATGATAACCCCCTTTTCCCCATCTGTATGAATTTCGGGCAAAAGACGAGTATAAAGTGATGTAATACATCTTGTTTCATAATGAAAGATGGCGGACTTGCTTTGCCTATAATCGGTAAAGGGGCTTGTCTCACCAGTATCATAGTCAACTATTACAGTATGATCAAAATAGTTTATATCACTTGGAATAGAAAGTTGAATATCCCTTATAACAGTCATTTTTTCACTTCCTTTTATTAAATTTATGGACGATAGTGAAATGGAGGTGATAATTTGTTGTTAGGCTGGATTCTATTAATGTATTCCTTATGTCTTTTTTCCATCTCAGTGCATTATACCTACCACGTATGTTAGTTTTTACTATTCGTGAAGCATACCGATCTGTCCTGTATTGCCTATTCCACTTTCTAACTTGTCTTTCAGCGCGATATGATTTTCCCTTTTTAGAAATCCTTCCACTACTAATACCAACTTTAACTACTTTATTAGTTTTTTTATCATAAATTTCATATCCATGATGTATCGCAGAATTTCTTTTACGATTCGAATGATATTTTTTTGAAATTTTTTTATACTTCTTGTAGACCTTATAAATCTTATAAGCTCTATAAGCCCCCATTCCGGCTATAATAACAATATGAGCATAATGCCCATCCGGATCGACCAGCATCACCGGGTTGTTGTTTGCATACGTATAGCCGTTCTGCGTCAAGATATCGTCCGAATCTCCTGGATCAAGGTCCATGGATAAGAACACGCCATGAGTTGGATGATAGTATCGGGCGATCAGGTAGTATAGACCCGTTTCTTGGTCATATTTGGTATCCCGCATAGCGGTAGGGTTTTTTCTTCTGTTTCCCGAATTCTGAGATGGTTTCCCCAAACCTCGTAATTGAAAAGGCAGATTTCCCCTAGCTAAGAAACCTGCCTTTCTCTCTTATAAAATTTCTTACATAGTCTATAACTTCTTATCTTTTTGAGGTGGATTTAAAAACATATCATCATCAATGCCATATCCTTCTGGAGCCCAATAAGTTTCAGGATAACCATATTCATTAAACAACTTCCTCAAATACCTTATCGTTTCACTCCATGTCAAAAAAGTAACAAAACTATAAGGTGGATCCCCTTCATTATTCCATACTGCCCAAGTTCTATTTGGCAATTCAGTAACATACCATCCCCCGTCTTCTGGAATATGAAACATAAAGAATGTATTATCACTAGCCTCAGACCATGTACGATAGCCAAGCTCTTTAGCAAACTGTTCATATTTGCTAAAGAAAATCTTTTTAAAAAAATTCATTTTTCCCTCCACATATAAACATTTTACAAAATATATAAGCTATTTTTTCCTGTTCTTCACTTTCCATATTGTAATCCTCCAGGCTTCTCCACTTCTATAAAATTTACCTTTAAAATGAGGATGATTTTTAGTAAACTTGTTACTTTGTAAATGATAACCATGGTTATTATGCGGAGGATGGAGTTCTATAGATCTATATTTCCTTTTACCTTTATTATTTTTAGTAGAATAAAGAACTCCCCAATATCCTTTACCCGAATCGTTTGCCCCCTTTATCCGTCCTATTTTGTAAATTTTAAAGCCTGTTTTCTTTATCTTTTGAAATATGTCTTTAAATAATTTAGCCCTGTGCCTATCCGGATCGACCAACATCACCAGGTCGTTGTTCGCATACGTATACCCGTTTTGCGTGAGGATGTCATCGTCATCCCTCGGGTCGGGATCTAAAGATAGGAACACGCCACGCTCTGGGTGAAAGTATCGGGCGATCAAGTAGTATAGACCCGTTTCGTTGTCATATTGGTATCCTGCATATCGGTATGGGTTTTCGTCGGCCAAGGAGCCGGATTGGGAAAGAATATTTCCCCATGTATCGTATTGATAGCGCACGGCAATGTTTCCTTGCGCATCTGTTAAAGTGATGACATCGCCATGCGCGTTGTAGTGGTAGAAGTAGGTGGCACTACCTTTTTTCATCGCCAACAGCTGGCCGTTTTCTCCGTATATATACGATCTTACCACATTTCCGCTCGCGTCGGTTTCATATAAGACGTTGAGGCTGTCGCCTTGGTAGTGGTAGTTCGTCACAACGCCACCCACGGTCTTTTGAATGCGGCGGCCGTCTTCGTCGTATTTGTAGGTGACAAACGGCGTGCTTTCGCCTTTTCGAGTGATAGCGACAAGCTGATCGGCTTCGTTCCATTCATATTGGTACTCACCGTCTTCGGTCCGGTTGCCCTTCGCATCGTACGTGATCGTTTCCCGGTCGGTGAAATAAAAACCTTGAAAGGCGCATAGCCAATCAAGGTTTTTTAACATTTTTAATCGCTATACTTGGTTATCCAATCCATAATGTCTTGATCTACATGTAGGTATTCATCCGGACCATCTTTTAAATCAACTCCGGAAACAATTTGTAAAAGTTCCCAAACAGTTTCATCTGATATATTTGGCTCATCCTGCATGACATATTCTGAAACCCAATCTGCTGTTTCCTCTCTTGTTAGCTTTCCTTGTAAAATCATTTTCAGTTTATCAACCACTTCCTCTTTTGTTGGTTGTCTCATTTTTTCACCACTTTCCAATATAGTTCCCATTCTTATCAAAACGATAGTGAACCTTGGCACCACCAGTAAATTTAGTATCAGGTCTAACCTGTCTAATTCTACCATTATGATCCACAGTCTCATGCCACGTTCTCTTTCGACACATACCTATTACCCTAATCGAAAAACCTCAAGAGAATTTGTCTTCTAAGGATTATTCACGATTATAAATCGTAAATCTGAGAATTTTCACCTTTTAAACAGACATACTTACATAAAACACCTTCCAATTTCGTCTATTAATCTCTCTAATTTTATCCCCAGCTCATTTGGTTCATCATCATTTAATCCTTTTTCCAAAAACTCTTCATTTACAATATCTCTCAATTCGTTACCTAAAGTTTCATTTATATTAATTTCATTATTTAAAACCCACAGAAGGTCGGGTCTACGGGATTCCAAGCATTCTCTTAATAAAAGTAACATATCTGCGCTTAGCTTTAACATTTACTTCCTCCTTATACCTTTTGAGCCCTTTGCGTAAGTAGTAATTATTTTTCCGTTCTTATTTAGAACTACAACCGCATTCTTACCCACATATTTCGTTCTTCCTCCTGACTGTTGAACCACTTTTTTTTGGGTTTCTAGTTGCATCTAGAATAGCTTTAGGAGCCACTCCTCTACCACCATCTCTTTGCATAGCCTGTGCTAAACCATGTTTAGTATATCTTGTTATTTTTCCAGCTACAGCCTTTCTAGTAACTTTAGCAAAATTTAGAGCCCGTCTAGCTTTATACACCCTATACGCAATTTTGGCACCTTTAAACGCCGCACCGCCAACCAGTCCCACGCCAACGGCAAAGGAACAATATTTGGTTAACAATAACGTTCTTCAAACATTCGCTGGAGGGCTTCATGAGCTTTGGCAAATCCTCGTAACTTTTTTGGTAATCGCTGTTTGAGTCCAGCCTTTCTGATACAACTCTCGAATCATAAAAAACTCCCCAATCTTCACATCGTTTCTCCCCTCATCCAAGATGTCGTTTTGAAACGATTATCTGTCATTTTTGGGGAATTTTAAACCGCTGTTATTGGGGATTTTATCCGTTGATGACATACTACAAATGCAAAGGTTCAAAAGATATAAGGAAGTAAATGTTAAAACTGGGTGCAGACATGTTGCTAAATGGGTTTTCCCTGTGCCGAGGAGCAGGCAGGATGACATTCTCGCAATTGCCAATGAAGCGCAGGCTGCACAGTTCCCTAGCATCCAACTGAGGAGCCAGATGGATCTTCTCATTCCACTAAAATATTCTTGGTTTAGGAAAGTCGCGCCACCTTTGCCTCTTCCCTCAATGCCAGCTGCTTGCATATGAATTCCCTGGGATATAAAACTGATCATCACGCTTTCAACTGCTAAATAAACAGTTAGGATAATGAACTGATGAACACCAAAATGATAAGTTATAAACCATATTATAAATGGTAAAATTGCTGCGAATAGATAAATATAAAATATATATAAATAGTAGGTTCTATTTTGAACGGACCGGGACAAAGCAATCAGGTACTTTGTAATGCACCCCTTTGTCAAGACACAAATTGATAATATTTAAGTTATCCATTCTCTCCTTTCGCTATGAATGTGGTGCGTGTGCAAAAAAGGCTTGACATGGAGCCTCTACGGGCACGATTTTTTGCGCTGGAGCGATGGACAGATAACATCGCATGGCTAAAACAGCCTATCATGCCCGTCTCTCCATATAAAGCCTCTCATCACGTTCGATGGTTAGGATGCTTGAACCATCTTAGGTTGCTTGTACACTGTTGCTGGCGTCAAATAGTCCAAGGATTGGTGAGGTCGGTCTGTATTATAGAACGTAACATAACGTCGAATGCCTTTTCGCAACTCTTTAGGATTCTCGAATTCATTGAGATAGATACATTCATACTTTAAAGCTCTAAAGAATCGTTCCGTACGACTATTGTCTGTTGCTCGTCCTTTGCCATCCATTGATACCTGGATGCCATACTCTTTCAACAGCCCGAGATAGTCAGCGTTTGTAAAATGGCTGCCCTGGTCACTATTGATGATGGCCGGCTTACCATGACGCAATGCCCGCTTCAGACAGTCGATGACAAATCCTTTCTCCAGCGTACTAGATAACTCGTAATCGATCACTTTGCGGCTGAACCAGTCGATGATGGTAAACAGGTACATAAAGCCCCGTCCCATACGAAGGTAGGTGATATCCACTCCCCATACATGGTTCGGACGGGTGATCTCCCATCCACGGAGCAGGTAAGGCCGGCAGTACTTGGCATGTAGCCTCTTACTAAGGTTGGGTTTTGGGTAAATAGCTTGTATACCCATAAGGCGCATGAGACGGCGTACGCGTTTATGATTCACATCAAATCCTTTCTCACGAAGTTTCGCAGTCATGCGCCTGTAGCCAAAGTAGGGATGAGCTGTATAAAGCATATCCATTTCGTGCATGAGCATGATGTTTTCTGAGCTTTCTGTTTGCCCCTTTGATTGGCGATACACGCTAGTACGATGAATACCTAATAACTGTGCCTGACGCTTGATGCTGATCGATGGGTGATTGAATTCGACCATAGCCTTTCGTTCGTCAACAGACTTATTTGAGCCCAGATTTTTTTTTCAGCCAGTCAACTTCAACCGTTAACTGACCTACCAATTTCTCTAAATTTTCTTGTTTGGCCTCATATTCTTTACGGATTTTATCCACTTCGCTTGAGCCTTTTTCAAAGACCATCGAGGATCGTTCTAGAAATTCTGCTTTCCAACGACTGACCATGACTGGGCTTAATTCATATTTGGCGGCTATTTCATTGACGGTTTGCTCTTCACGCAACACCTCAAGAACCACCTTAGCTTTAAATTCTGCGGTATATCGGTTTCTTTTTTTCATGGTATCATTATAACTTATTTATCACGCTCATGTGTCTCACCTTATGGGAGCATTATAGTTAGTGCCCCACACACTACCTTCTTTACTATATTTCTATTAAAGTGCTTTTGCTGCTGCTCTTTTACCCGATCTGGATAGTGCCAAAATTGTAGCACGATAAGACCAAACTGCTGCTGATGCAGCAGCTCCAAGTCCAGTTAGAGTCAGTAATAATGATGCGTAAGAAATCCAATCCAAATAATCCAGAATAACCCCTGCAGTGCTTAAACTAACACCTGTAAGTTGTCTAATCAAAACTTTTTCCATTATATTCAATTCATTCGTTATTCATTAATCTATAAATTATGTGGAGGCACTCAAAAATAAGATTCGGATCCGCTCAATTATATAAAATAGTTGAGCAGACCTAACGCAAATATAATGACATAAAGCAAGTCAGATTAATTACATTAATAAAATTAACTTATACAGTTGTCTGCTAGAATGCTATAGTATTACACTTACAAATCAGAATTACACAATTTATTTATTAAAATATTCCATCATAGCACTTTCAAAAATAATTATAATTATTTTTCCAAATATGTAAATATTTTTATTAAATAACAAATAATGTTTAAAAGTTTGTGTAAAGCATTTTGCTAGACCAAAAGAAAAAGATAGGTATTCTCTGATTTGGCCATAACACATTCCAAAATTTAATATGGACACAAAATCATAAGGTGACATTTACTGATCGTTTACATCATTTCGCATGGATTGTAACTTTATTTTGAAAAAGAAAACAAAACACTGTTTATATGGAAAGTAAATAAAGTTTCGTATCTTCTTCATAAATGTTGATGAAATAGAAATTTATCGATTTTAGATTAGGAGAAATTTCCTCAAATGGCTTCCCCTTCTTTTTCCTTATATGGATCGGCTCAAAATAAATCTTTTTGGTAAATGTGCCATCACCATTGTAAAAAACTTTTGTATTCTCTGTCCGTTCCTCAATGATTTCCCCTCGTTTAAGGTTAATTTTAGGGGTCGGGACTTTTGACGGTAAATGACTTTCAGTAGAGTTGTTGTCTTTAGAATGAATGGTTTCTGCGAAAACGTCTAAAGGAACGGATGAGAAAAATAACAGATTTACAATTGCCCATATCAACCATTTTTTTAAACGACTAATTTTCATATAATTCCTCCTTTTCAATAATTTGTTAAATTGATTATACTTTATAAAAACTAGATTTAGGTACATTTTTTGACATACAAAATTCTGTATTTTTCGACAATTTTCGCTTCTTTTGTACGAAAAAACCCCCCTTCAATGAATAAATTAATCCATTCAATTGAAGGGGGGATGCTTTTGACCTATTTAATAGAATACGGGTATGAGCGGTGGTCGTTTAGAATCACTCGCCCGTATATTTTCCAATTGATTTTAATAGGCCCCTAAAGTGTGAGCAGAGGCATATGATTATTTGAAATGAATTAAGAAATATTTCTTTTTGCCCCGGCGGATCACAGCAAATTGACCTTCGATGGTGTCTTTTTCAGACACAATATAATCAAGCTCCTGCACCCGTTCGCCGTTAATGTAAATCGCACCGTTTCCGATGTCTTCTCTTGCCTGCCGTTTCGATGGAGAAATTTTCGCCTGAACCAATAAATCGACTAATCCGATTTCATTTTCGGTCGTTTCATACGAAGGCACATCTTTAAAGCCTTGTTTTATTTCTTCTGCTGTTAAAGCTTTTATATTGCCGCTGAACAGCGCTTCGGAAATTTTGACTGCCTGTTTGAGTGCTTCTTCGCCATGGACAAGTTTTGTCACTTCTTCCGCTAACGCTTTTTGCGCAGACCGTTTTTCAGGAGCATTTTTCACTTCTTCTGCCAATTGTTCAATTTCTTCTTTTGATAAGAAAGTAAAATATTTTAAATATTTGATGACATCCCGGTCATCGGTATTGATCCAAAATTGATAAAATTCGTAAGGCGATGTTTTTTCTTTATCGAGCCAGATGGCTCCTCCTTCCGTTTTGCCGAATTTTGTGCCGTCGGCTTTCGTGACGAGCTGGAGTGTAAGACCGTATGCTTTCGCATTTTCTTCCGTTTTTCGAATTAGTTCAAGTCCTGACGTAATATTTCCCCATTGGTCGCTTCCGCCGATTTGCAAGCGGCAATCATAGGTTTGGTACAGCTTTAAAAAATCGTACGATTGCAAAATCATGTAGCTGAATTCCGTAAAGGAAATGCCCGTTTCAATTCTTGACTGCACGGTTTCTTTCGCCAGCATATAGTTTATGCCAAAGCTTTTGCCGATATCGCGCAAAAATGTGATGACATCCAATGGCCCGATCCAATCGTAGTTGTTGGCCAAAATGGCCGGATTCCCTTCTTTTTCAAAATCCAAAAAGCGGGAAAGCTGTTCCTTAATGCGTTCTGACCACTGCTTCACCGTTTCTTTTTCATTTAATGTTCTTTCCTGTTTTTTTCCGCTTGGATCGCCGATCAAGCCTGTTGCGCCGCCAACAAGAGCAATCGGTTGATGACCTGCCTCTTGAAATCTTTTTAACGTTAAAATCGGCAGCAAATGCCCGATATGAAGGCTGTCTGCCGTCGGGTCAAAACCGCAGTACAGCTTCACCTGTTCCTCTGACAACAATTTATCTAATCCTTCTTCATCCGTTACTTGATTAATGAGTCCGCGATATTTTAAATCTTCTAGCAAAGCATTCATCAAACCCACTCCTTTTCAAATTTTATCCAAATAAAAAACGCCCCTTCATGAAGGGACGTATAATTACGCGGTACCACCCTGCTTAAGAACATTTGCATGTCCTTCACTCATTCTGATAACGGCTAAAACCGTCCTTTGCTACTTCACTTTCACAAAGAATGCTCATGGAGGTAATTCACAAAGCATTTATGTGCTGATTCGCACCGGCCATCAGCTCTCTGAAACAGGGAAATGCCTGCTACTTTCTCCAATCAACGCTCAAGTATTTTTTTCATTAATAAACATTTTTAGCATAATTGACATCCTTTGTCAACTAAGATTAGAACAGAGGGCGTCAACCGGAGAAAAAAATATGCTATAATAAACTAGATTTTGTAGAGGGATGATGAAAAATGGAGAAATGGTACGAATTTTTTAGGAAGGTAAGCTCCTTTTATCATAAGCACCAGCAAAAAATGGTCATTGCCTATAACGTAACATGGAACTTATTTCTTTTACTATTAGTTATCGGTTTAATAGGCTTCTCCTTTATCGGAGGATTAGGAGCTGGTTATTTTGCATCGCTTGTAAAAGATGAGCCGATCCGTTCCGAAAAAGAATTGGAAAAAGACATTTACGATTATTCTGAAACAACGAAAGTGTACTTTGCAGACAATGTCTATTTAGGGAAAATTCGCACAGATCTTGAACGTGAAAAAATCAAAATTGATCAAATTTCCGAGCATTTAAAACATGCAATTGTTGCAGTGGAGGACGAATATTTTTACGAGCATAAAGGGATTGTCCCAAAGGCGATCATGCGGGCGATTTTCCAGGAGTTCTCAAACTCTTCTGTCAGAACCGGCGGAAGCACCCTCACACAGCAATTAATTAAAAACCAAATATTGACCAACGAAGTGTCATTTGAAAGAAAAGCAAAAGAAATCCTGCTAGCATTGAGATTAGAAAAATATTTTACGAAAGATCAAATATTAGAAGCCTATTTAAATGTATCATCATTTGGACGAAACAGCTCCGGAAGAAACATTGCAGGCGTGCAGGCTGCAGCGCAGGGGATTTTTGGCATAGATGCGAAAGACTTATCGATACCGCAGGCAGCTTTTATCGCTGGTCTCCCTCAAAATCCTTTTGCTTATACACCGTTCACAAAGGACGGAGAAGTAAAAGAAGATTTACAGCCTGGTATAAACCGAATGAAAACCGTCCTAAGAAAAATGTTTGCAGAAGGATATATTACAAAAAAAGAATATGAAGAAGCACTTAAGTTTGATTTAAAGGCTCATTTAGCCAAAAAGAAAAAACCTGATATTGAGCAATATCCTTGGATTATATACGAAGTTGAAAAAAGAGTGAAGGATATACTGGCTGAGCAGCTGGCGAAAAAAGACGGTCACAAGCTGGAGGATCTCCGAAAAAATAATAAAGAGTTGTTTAATCGATACATGGCGCTGGCCGATCAAGACATGAGACAAAACGGCTACAACATTCATACGACCATTAACAAGAAAATTTATGACAAAATGCAAGAGGTTGTCAAAAACTACGAGTATTACGGAAGTCCAAAGCTTGAAAAGAAAAAAGATCCTGAAACAGGCAAGACCGTAACCATCGAGGAACCGGTTGAAGTCGGCGCTGTTTTAATCGAAAACAAAACTGGAAAAATTATCTCCTTTGTTGGCGGCCGTGATCATAACAGGGAGCAGACAAACCATGCTACAAGAGCATTAAGACCAAACGGTTCAACAATGAAACCGCTCGCTGTCTATGCACCCGCGATGGAAATGGGCATCGTCCAGCCGGGAACTGTTGTGGCAGATCTTCCATTTTCAATCGGGAAATATCAGCCGAAAAACTACGGAGGCGGCTATCACGGATTAACAAGTATTCGAACAGCATTGAAACATTCATATAACATTCCGGCGGTAAAAACCTATGCAAAAATTATTTCGCAAAATCCGGTATCCTATTTAGAAAAAATGGGATTTAGTTCACTTGCTCAAGAAGATTACAGTTCATTCTCCCTCGCTCTTGGGGCAATGACTTACGGAGTAACCGTGGAGGAAAACGTAAACGCCTTCGCAACATTTGCCAATAACGGTGAATTTGTCGACGCCTACATGATTGAAAAAATTGAAACACAAGACGGAAAAGTTATATATCAACATAACAGCAAGAAAGAGAAGGTCTTTTCCCCTCAAACAGCCTATTTAATGATTGATATGATGCGGGATGTCATTCAAAGCGGAACGGCTTCCTCTTTAAAAAGGTATCTATCATTTCAATCTGATTGGGCTGGAAAAACAGGAACTGGGCAGGATTATCGGGATGCATGGTTTGTTGCTGTAAATCCTAATGTATCCTTCGGCACATGGATCGGTTATGACACGCCGAAAAGGCTGGAAACGACCTACAAAGGTTTGACCTACAGCAATAGAAATATATTGCTTTGGGCAAAATTAATGAACGCCGCATACAGCGTCAAACCTGACTTAATAGATCCTAACACTTCCTTTAAAATGCCTAAAGGAATTGTTTCAAGATCGTATTGCGCCCTCTCTGGGGATCTGCCTTCTGAATTATGTAAGAAAGCTGGACTCGTTCAAACTGACTTGTATAACGCTAAATTTCTGCCGAATAAAGTGGATAAAAGCTTGGCGTACGGCAAATTTGTTTTAGTAGACAACGTAGCCTATCAAGTGCCGGCAAATGCACCGGCTGAATTCGTCCAGGAAGGGCCTCTGCTGAAAAAAGAAGTATTGAATAATCTTGGGATTTCAGACGTGTCCCAATTGACTAAACTTCTTCCTAGCGGAGTTAATTTAGAGGCTTTGACGTTGACCGGCAATAGGGTTCTTCAGGATAATGGCAAAGCTCCTTCTAAAGTGCCCGCTGTAAAGCTTAGCGGAACAACATTATCCTGGAGCAAAAGCGGTGAATATGATGTTATCGGGTACAGGGTTTATGCAGCTCCATCTAATTCAAATAGTTTCAAAAAAATTGCCAGTATACCTGCAAAAAATAACTTAAGCATCTCAGTCGGAAAATCTCCTGCCTCCTATTACGTCGTTGCAGTTGATGTGGCAGGAAAAGCGTCTCCTCCTTCAGCCATTGTAAAAACGGCGCAATCTGGAAAAACAGAGCCGCAGCAAAAACCGAAGCAGACGGCAAATGCAAGACAATAGGCGAATGGAAAAGATGCATTAAACGATCAATAAAGTAGACGAAACAGAAAAAACAGCCCAGCAAAACTTGCTTTCACCCAATAAATATTTAAAAAGGACCGCACGTGGTCCTTTTTATCTTTTACTGGCTAGTGTGACGGCAGCTTTTTTAAGAAAACATAGCTTACTTTATTGTATCGCATTTTTTCTTCATAGAAGCGGTGTGCGTCAACGCGCTGCAAGCCGGAAGATAAAGAAACAATATTATAGCCATTTTCTACAGCATATTGATGAACATACGTTAAAAGCTTTTCACCGTATCCTTTTGATCGTTCTTCAGGCAATGTCACTAAATCACAAACCCAAATGAAACGCCCGTAGTATAAAGTGATCATTGGCATAAATCCGATGATGGCAACCATTTTATTATGATCGTAAAGAGCAACTAATTGATATCCTTCCTTTTGTTTAGCTTCAAGCACCAATTCAAGAAATGATTGTTCATCAAGATGAGTCCGCAAATGTTTCATCACTGAAAATCCTTCTAAAATTTCCTCTTTCGTTCGCAATTCTTTCAATAAAAGGGATGATTCCATAAGCTTCTCTCCTATTTCCAATTTTAGCGTTTATTTTATCAATCTATTATTAATGCCAATAACAAAGCCGCAAGCCTATTTACTAGACTTACGGCTTCTATTATTTTTAATCTTCCAACGTCGACAAGTCACCTGTTGGCAAGTTAAGCTCCCATGCTTTCAACACGCGGCGCATAATTTTCCCGCTTCGAGTTTTCGGCAGTTTTTCGCAAAATTCTATTTCCCGTGGCGCTGCATGTGCTGCCAGCCCTTTTTTAACAAACTGGCGAATATCCTCTTTCAAATCTTCTGATGCTTCATAGCCGCTGCGCAATGCAACGAACGCTTTAATAATTTCTCCTCGAACAGGGTCCGGCTTGCCGATAACTCCAGCTTCCGCTACGGCAGGATGTTCAACAAGCTTGCTTTCTACTTCGAACGGTCCGACCCGTTCGCCGGAAGTCATAATGACGTCATCAACCCGTCCCTGGAACCAAAAATATCCATCTTCATCCATATAAGCGGAGTCTCCAGATACATACCAGTCGCCGATAAAATAAGATTCATATTTTTCAGGATTATTCCAAATTGCTTGCATCATGGAAGGCCAGCCTTTTTTAATTGCTAGATTCCCCATTCGGTTTGGAGGCAATTCATTTCCATGATCGTCAATAATTGCTGCTTTTACGCCGGGGATCGGCTTGCCCATTGATCCAGGCCGGATATCCATACACGGATAGTTGCAAATAAGATGCCCGCCTGTTTCCGTCATCCACCAAGTATCATGAATGCGCTTATTAAATACTTTCATTCCCCAGCGAATAACTTCAGGATTTAAAGGTTCTCCGACACTTAAAATATGGCGCAGAGAGCTTAAATTATATTTTTTCACCAATTCGTCTCCTGCACTCATCAGCATCCGAAACGCTGTTGGAGCGCTGTACCAGACAGTGACACCGTATTTTTCGATTGTTTCATACCAATAATCAGGGCTGAATCTGCCTCCAACAATAACATTTGTAACACCTAGGAGCCACGGACCAAAAATACCGTAAACTGTTCCGGTCACCCATCCAGGGTCTGCCGTACACCAATAAATATCTTCTTCCTTCAAGTCAAGAACCCATTTTGCTGTTTGATAATGCTGAATCATCGCATTATGGACATGGAGAACGCCTTTCGGTTTTCCTGTTGATCCGGAAGTATAATGCAAAAGAAGTCCGTCTCTCCGATCCACCCATTCAATTTCCAAATCTTTGCTTGCATTTTCAAAATGAGCAAAGAAATCGATTATTTTTCCTTCTTCTTTTACATCTTCTCCAACAACCACCACATGTTTGAGCGCAGGCAATTCATCAATTGGAACTCTTGGCAGCAGCTCTTTTGTTGTTACAATCACTTTTGCTTCACTATCTTCCAAACGATCCTTTACCGCGCTCTCCATAAACGCTTCAAATAAAGGACCTACAATAGCTCCCAGTTTAATTGCGCCCAAAATGACAAAATAAAGCTCTGGACTTCTAGGCATAAATACGAAAACCCGATCACCTTTTTGAAGGTCGGTATGCTGTTTTAAAACATTCGCAGCTTTATTGGAGAGCTCTTTCATCTCTTCAAACGTATACTTTTCGTCACGATTCGCATCGCGATAATAAAGTGCGACTTTATTTTTTTTGGCCCCATCTGCATGACGGTCAATCGCCTCATAAGCCGCATTGATTTTCCCAGTTTTACTCCATGAAAAATTCTCCTCTACTTCTTTCCAGTCAAAGCTTGCATATGCTTCCTCATAGTTTGCTAAGTTGTGGTTTCCTTTTATTGCTGGTAGCGCTTCCACTTTCATCGAAGTACCCCCCTAAAAATTAGTATATTTGTTTATCATTATATAACTTTTTATTCCATTTCGCAATTTTGTAAAAATTTTTTACAAAACAAATCCGATTATGTTCGACAATTCCTGTATAATATGAATAGGTTATTAGATTGGTAGGCGGTGTAATGAATGGAACATAAAAAAACATATCATGCCAAAGAAATTGAAACTCCAAATGGAACGGTGATTGTCGAAGGGCCAATTCCCCCCGATAAACTGGCAGGCTATAAATTTCATGAGGATTTAACAGCTTTCCGTCCTGCACCAAGGCAGCACAAAGCGCTTGTAGAAATTGCCAAGCTTCCTGAAGGACGGATTATTATTGCCAGAAAAGACGAAACAATCATCGGGTATGTTACATTTTTATACCCTGATCCTCTAGAACGATGGTCTGAAGGAAAGATGGAAAATTTAATTGAGCTAGGAGCCATTGAAGTGATTCCAGAATTTCGCGGATGTGAAATTGGAAAAAATTTATTGATTGTTTCGATGATGGATGATGCAATGGAAGATTACATCATTATTACAACGGAATATTATTGGCATTGGGATTTAAAGGGGACTGGCTTAAATGTTTGGGAGTATAGAAAAATGATGGAAAAAATGATGAATGCAGGCGGTCTTGAATGGTATGCAACAGATGATCCAGAAATTTGCTCTCATCCTGCAAACTGTCTAATGGTTCGTATTGGAAAAAGGGTAGATAACGAATCGATTCAGAAATTCGACCAATTAAGGTTTACAAACAGATTTTTGTATTAATCGCCATGCTATTCTTGGAAAGGGGATGGATAACATGATTATTGAAAAAATCATGCAAAAAAACGTACTCACGCTTTCTCCGGATCACTCGATCCAAGATGCTTTAAACTTAATTAAAAAAGCTAGAATCAAGCATATTCCGATCATCAGCGAAGAGAATACCCTTATTGGCATTATATCAGACAGAGATATTCGCGATGCTGCTCCCTCTATATTAAGTAAAAATGAAAAATTGGATGCGCTTTTAAACAAGCCAGTTAAAAACATTATGAAAACCGATGTCATAACCGGACACCCTCTTGATTTTGTTGAAGATGCTGCTACGATTTTTTATGAGCATAAAATCAGCTGCCTCCCCATTACTACAAATGGAAAGCTTGTCGGAATTATTACCAAAACAGATGTTTTGAATACGTTTGTAAAGTTGACTGGAGCCCATCAGCCCAGCTCCCGAATTGAAGTAAGAGTTCCCAATATAACCGGAATGCTTTCAGAAGTCGCAACAGTATTTCATAAAGGAAAAGTAAACATTTCCAGCGTTTTTGTGTATCCGGAAGAAAACGAAAAATTCAAAACACTAGTTTTTCGGGTGCAGACGATGAATCCAATGGGGCTTATTACTGAGCTTGAGAAAAAAGGTTATACCGTTGTATGGCCTCATATGATGGGGGAATAACATGAAAGACAGCGTGTTTATTTATTCCCCTTTATTTTTAAATTATAAATTTAGTAATAAGCACCCATTCAACCAGCTGCGAGTAGAATTAACAGTTGATTTGCTAAAAAAATTGAAAGCGCTTGAAGATGATGAAATAGTTGAACCAAGATTTGCAACAGATGAGGAGCTGGAGCTTATTCATGATGCCGGCTATATTCGTGCAGTAAAACAGGCAGGGGAAGGAAAGCTGTCTGAGCATGAAGCTTTAAACTACGGACTTGGTACGGAAGATACACCTATTTTTCAAAACATGCATCAGGCCAGTTCTCTTATTGTTGGCGCGACATTAACAGCAGTTGATCATGTCATGATGGAAAAATCGAAGCATGCTTTAAATTTAGGCGGAGGTCTTCATCACGGCTTCAGGGGGAAAGCGTCTGGATTTTGTATATATAATGACAGCGCAGTGGCGATTAAATATATTATCGAAAAATATGGGGCAAGGGTGCTGTACATTGACACGGATGCGCATCACGGAGATGGTGTTCAATGGTCGTTTTACGATGAGCCAAACGTTTGCACACTATCTATTCATGAAACTGGGCGATATTTATTTCCTGGGACAGGAACAGTTCATGAGCGGGGACAAGGTTCTGGATACGGTTTTGCCTTTAATATTCCGTTAGATGCATTTACCGAAGATGAATCATGGCTAAAAGTTTACAAAGAGGCCGTTACAGAAGTTGCAGAGTACTTTAAGCCTGATGTCATCGTCACTCAAAACGGAGCTGATGCCCACTATTTTGATCCACTAACTCATCTTCACGCCAGCATCAATATTTACCGGGAAATTCCGAAGCTTGCACATGAAATTGCCCATAGCTACTGCGATGGAAAATGGATAGCTGTCGGCGGAGGAGGCTACGATATTTGGCGGGTTGTTCCAAGAGCTTGGTCGCTCATTTGGCTGGAGATGAAAAATTTAAGCTGCAAAGCACAAGGGGCTCTTCCGAAAGAATGGCTGGAAAAATGGCAAGAGAAATCTCCCGTTGAATTAATCCCAACATGGGAAGATCCCGATCCGTTATATCAACCGATTCCAAGGAAAAAAGAAATTGAAGAAAAAAACAATCACACTCTTGAATTGGCTCTGCAATTCATCCGGCAGCAAAGGGAATATAATGCAAAAAAAAATGTTAACGGCCAAACTTTTTAAAAAAGCTTGGCCGTTTTTTCTTCAGCTTAAAAAGATTATGATTTTGTCGATTGCCGAATTTCAATACGATGCGGGAGTTCAACAATATGATTATCTACTTCCTCTTTGTTCATCAATTTTGTTAACAGGCGCATCGCAACCGCACCGATATCGTAAGACGGTTGGACAACGGTTGTTAATCGCGGACGAACCATAGTCGCCAAACGAGTATTGTCAAAGCCGATGACATCAAAATCTTTCGGAATTTCATAGCCTTTATCTTGAGCGGCATGAATCACGCCCAATGCCATTTCGTCCGTTCCAACAAAGATTGCAGTCGGTTTTGGCGACAGCTCCAACACTTTGTCAAATGCTTCAATCCCGGATTCGTAGGAATAATCTCCTTCTACTACAAATTGTTCATCGTATTTGATCCCTGCCTCTTCAAGTGCACGTATGTATCCTTTAAGTTTTTTCACTTTATTCACAGGCTCTTCCATCGGCCCGGATACATAGGCAATATGTTTGTGTCCTTTATCGATTAAAAACTTAACCGCATCATAGGCTGCCTGTTCATAATTGATATTAACAGAAGGCAGTTCATTGTTCTCATCAAAAGTTGATGCAAGCACAATAGGAACCGGTGAACGTTTAAATTCTTCCACATGCTCCTCTGTAATATTGCCGCTCATAAATACAATTCCATCCACTTGTTTCCCTAAAAGGGTGTTAAGCAAATGCAATTCTTTTTCTTTATTTTGGTCAGAATTGCTTAAAATAATATTATATTTATACATCGTTGCGATGTCTTCAATCCCGCGAGCCAATTCTGAATAAAATGTGCTTGATACATCCGGTATAACAACACCTACAGTCGTCGTCTTTTTGCTAGCCAGCCCTCTTGCGACCGCATTTGGCCGATAGCCGAGACGCTCAATCGCTTCCAATACTTTCTTTCTAGTTGTCGGCTTTACATTCGGGTTGCCGTTTACAACTCGTGAAACTGTCGCCATTGAAACGTTCGCTTCACGTGCAACATCATATATCGTCACATTATTCATGATCAACACTCCTCATCTAAATGATCTATATCAAATAAGTACAGTCTCTTCCGTATAACTCTTATCATACGATACAAAGCATTCGTCCGCAATGTGCTTGGCGTGTTTTCTTATATTTTTACCTTTTTCGTTAAAAAAATATGTTCATTAAAGTATATCCTTCATTAAATAATGTAAACGATCTACGCAAAAAAAGGAACCTTAAAAGGCTCCTTTTTTAAAAATAGACGATATTCAATTAGGCATTTACTTTCGCTAATGGTCTTAATTCAGAAATAAACTGATTGAATTGCTCAATATTCATTTGCTGCGCAGAATCTGACAAAGCTACTTCCGGATCCGGATGAACTTCAGCCATAATACCGTCTGCCCCAATAGCAAGAGCAGCTTTTGCAGCAGGAATTAGAAGGTCTTTCCGGCCTGTTGAATGAGTGACATCAACTAATACAGGCAAATGTGTTTCCTGTTTTAAAATCGGAACTGCTGTAATGTCCAGCGTGTTTCTTGTAGCGCGTTCATACGTGCGAATTCCGCGTTCACAAAGAATGATTTGATCGTTACCTCGAGAAATAATGTATTCCGCAGCATTCATAAATTCTGATAACGTTGCAGAAAGACCGCGTTTTAACAATACAGGCTTGCGAACAGATCCTGCTGCTTTTAACAATTCAAAGTTTTGCATGTTCCGTGCCCCGATTTGGATGACATCGATGTAATCAAGGGCCACATCAATATCTTGAGGCGACACAATTTCACTAATAACTGCCATATCAAACTCATCAGCAATTCTTTTTAAAATTTTTAAGCCTTCAATACCTAAACCTTGGAAATCATATGGTGATGTTCTAGGTTTAAATGCACCGCCTCTTAGAAGCTTCAAGCCTTGTTTCTTCGCTGCTTCCGCAACAGCAGCTACTTGCTCATAGCTTTCTACCGCACAAGGACCGACAACAAAGTATTGGCTGCCATCCCCGATTTTTTCGCCTTTGACGTCAACGATTGTATTCTCTTTCTTTTTCTTTCTTGATACTAACAATGCTTTGCGATGATCGTCCTCTTGAAGCTCTAATGCCGCTTTAAATATTTCCTTAAAAATATGCTGTAAAGTGGAATCTTCAAATGGACCATTATTATGTTCTTTTATCAAATCGAGCATTTTTCGTTCACGGACAGGATCATATCGGTTAACTCCTTGCGCTTCTTTCGCTTTCCCAATTTCTTGAACAAGCTTGCCTCGCTCGTTAATTAATTTTAAAATTTGCAAATTGATTTCATCAACCCGTTCCCTAAGCGCTTCTAATTCTGTATTGCTCATTTTTTCCACCCTTTCACATCCGTCAAAATTTTAAGCATTTGATTTTAATTAGGGTTTATTATAAACCATATTCCTTGAAATGTCACTAAAAATTTCTTTATCGATTAAACGCTTTTAAGCGGTAAAGTGTTTATTTTTTTCAAAATATTTTCTTTAGTTCTTCACAAGTCATTTCCCAAAGATCATCATGCCAGATAAAATTATTATACAATATTTGGGGGATTTATGTTTATTTTATGTTATGTTTCAGTTATAGAATCGGACAATTCTTGTACATGTAAACTAAATGATTAGGGCTTTGGCAATCAGCAGCAAAAGCTTAAAATTCTTGAAAACCTTGCCGGCTGATGGACTTGTAACACTGTTTGAAAAATATTCCCCATGAAAATTTTCACGCTCTTTTCCTCTATTCGCTGCCTATTTTCCTGTAAACGAAAATCATCGGCTTGTTTGCCGATGATGATTGTCTTGCCAAACCTATGACTTTGTTTCTTTATTGTTTTCGCTTTGAAGCTCTTCATCTGAGGCTTGTGAAGTGTCAGTCAAATTTTCTGTTTTCTGACTTTGTTCGTCGTCAAGCTCGGTGTCAGCGGAATCTGAAGGATTTTCTTTTTCAGAAATTTCATTTTCATTGCTTCGTTCCTTTATTTTTTTTACCAAGCCCTCAGACTGCTCTTGGATTTTCTGTTGAATATTTTGTGATTTTTCTTTTGCCAAGCTGATAAACTGTACTCCTTTTTCATATGCTTCGCTTGTAATTTTTGATGTTTTTTCCTTCACTTTTCCCGCCTGATCATTAAAATTTTCGCGAAGCTCTTTTCCTGACTTTGGCGTAAGCAATAATGCGGAAGCTGCCCCAACAACAGCGCCTATAATAGAACCTATTATAAACCCTTTTTTATTCGTGCTTTTTTTTGACATGTTTGCGCCTCCTGTTTTTTAAGTAAAATTAATTAATCAGTTTGCTTCTTTGATCGTTTTCTCTGCTTTACTTTATCAATCAATTCCATCACAGCATTTGTCCACTGAATGGCTTGAGCAACTTTTTCTTCATTTTTTTCCAATTGTCCAGTTACACTCGCTGAAACTTTTTTCATAGACCGATTAAATTGTTGAATGGATGTTCCAATCTCTTTTACGGCATCCACCACTGAGTTGACCTTCTCAGATTTTTTCTGAATGTCTTCCGCCAATTGGTTTGTTTTATGAAGCAAATCTGTTGTTTCTTTTGTAATGCCCTCCACCTGCTTTTCAAGGCCCGCAAGCGTCCCGGCTACTTGATCGAGTGTAATGCGCAGAGATTTTAATGTTTTGGCTAAATAAACAACTAACACTGTAAAAGCTACGGCTATTAGCGCAATGCTTGCATATAATATGAATTCCAACTGCTGCACCTCCAAGTAAAACCAATAATACAATTCCCTAATTTTTCGGAATGCAAACATAAAATCTGCAATCATTTATCTATTCGACATTTTGTCAATTGAATCCTTTCGATCATGTCAAAAATAGAACAAGTTTTAAATCCAATCAGGAAACGCTACAATATTATTGTATAACGAAAAAAAAGGAGGCCGGCAAGTTGAAAGATCCAAGAATCGAAAAATTGGCAAAAATTTTAATTCATTATTCATGCCAACTGCAAAAAGGCGAAAAAGTGCTTATTGAAAACTTTGGTCTTGAGAAGGAGCTTGTGATTGCTCTCATCCGCGAGGCTTACAAAGCTGGCGGGCATCCGTTTGTTTCCATTAAAGATCATCAAATAAACCGAGCTTTATTGCTTGGAGGACAAGAAGAACAATTCGAAATGATGGCTGATTTCGAAGCAAATGTCATGAAAGAAATGGACGCATACATAGGCCTCAGATCAGGCAAAAACATTAATGAATTTGCTGACGTTCCAGAAGAAAAAATGAAGCTGGAAGGCAGAACAATCGGGCAAAAGGTGCATCGTGAAATCCGCGTTCCGAAAACAAAATGGGTGGTTCTCAGATACCCGAATGAATCCATGGCACAGCTTGCAAAAATGAGCACAGAAGCGTTTGAAGACTTTTATTTTAATGTCTGCACTCTTGATTACGAAAAAATGGATAAAGCGATGGATGCGCTTGTTGAACTGATGAACAAAACTGACAAAGTACATATTAAAGGTCCTGGCACTGATTTGACTTTTTCAATCAAAGATATTCCTGCGATTAAATGTGCAGGACGCATGAATATTCCTGACGGTGAAGTATTTACAGCGCCTGTTAAAAATTCTGTGAACGGTACCATTACGTTTAATACGCCTTCTCCGTACCAAGGATTTACATTTGAAAATGTTCGGTTAACATTTAAAGACGGAAAAATCATTGATGCGTCAGCTAATGATACAAAACGATTAAACAGCATTTTGGATACAGATGAAGGAGCAAGATATATCGGTGAATTCGCCATCGGTGTCAATCCATACATCCTTCACCCGATGCAGGACATTCTGTTTGACGAAAAAATCGCTGGAAGCTTCCACTTTACGCCAGGGCAATGCTACGATGAAGCGTATAATGGCAACCATTCCAATATCCACTGGGATTTGGTCGTCATTCAGCGTCCGGAATATGGAGGCGGAGAAATTTATTTTGACGACGTATTGATCCGAAAAGACGGACTGTTTGTCATTCCGGAATTGGAGCAGCTAAATCCTGAGAATTTAAAATAGTGCATTCTTCGCTATAAAAACAAAACGACTGTAACATTTTTTGTTACAGTCGTTTTGTTTTAAACACACAGCTTTTCATAGGCATCTTGATATTTTTGAATATCTCCTGCACCCATGAATAAAATAACGCTGCTTTCATGTTTTTTCAAAACTTTAATGTTCGTCTCATCGATTAACTCTGAATGTTCAATTTGCGCCTGCAAATCTTTAATCGTGAGGTTCCCTATGTTTTCACGGGCAGAGCCAAAAATTTCGCATAAGTATACTTTGTCGGCGCTTTTTAAACTATCCGCAAACTCATTAAGAAATGACTGTGTTCTTGAAAAGGTATGAGGCTGAAAAACAGCAACAATTTCCCGGTCAGGATATTTTTGCCGCGCAGCTTCAATTGTTGCTTTTATTTCCGTAGGATGATGGGCGTAATCGTCAATCAGCACTTGTCCTCCGAAATTTTTGGCGCTGAATCTTCTTTTTACGCCTTTAAACGTTTTGACGCGCTCCTGAATAACATCAATTCCAATATTTTCGTATTGGCATAACGTAATAACCGCCAGCGCATTTAGAACGTTGTGATCCCCGAATGCAGGAATTTCAAACGTGCCGTAAAACGTATTCCGAATATATACATCAAATACAGTTCCCGTTGTGCTTTTCACCACATTTCTCGCTTGAAAATCGTTTTCCTCATGAAAACCGTAATATAATACCGGAACTTTCGCTTGTATTTCCTGTAAACGCTCATCATCTCCGCAAGCGATAATTCCTTTTTTCACTTGTAAAGCCATTTGCTGAAAGGCTGAAAAAACATCATCCAGATCACGATAATAATCAGGGTGGTCAAAATCAATGTTCGTCATAATCGCATAATCCGGATGATAGGATAGAAAATGGCGCCGGTATTCACATGCTTCAAAGACAAAATATTTGCTGTTTTGAACTCCTTTTCCCGTTCCGTCTCCAATCAAGTATGAGGTAGGAAAAGCACCTTGCATAACATGAGACAGTAAACCGGTTGTAGATGTTTTACCGTGCACGCCAGTTACCGCTATGCTTGTGAATTTGTTCATCAATTCCCCTAAAAATTTGTGATAGCGGTAAACCGGCAATTGAAGTCTCTTTGCTTCTTCAATCTCCTCGTGTGTATCTGGAAAAGCATTACCAGCTATTACAGTTAAACCAGGGTGAATGTTATTTTTCGAAAAAGGAAATATTTGAATTCCCCGTTCCTCCAAGCCTTTTTGTGTAAAAATATATTTTTCAATATCAGATCCTTGTACATTTTCATTCATATCATGAAGGATTTGAGCTAAAGCACTCATCCCTGTTCCTTTTATGCCAACAAAATGATAAGCAGTCATATAAGAACCTCCAACAATCGTCTATCTGTAAAATAATATATGACGAATGACTAGTTTTGCAACTATAATATTTATTTCCTGCAAGCTTCATAACGCAATATTGTATACTTTTAGTGTTTCCTAATTGAAAGCAACGTATATCGTTTTAAATCGGCATTGCCAAAATCAGCCCAACATTTTAATAATATCATGTTCAGTACATCTCAACTACTCTCTTTTATTGTTTTCAATTGTTCTTCTGACACTAGCACGTCTCGCGGCTTGCTTCCTTTCGGCGGGGAAATGATCCCTTGCTCCTCCATTAAATCAATCAATCTGGCCGCTCTATTATAACCGATTCGAAAACGGCGTTGAAGACTTGAAGCCGAAGCATGCCCCTGCTCTACAACAAACTCGCAGGCTTCATAAAAAAGATCATCTTCTTCTGCTTGGAAATTTGTTTTCGCAAGCAATTCCTCTTGTTTAAACAAATAATTGGGCGCCATCTGGTTTTTTACATGGTGAACGACGCGATCAATTTCATCATCAGAAACAAAAGTTCCTTGAACTCTTACCGGTTTTGCAGAACCGTTTTCTAAAAACAGCATGTCTCCTCTTCCTAGGAGTCTTTCTGCACCGGAAGTATCAAGAATCGTTCTTGAATCTATTTGCGATGATACGGAAAATGCTATTCTTGTAGGAATATTCGCCTTTATTAAACCGGTTATAACATCAACAGACGGTCTTTGTGTGGCAATTAATAAATGGATGCCGCAAGCTCTCGCTTTTTGGGCAATCCGGCAAATCGCCTCCTCCACATCGTTCGGCGAAACCATCATTAAATCAGCGAGCTCGTCAATCACAATCACGATGTACGGCAATCGTTTCTCCTTTTCCTTGTCGCCGACTCGTTCATTAAATTTCTCGATATCTCGAACGCCTACATGGGCAAATAATTCATACCTTCTTTCCATTTCATCTACCGCCCATTTCAGTGCAGCAGTAGCTGCTTTTACATCCGTAATAACAGGGCTGACGAGATGAGGTATGCGGTTATACGGTGCAAGCTCCACCATTTTTGGATCAATGAGGAGCATTTTCACATCATTTGGAGTTGCTTTATAGAGCAGGCTGACTAAAATCGTATTGATACAAACGCTTTTTCCTGACCCTGTAGCTCCCGCAATCAAACCATGCGGCATTTTTTTCAAATCCGTCACAATCGGCTCCCCTGAAATGCTGAGGCCCAGAGCAACCGTTAACGGAGAGCGGTTGGCTTGAAAAGCTTTCGACCGTAAAATCTCTCTTAAAAAAACCGTTTTGCTTTTCCGGTTTGGCACCTCAATCCCTATTGTGTTTTTCCCCGGTATCGGAGCCTCAATCCGGATGTCTTTTGCAGACAAGCTTAATTTAATATCGTCTATCAAGTTAGTTATCTTGCTCACTTTTACGCCGGGTTCAGGGTGAACCTCAAACCTCGTGACGGAAGGTCCTTGTGACACATTGACCACTTTTGCATTGACATGAAAATTTTGCAGCGTAAGATCGAGCAAATTCTTTTGCTTTTCTATCCACTGATCATCCGCTTCTTCCTCAAACGGCTGAACGTTCAGGAGGGTGAGCGGCGGAAACAAATAATTTTGCCGTTTTTCCTTTAATTCAAGCTTTCGTTTATCTTGTCCAAACATAATGACATTATATGGAATAATTGTCTTTTCGTTTTGATTTGATGAAAGCTTTCCTCTGGAAACAGGCTTTCGTCTGTCATCGGACTTTTTCTCTAAATGCTTTGGATCCGCTTCCTGTTTTAGGCTCGTCTCCTGTTTTGGACCTTCCTCCTGATTTAGATCTGTTCCTTGTTTTAGATCTGTCTCCTGTTTTAGATTCGTCCCCTGCTTTAGAACTGTCTCTTGTTTTAGATCCGTCTCCTGTTTTAGACCTGTCCACTGTTTTAGATTCGTCTCTTGCTTTGATCCCGTCTCCTGGTTTAGATCCGTCCACTGTTTTAGATTCGTTTCTTGCTTTGATTCCATCTCCTGGTTTAGATCCGTCCACTGTTTTAGATTCGTCTCTTGCTTTGATTCCATCTCCAGCTTTGAAGCCTCGACCGATTGAGCTTTCTCAGCTTCCCGCTGTTTATCCTCCGAAGGCGGTGCTGTTATTTCAAAATATGAATCCTCAGCTTCGTGATCTTGTGTTTTTGATATTTCTTTTTCATAATCGTTTTCATATTCTATCATTTCATTTATTTCTATTTCTTCTGCTGCAGCAAACTCCCTTTGCACTTCTTTTTGTTTTTCCAGATCATTGATGAAAATATCATGTACGTCTATGTCCGTCTGTTGCTGATATTGCTCTTCAATTTTTTTGAAAAATAAATCATCTCTATTCCTTGGTCCAAATCCAAAAATCGGTGAAGGGATTTCCGTTGGCTGAAAAGATTTTCTTTCCTTTTGTGCGCCTTGTGCACTATTCAGTCGAGACTGCTTGCGTTCAGAAGATGTTTTTGCTTTTGATTTTGCCGCATCCGCTGGGCGTCTCGTTTCTCGCAATGTTTCATCATCGGATATTAGCGGAAACCGAAAGTTTCCTTTCGGATATTGATATGTAACTCTAGCTTGCATCTCTAATCTATCGTCAGTTAATGATTGATCTTTTATTTTTTCAGTAGAATTGTTTTTATCTATCTTTCTTTCATATTCTTCTTCCTGATTATCGAAAAACAACCGCAACAGTTTTGACAACCAGCTCATCTATGATCACTCTTTCATTCATACTAATCTCATCCTATATTTTATCAATAAAAATACTTTTTGGAAGTTTAAAAAGCAATGACAAACATTAATATTATATTGCTAAAATCACAGATTTAAAAATAAATAAGACTCCCTGTATAAACAAGGAGTTTATTCTTTATTTTTTATATTTTCGATATACATAATTCGTTCAATCAGAGGCGGATGATCGTAACGTAAAAATTTCACTATTTTCGGCGGATTTATTTCGCTGCGGCTAAATTTCGCCAAATGTTGAAATGTTTTTACAGCCGCTTCCTCGTTTTTTGTCATTTCAATTGCATATAAATCCGCCTGTTTCTCTTGATACCTTGATACTATGCCGGATATAGGACTTGAAGCGAACGATAACATCCCCAGCAGCAAAAGAAATAGAGGAAGCGACGACAATTCACGTATAGATTGAATGTTCAGCCTTTTTCCCCATCGATTTGTACAAAAAATCATTAACCGATGAATGATATATAAACCTGCCAAGGAAAGAAGCAAATACCCGGCTATTCCGATATAGATGTGCTTCATCACATAATGTCCCATCTCATGAGCCATAATGAATAATATTTCATCTTCGCTTAATTTATTTAACGTCGTATCCCACAAAACGATTCTCGAATTTGATCCTATTCCTGTCACATAGGCGTTCAACGCATTTGTTTTGGAGGACATATCCACTTCATACACATGCTCCGCGGGAATATCTGCTTTGGAAGCTAGCTGTAAAATTTCTTCCTCCAGCTTTTTATTTTTCAACGGGTAAAAATCGTTGTACAGCGGATCAATGATTACCGGCTGAATAAACATTATAAACAATGTGAATGGTATCGATGCAAACCATGCCCAAAGCCACCAGCGCTTTTCAAATTTTCGAATAATGATGTATAGAAACGTGACGACAACCGCCATTAAAACATAATTCACAAGAAAATCGGTCACTTCATCCTTCAGCCACGAGTTCAACGTCTGGGTCGAGATTTGAAAATCCTTTGACAGTTTATAGTTCAGCCAGCTGACAGGTAATGTTAGTAAAGTGACAAGCAATGACAGCCAAAAATAGTATAAAGCTGTTTGGACTATAAAGAAACGGGATGCTGTTTCCGCCCATTGCTGAAATGTTTTTGAAATCCCAAAGCTTAGCACAATAAAAAAGATGATCCACTCTAACGGAATGGATATGAAAAATAACAAATTTTTCAATTGTGAATAATTTTCTGACAGCTGCAGCTCCTCTGTCGTTAAAAACGTTTTCGGATCAGCAGCAGTACCTTCAATTCCCTTCGGCAGCTCATAACCCGTCCAGAAGAATAAATAGAAGTATAAAATCAAACCGTAAACTGCATATAATAAAATGATCGTTAGAAGACTCTTTTTCAAGCCGAATACCCCCTTGAGCTTAACTCCCTCCTTTAGTAGTTTAGATAAAAAAACATCGTAATAGAACTGCTTTTCCAAAATATTTAGAAAAAGAAGCTGTAAAAAGATAAAACGGCAATTGAACACATAACTACAAAAAAGACGTTGGCTCCGAAATAAGCAGCAATGAACGCTGTAAATGCACCGACTGCTCCAAACAGGAAATCCTCGTGAATAAAAAAGACCGAGGGCACGATCAATGCACCTAATGTTGCATATGGTACATTTTTTAATACATTTTGCCAAAACGGAGGGAGATGTAATTGACTGAAAATAACAAAAGGAAGCATTCGCGGTATGTATGTCACAACGCCCATTCCGATAATCAACCAAAATATTTGGCTATTCATCTTGCTGCACCTCTAATTTTCTAAAGATACATTCCACAACAACGGAAGAAAATAAGGACGACAATGCAATAGACCAGCCTATAGACAGCCGTCCGGTCGTCAATAAAACGGAATTTATCACTGCAGATAATAAAGCTAGTACGATAATTTTCCGATGTTTTTTTAATGAAGGAACCAATAAGCCGATGAATAGGGCATATAGAGCAATTCCCATGCTTTCCTGTAAGAAAGCGGGCAAATTTTCTCCAACTATATAACCGATTCCAGAATTGATCACCCAGCTGCTATATGCCATCAAGCATAGTCCAAACATATATGGTGCTGTGACCATTTCCTGTCTGACAGCCGCAACTGCATATGTTTCATCTGTTACACCAAAGCCGTACAGAGCTTTTATCCATATGGAGTCTTTCTCCACTTTCTCATTTAATGATGCTGACATAAGGAAATGGCGGATGTTTACAATGAAAGTTGTCATAATAATTTCCCATGCACCAACATGCGCAGCAATTAGGCTTAATGACATATATTGAGCTGCTCCTGCAAAAACGATTGCGCTCATCATCACCGTTTCCGCAATCGAAAGTCCCGTTCTTTCAGCAAGAAGGCCGAAAGCGATGGCAACGGGGAAATAGCCGATGGCAATGCTGATTCCTGCTTGAATGCCTTGGATTAATTCCGATTTATATTTTGCCAATGCTGTCGAATGCAATCGGAATCACCTCCATTTCTAGTTTTCCGGATAATAAATGATCACATAATATTTAACTTTTTGATCCGTTATATTTTTATAATCATGCTTTTTGTCCGCTGCAAATCGGATCGCTTCCCCTTCGCAAACAACATAAGAAAATCCATCAATTACAACTTCTAAAGCTCCCTTTTGAATGATCAAAATTTCTTGCACCCCATGCGCAAGTTCATCCGATTGATGGACATGTCCAGGCTCTAAATGCGCTTCAAACACCTCAAACGGCTTGCCGATTTCAAACGTAAACATCGGGTATACTTTATACTTTTCATCATCATCAGATATAGCCGGTATGTTTGATAAAGATATTTTTTGAACGCTTGGCGCCTCCTCCTTCATCAAAGCGGAAAATGATACATGAAGTCCGTTCGCTATTTTCCACAGCGTGGAGACAGTCGGATTCGC
This sequence comes from Aeribacillus sp. FSL K6-2833, assembly GCF_037965815.1. GTDB lineage: Bacteria > Bacillota > Bacilli > Bacillales > Aeribacillaceae > Aeribacillus > Aeribacillus composti. The sequence continues at coordinate 956,242 of NZ_CP150189.1, read as the reverse complement.
TTCCCCTCTTTCAATTTGTGCAAGAATCGCTTTGGAAACGCCTGTCTTTTCAGACACCTTGTCAAGGCTTAGCTCCATCCTTTTTCGGATTTTACAAAAATTTTCCCCAATAATTTGCTGAATCGGCTTCATGTTTTCCTCCTTTTTTATGTTTTGTTTATTCATACATTTGTTTTATATATTGAACAAAATTGCATTTAAAAACCTCTCCCCTGAATGGAAAGAGGTAAATATCAGCTTAAGAGCACCCGGTCAGATACTGCATCTTGAATTTTGGCAAATTCGTCCATTAATTTCGGAATGGTCAGTTTTACTTTTTCTTCAGCAGATGCCTCAAAAATGATTTTTCCGCGATTCATCATCAGCAATCTGTTTCCTAGATCAATCGCCTGCTGCATATTATGTGTAATCATAATCGTTGTTAAATTATATTCTTCAATAAATTTTTTCGTAAGCGACAGGACGACCTCTGCGCGTGCGGGATCTAATGCGGCTGTATGCTCATCAAGCAATAATATTTTCGGTTTCGTAAATGTTGCCATCAAAAGCGACAACGCCTGTCTTTCCCCGCCTGACAGCAATCCTACTTTCGCATTTAAACGGTTTTCTAATCCAAGCCCTAAAAGCGACAGCTGCTCCTTAAAATAATTTTTCCGCTTATTCGTTACACCTCTGGCCAAAGTTCGTTTATGAACACGGCCGTAAGCGATCGCCAAATTTTCTTCAATGGTCAACGTCGGCGATGTGCCTGACAACGGATTTTGAAACACTCTGCCGATATATTTTGATCGTTTATGCTCAGGAAGTGTTGTTATATTTACGCCGTCAAGCCAGACTTCCCCCTCATCGGGAAACAGCTTTCCAGCTATGATGTTCAGCAAAGTCGATTTCCCTGCGCCGTTGCTGCCAATAATCGTAATAAAATCGCCTTTTTCGACCTCTAAATGAATTCCATCTAAGGCGATTTTTTCATCCAATGACCCTTCGTTAAACACTTTATGAATGTGTTTTAGCTGAAGCAACTTGTTCACCCCGCTTTCTTACCAATTTTCTTTTTTTCTCACGCCGTTTTTCAAAATATCGCGGGATGATTAACGCCAAAATGACGATACAAGCTGTAATTAATTTTATATCGCCTGTTTCAAAAAAGTTAAATCTAAATGCAAAGGCGACTATGAAACGATAAATGACAGCACCGATTATAACAGCTAAGGTAGCCCGAACAATCGTCTTGCTGCCGACAATTGCCTCTCCAATAATAACGGAAGCAAGCCCGATCACAATCATTCCAATTCCCATATTGGCATCGCTGAAGCCATTATATTGGGCGACAAGCGCACCTGACAAAGCAACCAAACCATTTGACAATCCTAATCCTAATACTTTAAGAAAGTTTGTATTCGCCGAAAAACTTTTAATCATTTCTTCGTTATCTCCGACAGCTCTTATAGCAAGTCCGATTTCCGTTTTTAAGAAGTAATCAAGGATGAGCTTTAAAAAAGCGACCAATAACACCATTGAAATGATGACTGACCATGTGGTCGGGGAAAAAGAAATGACGCTCTTAACGGCTTGATCGATCGGTGCCAGCGCATCGGCCAGCTTTGAGAAAAGCGTTTCCTCCTGTAAAAGCGAAACATTCGATTTTCCCATAATTCGCAAATTAATGGAATAAAGAGCGATCATCATTAATATACCGGATAACAACGGATTAATTTTCCCATACGAATGTAAAATTCCCGTTAAGATCCCAGCTAGAAAGCCGACAATCATTCCGGCAATCGTCGCCATAACAGGATGAGCTCCGTCTATGATCATGACGGCTGCGACGGCAGCTCCAGTAACGAAGCTACCGTCAACCGTTAAATCTGGAAAATCTAATATTCTAAAAGATAAATAGACTCCGAGAGCCATTATTGCGTAAATAAGTCCCGCCTCAAGTGAGCCATATACTGCTGTCAGCATGTAAACACCCTTCCAAATTACTCAATAAACTCTGCTTCTTTGCTCCACTCGTCTAAAATCTTAACGTTCATCTCAGCTGCTGCTTTTTTATTAATAAGAAGCTTTAAGTTTTGCGGATATTGAACAGGCAGTTCAGACGGCTTTTTCCCTTCTGTTAAAATTTTTGCAGCCATTTCTCCTGCTTCATAGCCAATATCATAATATTCAAACCCGTACGCAGCAAAACCGCCTTTTTTGACTGAATCTAATTCACCGACAAACAGCGGGATATCGTTTTCATTTGCAACGGAAATGACCGAATCAAGCGCAGAAACAACGGTATTGTCAGTGATAATGTAAAAACAATCGACTTTGCCGACAAGAGATTCAGCAGCTTGTTTCACTTCAGCTGAAGTAGAAACAGAAGCTTCGACAATTTTCAAATCCGTTCCTTCTGTCGCTTTTTTAACAAGGTCAATTTGCGCAACAGAGTTTTGTTCGCCTGAATTATAGATCATTCCTATTCTTTTGCCGTCTAAATATTGATCAATAAATTTCACCGTTTTCGGTATGGCATCAGGATGGGTATCAGTTGTTCCTGTTACATTCCCTCCTGGATTTTCCATCTCTTTCACAAGCCCGGCGCCGACAGGATCTGTTACGGATGTAAATACAATTGGAATATCCTTTGTAGCATTTGCTGCAGCAAGTGCACTAGGCGTTGCATTCGCAAAAATTAAATCGACGTTATCTCCGACGAAGTTATTCGCAATCGTTTGGGTATTCGATTGATCCCCTTGAGCGTTTTGAATATCATAATCTACATTTAACCCTTTATCTTTAATTGCTTGTTGAAATCCCTTCAATGCCTCATCCAGCGACGGGTGCGCTACAAATTGAGTGATACCAATTTTAAATGTTTCTTTCTTTCCTTCTTCACTATTGCTTTCGCTGCTGGACCCTTTGCTGCTTCCACAACCTGACAGCACGAGGAGCGCCATCAAAAAAATTCCTCCGATTGCTCCTATCCTAGTTTTCAAAATTTTCTTCCCCCTTTTTTACTTTTATGCTTTAAATTATAACAATATATTTTTGATTTTCAATTATTTTCTGACGAATTTTCCAAAAAAATAAGGATGCCAACATACTGCATCCTTACAGAAAATGGAACACTATTCTATCAAAATGAAGTTTGGAAGTAGCTTTAAGTTTATGAAATGTTCGGCAAAAGGCTGTCCCATAATTTTGCTAATATAATTTCTCTTTAATCAATATGTAACGACAACCCTGTTTTAGCCAGCTTGATCGATCCATTAAAAATCGTTTTAGCTTCTTCTATCAATTCTTCATGATTGCCTTTATGAGGCAAATGAGTCAGCAAAAGCTCTTTTACATTTGCTTCCTTAGCAATTGTCGCAGCTTCGTGGGAATTCATATGCCCAAACTTTTTGCCGTCTTCATTCGCATACATATTGCATTCGCATATAAGCAAGTCCGCATTTTGGCTGAATGGAATGAATTCATTTTTAAAGCTTGAATCTGCCGTGTATACAACCGTTTTATGTCCTGAAGTAAATCTCATGGCAAAACAGTCAACAGGATGATCTGTTTTTAAAAATGTAATCGTAAACGGACCGATCGAAATCGATTGATCAGGATCGTATGAAATTCCTTTTGTCACACTCAAATGTGTGAGTCTGTCAAATTCTTTTGTATCAAGGCTATGTCCGTAAATGGGCAAAATTTTGTTTGATTTTTGCAGCATGCCGGTAATTTGTCTTGCATATTGCAGCGGTCCAATATCTGCAATATGATCATGATGATAATGAGAAAGGATCACAGCATCTAAATCTGAAAGTGATACAAAATTTTGCAGTTGTGATAATACAGCACTTCCGCAATCAACTAACAGGTTAAACCCCTTTTCCTGAAATAAATAGCCTGATGTAGCCTCATTCGCTTCTGGATAGCCTCCCCAGAACCCTACAACTGTTACTTTCATCACCCTTATCCTCCTCAATAAGAAAAAATGTTTTAAAACAGTATTGACATTTTTCATTCTGTTATAATACAATGTTAATAACAACAGCACGGGGGGATAAAAAATGTTAGGACAAAAAATCACTGAATTTTTTAGAAACTTGCCAAGAAAAAAATGTATTGAATGCGGAAAAGAAATTGAAGAACAGCACGAATGCTACGGGAACAAATGCAATCATTGCTTACATGTAAAATAAATTTATTCAGGCAATTCTAAAAAGAATTGCCTGAATATTTTTTCTCTTCTCTTAACCTGTACTAATACACATTGTAATTGGCTAGCTTTGAAGAATCCCTTACAATTAATGTCAGAGGCAAAAGATGCACCTCTCTCTCTTTATACCGTCTCGTTTTTATTTTTTCCATCATCACTTCCATTGCTAAATGACCCATTTCTTTCACCGGCTGATTAACCGTCGTAATCATAGGCTCCATCAGTTCAGTTATAGCCTGATTGTCAAACCCGACGACCGCTAATTCTTCCGGGACACGGACGCCAAGTCTCTTTGACTCAGAAATCATCCCGGCTGCCACTTCATCAGAACCTGTGAAGACCGCCGTTGGAGCTTCAACCATCTCCATCATTTTCCTCAAGACATTTTTTCCGTCTTCAAATGTAAATACATTTCGGAAAATATATTGCTCAGGAAGGTACAATCCGGCTTCACGAAGTGCTTTTCGAAAACCTTCTTCCCTAGCTCTCGAAACATTACTGTTTACATTTCCGCAGCAAAAAGCAATTTTATTGTATCCTTGATCGATTAAATGCTTAGTTGCAACATACCCTCCGTAGTTTTGATCCATATGAATCATCGGGACATTTGCCTGTTCATCGAATTCGTTGCATAAAATAATCGGACCGTATTCTAAAAACGGCTCAACAGCCTCCCAGCCATTTAGCAATGTCGTCATAATCACTCCATCTACTTGTTTCGTTTTTAACAAGTTTAAATAGTCTAATTCTTTCTTTGCTGAATATAACGTTTGACAAACAATCAATTGATAATGGTATTGAGACGCAACGATTTCCAGCGATTCAACAAATTGTCCAAAAAACGGGTTCATAACCCTAGGAATAATGACAGCAATAATTTCAGTTTTTTGATTTCTTAAACTTCTAGCTGAAGAATTAGGTACATACCCTAATTGCTTCATTGCTTCTAGCACTAATTGTTTTTTTTCCTCCGATACGTAAGGCTGATTATTTATCACCCTTGAGACTGTCGTTTTCGATAAACCAGCCAGTTTTGCCACATCTTCAATTGTAGCCACTTTCATTCCTCCAAAAACTTTGGGATCCCTTGATTTTCTTTTGATTATAGATCAATGGTCAACAGATGTGCAATGAATTTTTTATATCTTTCCAGATCGCTTTTTCTAAAAAAACAGAAATGCTAACTTGTTCAACAAATATATATTTTCTTCAATTTGAATTGTCGGACTTTAAACAATGGGAACCAACCAAGGCGTTTTAAAGATCAGAAGTCGGAAGCGTCAAAACTTGCTAAAATGGATGCCTCCTCTGAAAAAATAAGAGACAAGCCTGCCTTTTAAGCTTGTCCCAAATGTAAAAATTGAAGAACATCTTTCACCGCTTTTTTACCTTGATCAATGCAGTCCGGGATCCCCAATCCTTCAAAAGAAGCACCCGTTAAATATATTCCGGGGTATTTTTGCCCCATAATACTTTTTATATTTCTTATGTTGTCAAGGTGTCCGACAATGTATTGAGGCATTGCTTCCCTCAATCTTGTAACAATAGAAAAAATCGGTTCTCCTTTTACCGGCATCAATCGATTTAAGTCATCCAAAACGGTTTGAATGATCACATCATCCGGCTGGTCAACAACCGCTTCATCTCCTGCTTTTCCAACATACGCTCTTAGCAGCGTTTTGCCCTTCGGAGCAGTATGCGGCCATTTTTTGTTGGTCCATGTACAAGCAGTAATCGTATAGCCGCTGTTTCTCGAAACAACAAACCCCGTTCCATCTGCGGGCAGCTGAACAGCTTCTTCCGGAAAAGCCATTGCAACGGTTGCAACAGATGTTGAAGGCATTTTTTTGAAATAAGCGAGTGTTTGCTGCTCATTCGGAAACATAGATGGAATAGCATCATGCTGAGCGGTAATGACTATCGCATCCGCCTTGTCAACAGTTCCGTCAGATAATTCCAAATGGTAGAGATCATCTTCCTTTTTAATCTCCGAAACTTTTATTCCTTTTTTCACTACCGTATGATCCAATTGGCGTTCTATAGCTTCAACAATCGATTGCAAACCAGTTGAAACGGTTTGAAAAATCCCTTTATGTTGCTCCTGTTGTTGTTTTTGTTTAGACTTTTGCGCCTGCTTGGCCATTCCTAAAATTAAACTGCGATGCTTTTGTTCAATTTCATAAAAGTGCGGAAAGATTGCTAATAAACTTAAATTATAAATATCTCCTGCATAAATCCCGGAAAGAAGCGGTTCAATCAAATTTTCAACCACTTCGCTGCCGAGCCTGCGTCCAAAAAATCCGCCTAATGACTGATCTCCGTCCACTTTTTTCTTCGGCAGGAAAAGGTCAAACGAAGCCCGCAGCTTGCCAGTTAACGAAAACAAACCGGAGGTGGCGAAAGAAGCAATATTTGTTGGCACGCCCATAACCGCTCCTTTCGGGATCGGATGGAGCTTGTCGCCGACAAGGACAAAAGATTGCCCCACGTCATTGTTCACCAAATAATCTCCGAGCCCTACGTCCTTTGCAAGCTGCGTAGCGCTTTTTTTTCGCTCCAAAAAGGAATCCGGACCTCTTTCAATGATAAATCCGTCCCTTTTTATCGTTTCTATTTTTCCTCCTAATCGCGGCTTCGCTTCAATCAGCACAACATCTATTGGAAGATGATTTTTTTTAATTTCTGACTGCAAGTAGAACGCAACTGAAAGCCCAGTTATTCCCCCGCCAACAATTGCTACTTTTTTTCTTCCCATAAAATCTCCTTCTTATTTTGACATTCCTAAGTGTTTTAACACGACTGTAGCTAAACAATCGATGAATTCAGGTTTTGCATTCGGCATTTCTGGACGATAATAAGCTGCTCCAAGCTCGTCTGTTACTGCCTTGCACTCGACATCGTTATCGTATAGAACTTCCAAGTGATCAGCCACAAAACCTACTGGAGCATAAACAAACGTCCGGTATCCTTTTTGTTCAAACAGATCTCTTGTTAAATCTTGAACATCTGGTCCGAGCCACGGCTCCGGAGTATTGCCTTCACTTTGCCAGCCAACAGCAAAATGCTGCACTCCGGCTTCTTTTGCAATTAATTCAGCTGTTTCTTGTAATTGATCTGGGTAAGGATCCCCTAATTGAACAATTTTTTCCGGCAGACTGTGTGCTGAAACAATTAATACAGCTTTTTCCCGTTCTTCTTCAGTCATTTTCGCGTACGTTTCTTTTATTTGTTTAGCCCAATATTCAATAAATTTCGGTTCTTTATACCAGCTTTCGATAGAAGTGATGGAAGGCCCTCCGAGTTTTTTTGCAATTTCCTTTGCCCTGCCGTTGTACGACTTAATGCTGAAGGTCGAATAGTGCGGAGCTAAAACGATGCTGACCGCCTCAGTGATTCCATCTTTATTCATTTGTTCAACTGCATCTTCAATAAACGGCTCAATATGTTTTAATCCTAAATACATATGGAATTCTATTTCATTTTGAATATGATTTAAATGCTTTTCTAAGCCTTTCGCTTGTTCTTCTGTTATTTTCGCAAGAGGAGAAATGCCTCCAATCGCCTTATATCGTTCTTTTAAATCTTCCAGACTTTCTGGATCAGGCTTTCTTCCATGGCGAATGTGGGTGTAATAGCGTTCAATATCCTCTTCTTTATATGGTGTACCATATGCCATCACTAACAAACCTATTTTTTTCTTCGACATTACGTGCACCTCCAAAATTCAAGTTGATCATTTTTTTCGATCTATTTTTGCGTATAATCATGAATAAATTCCGTTAATTTTTTTAAGGTTTCCGGTTTTACTTGTGGAAAGACGCCATGTCCAAGATTAAAAATAAAACCTGGCTGTTTCATTCCTTCTTCTAAAATAGCCTTTACCCGTTCTTTCACAAAATCCCACGGCGCAAGCAAAACTGCCGGATCAAGATTTCCCTGCAATGTTTTGGAAATCCCCATTTCTCTGGCAGCAGAAATCGACAGACGCCAATCTAAACCGATCACGTCTAAAGGCAAATCATTCCATTCTTTTACTAAATGTCCTGCTCCCACTCCAAACATAATAAGCGGCGCCTCTTTTTCCTTTAATTCCGAAAAAATGCGGTTCATCACCGGCTTAATATAATATCGATAATCAGAAGCATTTAATGCTCCGACCCATGAATCAAAAATTTGCACCGCTTTAACCCCTGCGTCAATTTGCGCTTTCACGTATGTAATGGTCATATCGGCAAGCTTTTCCATTAAAAGAAACCAAGCTTCTGGTTCAGCATACATGAATGCCTTTGTTTTGTTATAATTTTTGGAAGGGCCTCCCTCAATCATGTAGCTGGCAAGAGTAAATGGTGCTCCGGCAAATCCAATCAACGGAACATTCAGCTGCTCATTAACTAAAAGCTTAATCGTATCTAAAACATATGGAACATCTTCCTCAGGATGAATTTCACCAAGTTTTTTTACATCCTCCAGCGACCTGATCGGATTTTCAATAACAGGCCCTGTTCCCGCTTTAATTTCAACTTGAACTCCAAGGGCAGGCAGCGGCGTCATAATATCTTTATATAAAATTGCGGCATCAACCCCGTACTGCTCGACAGGAAGTCTAGTGACATATGCACAAAGCTCTGGTTGATGTGTAATTTCAAATAAGCTGTATTTTTCTTTTAACGCCCGGTATTCAGGCTGGGATCTCCCGGCTTGCCTCATATACCAAACAGGAACATAGTCCGCCGCTTCGCCTCTGCACGCTTTTAAAAAAGTATCATTAAAGCTTTTCTTCCTATCCATGTAAATCCCCCTTTAAAAACGATTCCTTTCTAATACTCTTTTTAAACTATACCTCTTCCCGTGCCCGATTGTATAGGAATATAAGGGAAATGTCATAAAATCGACGAAAGATCTTTCCAGCATTTTGTTATTCCCAGCGCGGGCTGACAAAATCAGTACCTTCCCCTTCCTGATGGGTTTGCGGATTATAAGGGACAACTTGATAAAAATGCTCTGAAAAAATGTTAATATACGGTATTTCATATTCTCCTTTTCCCTTTACAGATCCGACCAATTTCTTGCTTTCTCCGCTTCGTTCATAAATTCGGTATACGACCCGGTCATCATCTTGAGCAGGCCATTTTAATGTCACTTTAAATAATTGAAGTGCGTGAAATTGATATGTGGCGGAAAGCGAAGGGATTCGTGAAAGCCTGATTGGTTTTTCTAAATCTTTCACTTTTTTCGGAATCGTAAAGGATGTTTTTTCCTCAAATTTCAAACCGCTTAAAATATTTTTAAACATTTTCGTTGGATAATCGCTCCCACCCTTTAAAAAATGTTCTTCATCTGTCTGGTCATATCCGATCCACACTGCCCCCGTCACGTCAGGAGTATATCCGACAAACCATGCATCCATCACGGCGCCCTTTTTTCCAGGAAATGATGTCGTACCCGTTTTTCCAGCTAAAGCTCCTTCATATTGTCCCGCTTTGGCAGTTCCTTCTTTAACAACCTGCTCCAGCATCCTCGTCATATTCCACGAGGTTTGCGGAGAAAAAACTTGATATTTTTGTTTTTTTACTTCTGCCACTACATCGCCGTTGGCATTCACAATTTTTTGTATGAAATACGGCTTGCTGTATTGACCATTATTGGCAAAAGTTCTGTATGCATTTGCCAAATCAAACGGCGACACGCCGTACTTTAGTCCTCCTAAAGCAATCGCCAGTCCTTTATCCTCAATATAAATCCCGTTTTTCTCTAAATACTCTTTGCTTTTATCGATTCCAAGCTTATCGAGCACCCATACAGAAGGAGCATTTTTTGAATGAATGAGCGCATCAAACATGGTTACATGTCCATCATAACGTCCATCGTAATTGCTTGGAGAGTATCCTTTATAATCCAATTTCTCATCTTTTAGAAGAGAATAAGGCTGAAAAAGTCCTTCCTCCATTGCCGGAGCATATACAGCTATCGGCTTAAACGTTGACCCCGGCTGGCGCTTCGCTGTCAATCGATTAAATCCTTTGGAAACATAATTTCGCCCGCCGATCGCAGCAAGCACACCGCCTGTTTTATTATCTAATAAAATAAAAGCGCCTTGAGCATCATCTTTCGTACCTTGAAAATAAGCCTTTTCTTTAAAAACTTTGAATGCTTTTTCCTGAACATCGATATTGATCGGAACGGTAATTTTATATCCGCCTTTTAGGAGTTCTTCATTTGAAAGATGATACTTATTTTCCGCTTCCTCAAATACCATGTCAATATAGGCGGACAGCCAAGGCTTATCTTCCGTTTTATGAATATTCAGACCTAATGTTTTCCCCTGGCTTCTGACAGCTTGCTCCGGAGAAATATAGTTTTCGCGCTCCATTAAGGTTAATATCGCATTTCTTCTTTCTAAGCTTTTTTCTGGGTGCAAAATCGGAGAATAGGCTGCTGGAGCCTTCGGCAGGCCGGCTAGCAGCGCCCCTTCTTCAATAGTCAGTTCAGAGGCATCTTTATTGAAAAAAAATTTTGATGCAGACTGGATGCCGTATACGCCATGTCCAAAATAGATTTGATTCAAATACATCTCTAAAATTTTTCTTTTGCTATATTTCTGTTCAAGATAAATGGCAATGATAGCTTCTGTCATTTTTCTCAAAACCGTTTTATCGTTTGTTAAAAAAACATTTTTGGCGAGCTGTTGGGTGATTGTACTGCCGCCCTCTACTTTTTTGAAAGCAGCAATGTCCTTGAACAGCGCCCTTGAAATTGCCCGAAAATCAATGCCGTGATGCTCATAAAACCTTTTATCTTCAACAGCGATGAAAGCATTTTGTACATGCTTCGGAACTTTATCAATATCGATGATCTCTCTGTTTTCTAAATATAATTTCGTAATGGGCCGTCCTTCTTGATCGATCAAAGAGGTCGCAGAATGCAAAACAAGCTTTTTTTCATCCACAACGATAGCGCCTATCCAAATCATGGCAAAGTATGCGATAATACTTAACACAGCAGCAGATAAAACGATTCCCGAGATCATCTTTATTTTTTTCAACAATGTTTTCACCTCTGTTTAACTCCCATAATTAGTATTGTATAATTTTGGATACAGTATGTAACATGTTTAACTTTTTTCGCAAATTGTCAAGTGATTTTCGTGCGAGGTGACTGTTATGAATGTTTATATAGCTTTCGGCACTATTGAATATTTAAGCAAAATCAAAAAAAATAATCTAGCAGAATGCATGTTATTCATGCATGACGGTGAAAGCGCCGTCCTTATGCATGAAACAAAAGGAACAACAATTTTTAAAGAACCCAAAAAATATGAAATTATTGATAAAAGAGGAAGTATCTGCAGCGATGGAGGGTTTGCCGTGTTTACCTATATATCTGTTACAGATGAAGGAAAACCTCTATTTGAACAGCAATTTAAAGAGCTATCTCGATTCATTGAAAGCCATTCGGGCTTTGTTGCCTTAAGAGTTCTCCGCCCTCTTTTCAAAAACACTTATATCATTTTCACTTTATGGGAGACAGAACAAGATTTTAACAAATGGGATCAAAACGAAGCTTTTGCTAACCACTTTAAAAAAGCTTTAGGGATGAGCGATAAACTCATTTTTCCTTCTCCACCCCGAGTAAAGAAATATTATATTGTAAAAGATGAGAAGGAATGATTTAAAATGGAAAGAGAGAAGAATGGATCAAAACATGCAAAAATCGTTGAAACGGCTAAATACATCAAGCCTCATTTAATTTTAAAAAAATAAAGGGGAGAGGCGGAAAATATGACTTTATTATCAGTAGATCAGATTACCGGCGGGTACACAAATAAGTCTGTTTTAAAAAATGTTTCATTCACTGTAAACGAAAATGAAATGGTCGGTTTAATTGGATTAAACGGTGCGGGGAAAAGCACAACGATCAAGCATATCATCGGTTTGATGGAGCCAAGTGACGGGACTATTAAAATTAACGGCAAAACATTTCAGGAAGATCCGGTGCAATATCGAAAGCAATTTAGTTTTGTTCCTGAAACCCCTATTTTATACGAAGAAATGACGTTATTTGAGCATTTGCAATTGATGGCTATGGCGCACGGGATCAGTGAAGAGACATTTAACGAGCGGCTCGATCCTCTTTTAAAAACATTTCGAATGGAAAAGCAGTTGAAATGGTTTCCGGCACATTTTTCTAAAGGGATGAAACAAAAGGTCATGATTATGTGCGCTTTTTTAGTTCAGCCATCCCTTTACATAATTGATGAACCGTTTGTCGGGCTGGATCCGTTAGCCATTCACGCCCTGCTTGATCTCATGAATCAGGCGAAAAAACAAGGTGCTGGCATTTTAATGTCAACCCACATTTTAGCAAATGCAGAACGGTTTTGTGACACTTTTGTGATTTTGCACAACGGAACCGTCCGGGCTCAAGGAACTAAACTTGAGCTGCAGGAGCAATTCAATATGCCTGGTGCAACATTGGACGATCTTTATATTCGGCTGACAAAGGAGCAAGACGATGAGATCAATCAATGATATTTGGCCTGCCCGTTTGGCAGCACATATAAAAGAAACACAAACATACTTGCGTTATATGCTGAACGATCATCTGCTTTTAGTGATTATGTTTTTATTAGGCGGAGGAGCCTATGCGTATCAGCAATGGCTTGATCAACTCCCACCTCATTTTCCATCAGCATTCTTAATGGCACTCTTGTTAGCATTAACGGTAACTTTTTCGCAAGTACGCACGTTGTTAAAAGAACCTGACATCATCTTTTTACTGCCTATGGAAAAAGGATTAAACCATTATTTTCAGCGTGCTTTTATATACAGCTATATCCTTCAGACTGTCCAAATGATCGTATGCCTAATCATTCTTGCACCTTTATATTTTCAAAGCGGTGAAGGTGAAGGCATCAACTATTTATTCCTTATCTTCCAGCTTACGGTTATTAAATATTGGAATTTGTGGATTCAATGGAAAATGACGCATTTTCCGGAGCGGTTATCCCAGATAATGGATAAGTTTGTCCGATATGCTGTCAATTTCACGGTAATTTATTTGGCTGTTAAGGAAAGCATGCTGTCCCTGTTTATTTACGGCATGATGGCATTGGTAACCATTTATTTCTTCAAGATAACGAGGAACAAAACGCTGCAGTGGGAATTTTTAATTTTGCAGGAAAATCGCAAATTGCAATCATTTTATAGATTGGCCAATATGTTTACTGATGTGCCGAAACTGAAGGCTGAAGCAAAAAGACGGAAATGGATGGACTGGATTTTGTCTTTCATCCCTTACAAGCAATCAAATGTATTTTTATATATGTTTTCCAGATCCTTCATTCGTTCAGGAGATTATTTCGGATTGTTTATCCGCTTATTGATGATCGGCGTTATTGTCAGCATCTTTTTGCCTTTGTCACTTGTATCTTGCATCATTTTGCCGGCAGCTGTTCTCTTCCTAACCGGAATTCAATTAACGAGCTTATACAAGCATTATGATGCTCTTTTTATCGCTGACTTATATCCAGTTCCACAAAATGTAAAGAAAAAAAGCTTTTTACGCCTTCTTTTTACCATTCTTTTCATTGAGCTAGCCGTTCTTACCATTGTTTTATTAACGCAAACGAATATTTTATTTGTCGGCGTCCAGCTGGCAGTCAATGCGTTATTTGCATATATTTTTGTTTATATGTACTTTTCGGGAAAGTTTTTGGCACGATAAAGGAATGGATCGGAACGGAAGAACCTTCTTGGACATCTGTTTTTTATCGTTTTTCATGGACGGTTTGAATAAACTTTATGACATTTAAGGAAGCGTCCTAATTTATTTTCAACAGGAAGCTCTTTTTCATTTGGACCGTGAGGAAAAGCGTTCATTTTCCAAGCAACCTGTTTTGGCAGATGGCTGCGAATGCTAAAAACATTTCACAAAGCCAAATTTCTCTTACGGCGCCGGATTGTTTTTTTTAGAGCGAGCGGTTTTTTTGACTTAACGCTTTTTGCTTATGCCGCCAATTTTTTAAAAAAAATTTCATGACAATGCTGAGAGCTTCCCGAGGAGTTAAACGCCTTTTGATGTTTATCATCAAAAAACGCTCAATTTTTTTATTTTACACAACATAAAAAATAAATTAGTGGGTATGCTATTGACTGAAGAGGGTGACCACACACTTAAACAGGTGTTTGTCATTAAAATTTTTTCATGTCGTGTTCTAACAAAAGTTTAAAGTGTCAAAAAGGAATACCATTCATTATTTGAAAATGGGGTGTTGACGAAAGACACTTTTAAATCGCTTTTTTAACATGTGCATTGAAACCCCTCTTCAAAGGAACGGACTTATGTTCGTTCCTTTTTGTGTTTTCTTTCATTTTCAACACGTGGTAAAATAAAGAAAAAAATTGCGGGGAGTGTCATTATGAGCGATTGCATTTTTTGTAAAATTATTAACGGAGAAATTCCTTGTGCAAAAGTATACGAGGATGAACACGTTTTAGCTTTTATGGATATTATGCAGGTAACGAAAGGACATACACTCGTCATCCCAAAAGTACATAAAGAAAACGTTTTCGAGCTCACACCTGACATCTCAAGAAACTTTTTTGAAGCTGTTACGAAGGTCGCAAAGGCGGTAAAAAAACAATTGAATCCAAAAGGATTAAATTTAATCAATAACAATGGCGAAGAAGCCGGTCAAACAGTGTTTCATTACCATATGCACATAATTCCTCGACACGGAAAAGAAGATGGTTTAGGCATAGTATGGAAATCCCATCAAAATGATTATACTCCAGAAGATCTTGCACAGCTTGCTGAAACAATAAAAGGCGGATTGCAATAAAAAATAAACGGCTAAAGGATCCTAACAACAGGATCCTTACTGTTTTCTAACCGACACAAAATTTTTTATTTCCCCTCTCCTTTTTTCATGATAGGATGTTTTTATAAATGTGTTAAAAGGAGGACGAATCGTGGATCGAGTATACAATTTTAATGCAGGACCAGCAGCTATACCAGTCGAAGTATTACAAAAAGCTCAAGGCGAGCTGTTGAATTTCAATCATACTGGCATGTCCGTCATGGAGCTGAGCCATCGGAGCCAGGCGTATGATGAGGTTCACAATAATGCCAAAAGCTTATTGAAAGAATTGCTTAATATCCCTGATTCGTATGATGTGTTATTTTTACAAGGCGGGGCAAGTCTGCAATTTGCCATGATCCCGATGAATTTTTTGAATAATGAAAATATCGCCTATTATATTTTAAGCGGAGCATGGTCTGAAAAAGCGTTAAGCGAAGCAAAAAAATTTGGTGAAACAAATGTGTTGGCATCAAGCAAAGAGTCAAATTACACACACATCCCAAAACAATTCGAGGCAAATTCGCTCCAAAATGCTGCGTATTTGCATATTACGTCAAACAACACAATTTTTGGGACGCAGTGGCATGAGTTCCCAAGCACGAATGCACCGCTGATTGCTGATATGTCCAGCGATATTTTGAGCAGAGAGCTGAATATCGAACAGTTCGATCTCATTTACGCAGGGGCGCAAAAAAATCTAGGACCTTCCGGAGTCACTGTTGTCATCATTAAAAAAGATCTAATTGAAAAAGCAAATAAAAATGTACCAACTATTTTGAGCTATCAAACACATGCAAGCAAAAACTCTTTATATAACACTCCACCGACCTTTGCCATTTACATGCTTTCTCTAGTGTTGGAATGGGTAAAAGAACAAGGCGGAGTAGCTGAAATTGAACGCAGAAACAAACAAAAAGCTCAAATACTATATAACGCTATAGATGAAAGCGATGGCTTTTACAAAGGACATGCAGAAAAAGAAAGCCGTTCATTCATGAACGTAACATTTACGCTGCCGTCTGATGAATTGACAAAAGCGTTTGTTCAAGAGGCAAAAGAAAATCGATTAATAGGTCTATCCGGTCATCGTTCTGTCGGTGGCTGCCGTGCATCCATTTATAATGCGGTAACGATTGAAGCATGTGAAAAGCTCGCCCAGTTTATGAAAGAATTCAGAAAAAAACATTAAAAGCCTATCCTAACTTTAACGATCATACGCTATAATAGTGGAAAGTTTATTAAAGATGAGAACAGAAGAGGAGAGTTTAGAGATGAGAACGAAAGAATTAGTCATTTTATCTTTATTTGTTGCCATCGGCGTTGCTCTTCATGCGATTGTGCCGCCCATATTTAACGGGATGAAGCCGGATATGATGCTGTTGATGATGTTTTTAGGAATTTTCCTGTTTCCTGGGGTAACAAACGCCGGTCTGCTGGGCATTGCAACTGGCATATTATCCGGATTGACAACCAGTTTTCCCGGCGGACTCGTTCCGAATATTATTGATAAAATTTTGACGGCATTTTTAATATATTTTCTATTTCTAGCCTTAAAACCACTCAAACAAGCAATAGCAAGGGCGGGAATTTTAACAGTCATAGGAACATTAATTTCCGGCACAGTGTTTCTTTTAGCAGCGCTCTTACTTGTAGGTCTCCCAGGAGGCGCCGGATTTACTGCATTGTTCCTTGCGGTTGTATTGCCGGCAACAGTTATCAATACAATTGCAATGGTGATTATTTATCCCATTGTTGAAAGCATTCTAAAACGTTCTAACGTTCTATCAGAAAATAAATAAAACAGATTGACCCGATCTATGATCGGGTTTTATTATTGTATATAATAAAGAAGAAAAGCTATTAAAAGTGACGTTAATCCGCCAATCGCTAAAACTGACGCCCTCTTTTTCAGAAGATGTTTTGGAGGATATGAACTCGCAGAATTGGCTAACTTCAAATTATGAAAAGCTCCTACAAGAAACAACATGCTAATGATAAAAAATAAAAAAATAACACCCGCCATAATTTCCCTCCCTTACTTTTAGTTTATGCATCTTCAACTAAGGCTATGTTTTTATTGACGGATTTTGAAAACAAGGAACTAGGAGTGGTAAAAATGTCAAAAGGCAAATCTTTTCTATATGGATTTTTCGTCGGCGGTGTTGTTGCCGGAGCAGCTGCACTGATTACGGCTCAAGCGAGGAACGGCAATGTTTTAAAAAAGACAAGATGCAATTTGCATAAGCTTGAAAACATATTTGGAGACTTGAAATCTGATGGGGAATCGTTAAAAAAGCAAATCGCACAATCAGCGAAAGAAGGCTTGCAAATTGCTAAAGAAGTCGCTGCAGATGTCAATCGGTCCATTCAAGCATGGCAGAAGGAAATTGATCCGAATAAAAAAAATTTGGAGCTGCATGTAAAAGAGATTAAAGATAAATTAACAGAGCTAGAAGATCAAATCAAAAAAGAAAGAAACTGACGCTTCAAGTTTGCGGAAGCCTTTTTACAATTAAAAATATTAAACATGTCAAAGAATTGGCAGGGTGTCAATTCTTTTTTGCTATAATTTATAATCATGAAAAATTGTTACAGTATAGAAAATCTTGATCGTTCTCATTATTCTTCGCAAAATTTATTACCGCTTCTTTGTGTGCTATTTTTAGTGTTTCACTATTTATTTAAAAATTTCGTAAATTACATCTTTATAAATCTTTATTTTATTGGCATAATAGAAGATATTAAAAATGTTAGTATTATACAAAGTAGGTGGAAAAATTGAAGAGATCGCTCGACAGCTATACGATAAAAGATGCACTTCTGTTCAGCCAGCGTGTCGCTCAGCTAAGCAAAGCGCTTTGGAAATCCATTGAAAAGGATTGGCAGCGCTGGATTAAACCATATGATTTAAACATCAATGAACATCATATATTATGGATCGCCTATCATTTAAAAGGAGCCTCGATCTCAGAAATCGCAAAATTTGGGGTCATGCACGTATCGACGGCATTCAACTTTTCGAAAAAATTAGAAGAACGCGGTTATTTAAAATTTTCCAAAAAAGAAAATGATAAAAGAAATACTTACATACAATTAACAGAAAAAGGAGAGGAAGTGCTGCTTAAGCTTCTTGAAGATTATGATCCATCCAAAAACACCGTTCTGAAAGGCGCGCTTCCGCTGCAAAATCTATACGGAAAATTTCCTGAAATGATCGAAATTACAGCAATTATCCGAAACATTTACGGAGACGATTTCATGACAATTTTTGAACGCTCATTCAATAATATCGAAAATGACTTTGTCATTGAAGACGGAAAAATCAAGAAAAAGAAAGATGTGGAGGAACATTCTTATTTAAAAACTACAGTGAATCAATAGTTCGTTTTAAGTCTTTCATTAATTCAGTATACAGCCCTTGTAAATAAAGGGCATCGATCGTTTCATTGACATCCAGCTTTGGCGTCAGCTGTCCGGCAAAAAGCGTAAGGAGATTTTCAAAATATACAAATCCTTGCGCTTTTTGCTCCTTATGCTCCTTTGCTAATTCATCGCATATGCGAAAAACCTCTTCTATTTCCTCCTTCATAAGCCCTTTTTCCATCACGAGCTTGTAGAAAGGATACATTTCAATATTCATCATTTTCATAAACAAAGACATATAATATTCTAGAGTTTCCAGTCTTCTTTCTAAATCTTTCATTCCATCACATCTTTCTTCGGTTCATAATGGGGGCTGAAAACTCCCCAAAAATTTCCCATAACCCTATCTTTTTTGTCATTATTTTGATATTGTAATAGGTATGAATGGAAGGGGGGATTTCAAATGCTATTATATTTTATCATTTTTGCCGTCTTCATTCTATTTTATATAAACAAACTGACAACTGCTCTTTGTTCCATTCGTGAACTCCCTGAAGAAAAACAGTCAAACGTATTCCGCACCATTAATGTCTTAATTACCATTTTACTAATTTCATCATACATAGAAATTTCCTTTACTTAAAAGTTTTTTTACTTCATTAAAAAAGCCGGCAGAAAACCTCTTCTGCCGACTTTTTTGAAACCATTAATAGATCCAAGCAGCACCAACAATAATTAGTAAGATGAACAATACAACGATTAACGCAAAGCCTCCACCATATCCTCCGCTCATCACGACACCCCCTTTTTGTGTCTTTACGTTATCGTATGCACTGTTCTTTTTTTCGCATAGGCATTTGTCCTTCTTACTGGAATTTTCTTAACCCAAATTCGAAACGATTTTTCCATTACTTGGACAAACAGTTGCAAATCATATAGTTTCATGTCAAAATGTGAGTATATTTGTTTTAGATAGACAAAAAAAGGTAGGAGTTGTAAAGTATGAAAAAATTTGCATTAGCGGTTATCGCAACGGCCAGCTTATTCGCTTTGAATGCATGTTCAAACGGTGCAAATGATGCGGTCGTTGAAACAAAAGCCGGAGATATTACGAAGGACGAATTTTATGAAGCATTGAAAAACCGTTTTGGTAAAGATGTTTTACAAGAACTTGTGCATGAAAAAGTATTAAGCGAAAAATTTAAAGTCTCCGACAAAGAAATTGATGAAGAGCTCGAAAAAATGAAACAGCAGTACGGCTCCCAGTACGATTTAATTGCTCAGCAATACGGAGACAAGGTTTTGAGACAAATCGTGAAGGTCGACTTGCTACGCAAGAAGGCAACAGAAGCGAATATTAAAATTACAGATAAAGATTTAAAAGAATATTATGATTCATTGAAAGGAAAAGTACGCGCCAGCCACATTTTAGTGGAAGATGAAAAAACAGCGAAAGAAGTAAAAGAAAAACTTAATAAAGGCGAAAAATTTGAGGATTTGGCAAAAGAATATTCGATCGACGGATCTGCCTCCAACGGCGGAGATCTTGGATGGTTTGGCAAAGGCCAGATGGTGAAAGAATTTGAAAATGTGGCATTTAAATTAAAAGAAGGAGAAATCAGCGATCCTGTTAAAACAGAATACGGTTACCACATTATTAAAATCACTCAGACGGTAAAACCATTCGAAGAAATGAAAGACAGCCTGAAAGAAGATGTCAAAAAACAGAAAATATCTGATCCGTCATTGATGCAGGAAGCTATTGACAAAGCAATTAAAAACGCAGATGTAAAAGTAAACGACAAAGATCTAAAAGATTTGTTTGAAACCCAAAATTAACATATGGCATATAGAAGAAAGGGGGACTAAAAGCAAAGCTTCGTCCCCCCTTTTTAGCATTCAAAACATGACAGCGTATATAAATGTTTTTTTATCAACCTGCACCAGCTTTGCCGGGTTGACAATGGATCTTTTTATCCGGATTAAAGCAGCTCACGTTTTGTCTGATGTCTTTTGACTGTTTGATGATGTTTTTCCGAAAATCGTCGCGCTCCCGCTGGTCGGATAGAGGAAATTGAAAGCATAGTAGAAAAGCTGACACAATTTAGTTTCTAATTTGCAGATGTCATCTTTTCTTTCGCTCGCTTTTCTTTTTCTTTTTTCATTCTTTCGATATATACATTTCCTTCCCGCTCAATAAAAATTTCTTCTATTTCTTTGTCTTTTTTAGCTGTTTTATATGCCATATATGCACTAAAAATAATTCCAACAATACATAAATATACCCACCACGGCAGAAACGTCATTCCATCTCCTCCTTGCATAGACAAGCTTTTTTTATTTCATTTTATGCAAGGGGCTCTATATTATGATTCTCTATCGATGAAATGACGGTTTATAGAATGAGCGATTGTCCAGAGCGAAAATCCGTTCCGTAAATTCTCCCGGCTTGACTCGTTCAAGCGCCCGGTCCAGCATGTTCATTTTTGCATCGATATTATCAATATGATGGAGAATTTCCGCTTCCTTAACCATCGGCATTTTCGGACTTCCCCATTCCGGTTTCCCGTGATGGCTCAATACCATATGCTGCAAAATGACGACCTCTTCGCCGGAAATCCCAAGTTCCTTCGCTGCTTCTCCAATTTCGTTTACCATGATGGAAATATGCCCAAGCAAATTCCCTTCAACTGTATAAGAAGTGGAAATGGGGCCCGACAGTTCAATTACTTTGCCAAGATCATGAAGTATGACCCCGGCATATAATAAATCCTTGTCTAAACTCGGATAAAAGTCAGCAATCGCTTTGGCAAGATCAAGCATGGAAACAACATGATAGGCAAGGCCTGATACATATTCATGATGGTTTTTCGTCGCCGCCGGATATAAGAGAAAAGCGCTTTGATGCTTGTTCATCAAGAATCTTGTTATCCGTTGAATGTTTGGATTTTTCATTTCAAATATGTACTTCGTAATTTTTTCAACCATTTCTTCTTGAGATAATGGCGCTCTTTCTACAAAATCCTGTACATTTAAATTTTCATGCGGCTCTGCCAATCGGATGTTGCGGATTTTCAGTTGATTTCTTCCCCTGTAATGATGGATATCGCCAAATATTTTAACAATCTGTTGAGGCAGATAATTTTCTTCATCTTCTTTGCTCACATCCCATAGTTTTGCTTCAATTTCCCCGGAACGGTCTTGCAAAATTAACGTTAAAAAAGGTTTTCCATTGCTTGCAATACCTTTTGTTACTGATTTTATCAGCAAAAAAAGATCTACCTGCTCCCCAACATTGTAATGAATAATTCCTTTAGCCATCTTATTCTCCTTCCACTTTCCGCCTCGTAACTTATAGTATAGCATACGAACCAAATGTGCGACGGTCTAACAAATATATTTTATAAGTAAATGATTTCTTCGTCTTGAAAGTAAGATAATATATGCTGATGGCAAGTAAACAGCAGCATTTGATGATGATCCGACAGCTGTCTCATGATACTCACAATATTTTTTATGCGCAAATGATCAAAATTCACAAAGCTGTCATCGATCATTAATGGAAGATGAATTCTCTTTTGCATGCTTTCTGCCAGCGCAAACCGGATCGCCGTGTACAGTTGTTCAGCTGTTCCTTGACTCAGTTCTTCAGCCGTAAAAACAAGCCCGTCTTTCCTTTTCACTGAGAAAGAAGGCGAACCCTCCGCCAGATAAATGTTTTCGTATTCCCCAGACGTTGCTATTCGGAAAAAATATTCCATTTTATGCAACAACTTCGGCATTTTTTCATTTCGAACATAATTCGTCGTATGTTTCAGCATCTCTCTTGCCACTGCCATTGCCGCCCATTTTTTCGCAAGCTTTTTTGCTACAGAACGCTTCATTTCAAACGAATATTTCAACTCAGAATATAGACCTGATAGTTCTATTTTTCTAATCTCTATTTCTGTTTCCGCTAATTTCTTCCGGATAGAATCCTCCATTTTTTCGAGTTCTTCTTCTTTTTCCTCAAGAAATGTTTCTCGCTCTTTCAAAGCCCTCTCATTTTGATAATCGTTCATATCGCTTGATGTCAATAATCCTTTCGTTCGCAGCTGCCCTTCAATCCAGTTTAATTCGGTTTCGATTTTTTCTCTCTCTTTTTTGAGCATTCCTATTTTTCTATATTCTTCCTCGCTTGCTGCTCCGACTGACTGAAACAGCTTCTCTAATTCTCTTTCAATGCTTTGAAAGGTCAAACGAAATTTTGTTTTTTCCTCTTGAACCTCTTTTAGCTGCTTCATCAATGCCTCTTTTTGCGATCGTTTCTTTATATTTTCTTCCATTATTTTTCTCAGTTCTGAATAGCGTTTCTCAATTGAGTCGGCACGAATGTTATAATATTCACACAAAGGATCAAACTTTTTTCTAAACTGATTTAAGTTTTCTTCATACAAACGAACTTTTTCCTCTAACATTCTTTTTTCTCTTATCAGCTTTTGACAGCTTGCGATGCGTTCAAACTGCTCAAGCAATTGTGATCCTTCGGCTTCTTTCGGAAGATGAAAATGTTCATAAAACGGGAAAATTAAATGTTGCAATTGATACTTTTCATGTTCCCATTCGTCATATAACGAAAGAATCCGTTCATAAGCTTGTTCTTTACCTTTATAATTCATCTTCTCGATCTCAATTTTTTGGCGGACTTGCTGATCCTTCCATAATATTTCCTTAATATGTTTCAAACGCGACGTTCTTTCCAAGATTCGGGAATCATTTTGTTTATCAAGTTTTTTCACAAGCTGTTCATGCTCATTTTGTAAATGCTTTAACAGCTCATCATCCTGTGGACGGAAGAAAAAGAAAACAATGATGAATGGAAGAAACGCTGTTAAAAACAGCCAATTCTTATAAACAAACGAAAGAACAATGGCAAACGCAAAAACAGATAGCAAAGATACAGTGAGAATTTTCCATTTTTTTAATTTTTCCCGATTCTTTTTTTCTCTTTCATTGATTTTTGCTTTTAACTGGGCAATCTGCTCTTTTAAATA
This sequence comes from Aeribacillus sp. FSL K6-2833, assembly GCF_037965815.1. Taxonomy (GTDB): domain Bacteria; phylum Bacillota; class Bacilli; order Bacillales; family Aeribacillaceae; genus Aeribacillus; species Aeribacillus composti. The sequence continues at coordinate 932,787 of NZ_CP150189.1, read as the reverse complement.
ATGTTTGTCGGCCGTTTGCGCCATTTCTTGTTCTATGGCTGACTGCTCCTCTATTAATCTTTCCCTTTCAGATGGATCAAGCAGAAAAGATTCGTATTCTTTTATGCGGCGCTCACATTCTTCCAGCGAATATTGGGCACGCTCATATTGTTCATCGAGAAGCTTTTTTCTTTGAAATAATTGTTCATATTTCTTCGCAGCATCCTTTATTTTTTCCTTCATGCGAACAGATGTGTCGATTTTTTTTATAGCATTTTCATCTTGATGGCCGAAAATATAGATGAGCTCCTCATGAATCTGTCCTTCCAGCATTTGTTGTTGAACAATGAAAAGTTTTTGTTCTTCTAATTGTTTTTGGATGAGGGGAAATTGACTTTTTAATTCCTCAAATATTGTCTCGTCAGCTGGACGGCCGTCGATCTTCAAGGCTGATAAGGAATCCTCGATCCCCTTTTCTTTTTCCTGCACCCTTCCCAGCTGTTCTAAAACTTCGTCTCTTCTTGCCGAAAGCTTTTCCAGCCGAACAAACCCGTCCTCCGGGAATTGAATGCCGTCAGGAAAATCTTTTAACAGCTGCAAGCATTCTTTCCGTCTTTCCAAAAGGGGAAGAACTGCTATTTGTTTTTCCACTTTTTTCCGTTCTGTTTTCAGCGTCACCTTCTCGTTCTGGCAGTCCTTCAGCTGCTTCTCTAAGCTGTCCCTTTCTTTGATCAAAAAATTGTAAGCGCGCTGCTGTTCTTTTGCATGTTGCAGTTCTGCAAAGTCCTCCATCAGTTCATTTAACGATCTGTTCAGCAACGGTTTTCGTCCGTTCGGTTTAAACAAATCCTCCTGCTCTCTCTGCAGTTTCTCCTCTAAACGATATAACTGATCAGACCCGAATACACTTGTTAAAAATAAATATTTTCCCAGCTTCTCACGATTCAGCTCATACACTTTTTGCAACCCGAATAAATCAAAGGAAAAAATCGCTTGATATGTTGGTCTGTCGGTTCCTTTTAAAATTTCAGCCAGCTCTTTATCCCCTCCTGTCCGTCCATCCTGGAAATAAAGAGTTACATCCCCCGCTGCGGCTCTCCCTTTTACGCGCTCCACTTTTACTGTTCCGAAATTTTCACATTCGATGATTAATGCCCCGCCGTATTTTCCGCCCGCTTTCGGTTCGAACCGTTTATCCGGATGTTGTTTAACGGGAAATCCGAACAGCATGCTGTGGATAAAAGACATCAGCGTCGATTTTCCGGCTTCATTTAAACCGTAAATGACTTGTATGCCATGATCCGAAAATGAAATTTTTTTATCTGCAAATTTTCCGTAGCCATAAATATGCAGTTCTTTTATTTTCATCTTATCACCTTTTTTACGACCGCTTCCATTCTTGTTTAAACAGCTCATAATAAATCATTGTTTTCGCTTCTTTTATCAATTCTTCTTTTTCATTTTCTGTGAAAGATTGAAAGAAACGCCGAAATAAACGATTTTTATATAAAGGCCCCATCGCTTCGTCAAATTGATGAAAATGATCCAAAATTTGTTCAAAATCTTTCGAAATGTAAGAGGAGGAGAAAAAGTCGTCGCTCGGCACGATTTGATGCTGAATGGAAACAATCCAAACGAAATCGTTCTTTCCTTCTTCCTCTTCATTCAATATTTGCGCAAGCTCATCCAAATGATCCTGATCCATAAGATCCCAAAACAATGATGAAGCTCCATCTAGCATAATTGTCAAAAGAGCCGAGCCATTTCGTCTCTGCTGTTCCTTTACCGCTCGAATATGATCATATAGCTCGCCAACAGCAGCTATTTCATTTACAGAGAGCTTGATTTCATTCCAAAGTATGTCAAATACCGGCACAAATCGGTACGCGCTTTTCCCGCCTTCTGCTAATTCTACAAGATACACTCCCTTTTCTCCCGTTTCTTTTTTATGGCGGCCTTGAATATTTCCCGGATAAATAATCGGAGGGTCGGAACGATGTAAAATTTGCCGTTTATGTATATGTCCTAAAGCCCAATAATCAAAATCTTTTTCCAATAAATTTTGAATCGTAAAAGGACAATACGGCTCATGTCCTTCCGTCCCTGACGCGGTGCCGTGAAGAAGACCGATATGAAGCGGCGCTTCGCTTCTTTTTTGAAATTTATAGACAATATTTTCTGTAACCGAACGAGTCGGATAGCTGTAGCCGTAAATGTTGGCTAAAACCTTTCCGCCGCGGACAAACGGTATACATTCTACATCACGATCGGAAAAAATATGAACGTTTTCAGGCCATTGAATATGAACCCAATTACCTCCTGTATGATCATGATTTCCAAAAATAATAAAAACTTGGATGCCTTCTTCATTGAGCCGTTCAAACTGTTTCTTTAATCTCAACTGGGCTTTCAAACTGCGATCTTCGTCATCATACAAATCTCCTGCGATCAGTATAAAATCGACTTTTTCTTTTGCCGCCAGTTCAATTACACGTTCAAATGCCGTAAAAGTACTTTCTTGAATTCTTTTAAAGATGCTTTCCGGCAAATGCTCAAGCCCTGTGAACGGACTATCTAAATGCAAATCTGCCGTATGTATAAATGTTATGCGGCGAGTCATAGTCTCCCTCTTTTCACTCGTTTCCGGAACGTACGTTTGCTTTTCCATATTATATCATTTTAAAGTGAAAAAATACATCCCGGAACCCGCGACCCCTGCCAAAAAATTTTTTAAAAAAAGCTGAAAGGATTTTTTTTCAGGAAAAAGAAATATATTTTTTAAAAAAGGAGGATGTTTGAAATGCCGACATATTTTTTAACTGCGTTTACAAACAAAGGAGAACTGCTTTTAAATGAAAAGTTTGAAGCAAATTCAGAACAAGAGGCAAAAGAAATCGGTTCAGAAATATTGAAGGAGCATCAATGTTTAAATACCGCGCATCGCTTAGTTACTTCTTCTGGCCGGCTTGTTTTATTTCATCGCTAAAACTTAACAGGATTGACAGTCCACAAAACAATGACAGGGGAAGTCTTTCACAACAAAAATACTGCGCGGCATAAGCCGCCCGCTATATTCATCATGCTCCCAAAATTTTATGAGGCTAATTTAAAATATCTAAATGGATATGACGCTTTTTAGCCATTTACCCGTGTGGAAAAATTGTAGTGGGCATCTAAAATCAGTTTTTTCCTAGTCCCCTGCATTTTGTGGGGGGGCATTTTTCTTTCCAAAACTGCCTCTCAAAAATTAGGATGATTTTGGTTCTGGAGCTTACTAAAATCCGATCACAACAATGCTAATAATGGTCGCGACGACATCATATTTAAGAACTAAATTTGAAAAAGTAATAGCTAAAAGACCGACTATTCCAATTATGATGAACATCTTATTATCTCCCATTTTGTTCACAGAGCCCCCTTCAATATCATCCCATTAATTTAAAAAATCATTATAGCTAACATGATGAAACAGATTTATCAGAGGCTGTCCAAGAAGTCTAAAAATAAAAGCAAGTAGAGAAGGAGCTCGTATTTCTCTACTTGCTTTTGTATGTTTTGTCTGAAGTCTGCCGGCTACGTTTGTTGCAGACTAATGGCGCAATCGCTTTTATGATTAAGGCTCGCGATCTCATCTATTAAAATTTGTTCTAAAGTGTTTTTAGGGAAATACGGGAATAGTTCTCCATTTTCGACGTTCCCAAGCTCCTGTTTTCTATCGGGCCCTCCTTTCAACACGACCCGATACGTATGTGGAGCGTAAAATTATCAATTTTCGCCATAAAGAGCATTTAGCAATTTGATTTTTTCATTTGTATAATGTTTAAAGCCATCGTTATACGATTTCGGATCTTTCGGATTGGCGAAATGAGTGATTTCCCGGGAAACCGGGTCGATCAATTTGCTTGATGCCCCGCAGCCTAATCCGATAATCGTTTGCATTTCTTCCATGATGATTATATTGTATATACTCTCATAACCCTTCCGGGAATATCCGACATTTTCTAAATTTCCTAAAATATTTTTTTGACGGTACAAATAATAAGGCTCATAATGATTGGCCTTTGTCCATTCAACCGCTTTATTCATCATTTTTTCTACTTCGCTTCGTTCAGCTACTTTATATTTTTCTTTGTTTTTTGTCATTTCCGATGCCCGCTTAAAGGAAAGCGTGTGGACAGTCAATGATTCAGGCATCAATTTGGCTGTCTCCTCAAGGGTGAACTCAAATTCTTTTAACCCTTCCCCCGGCAGTCCAATAATTAAATCCATGTTGATGTTGTTGATGCCCATTTCCCTAGCTAAATGAAATTTTTCAATCGTCTCCTCAACTGTATGATGTCTTCCGATTGCTTTCAATGTTTCCTGTATATATGATTGAGGATTAATGCTGATTCTGTCTATGTTCCATTTTTTTAAAACATTCAGCTTCTCTCTTGTAATTGTATCCGGTCTGCCGGCTTCTACTGTGATTTCCCGAATGCGATCAACATTTGGAAAAGATGTATACATTTCTTCATAAAGCATATCCATTTCTTCTGCCGTAATGCTTGTCGGTGTCCCTCCGCCGTAATAAACGGTCGTAATATTGATGCCTCGTTCTTTTAACCATTCGCCGATCATTCTCATTTCATAATGCAGACCGCCGAGAAAAGAATCAACTTTTCCTTGCTTGCCGCCAATAGCATAGGCAGGAAAGGTACAGTATGCACATTTTGTCGGGCAAAAAGGAATGCCGATATAAATGCTTACTTCTTTTGTCAAATTGTAAAGATCAGGAACAACAGTTAATTGTTTTTCTACAATTTGTTCCATGATGCGAATTTTTTCATTTGATACGAGCAAATCTTCTTTTAATTGTTTATAAATTTCTTCATTTTTTCTTCCTTCAAGCTTCTTTTTATGAAAAAGCTTAGTGGGTCGGACACCTGTTAAAATCCCCCATTTTTGTGTAATTCCCGTATACTGTTGAAGAGCTGTTACATAAACATTCAATACCGCCTGCTTCATTTGTTTGAATTGTTCTTTTTCATCTGTTGCGGTAAAGCTTTTTTCTAAAAAAGCTTCATACGTTTTTCCTTCTGCTTTTAGCTCGCAAGCCAACCGAAAATCACTTTGTCTGAATTCGAAATTGAATAATGCTTCGATATCATGTTCAGAAGGTTTTAAAAAAATTTCGGCTTCTTCAAAAAACAAATTAGATATTAACTGAAGAGGCCGCATAAAACGTTCATCATTTATGCCGCTGATTTGAATGCGCATGTGATCACCTTGTCGAATAGAATAAAACTCCTTATAGTGTACTAAAGGGGATTTTTTCAGTCAATACGAAAAAAACATCCTAAGAAGCGGATGTTTTTTATCTGTTTTTAATTTTATTTAAAAATTTAATTGGGTATTGTTTTCGGAAATGCTCTTTTACCATATATGAAACGCCTTGTTCATCATTCGACCTCGTGATCCAGTCTGCTGCCCGTTTTACTTCAAACGGAGCATTCCCCATCGCAACCCCCAAACCTGCCTGCTGGATCATATCCAAGTCGTCAAGGCCGTCGCCGATTGCGACCATTTCATCCAGCTTAATGCCTAAATGATTGCCAAGTACCTGCAAGCCATTCAGTTTAGATATTCCCTTTGGAACAATTTCAATTTTTCCGTCATGAACCTTGATCACATCTACATCATAAAAAGAATCAAGTATCGTTTTTTCCGCCTCTTTCAATTCCTCCTTCGTATCAAAATATACATCAATTTTTGGGGCAGCTACTGGCTCATCAATTAACGCATCAGCAAGAGATTCTACAAATTGTATTGGATAAAAAAGCGGATCTGACGAATTCAATAGCATTTTGCTTACAAGATTTGAAGAGATTTTTTTCCGGTTGCCGATCGAAAAACGCTCATGAATGATTCGAATATTACAATTAAAATATTCGAGCACTTGCACAATATTAAATGTTTTTTCTTCTGAAATTCGCTTCACATAAAGAGGTTCATCTAAACGGTTTCCGATGAACGCTCCCCCATGAGTAATTAAGTGGCTGTCTATTTTGAGCGCCTTTGCAACTTTTTTTGCCGATTGAAAATGGCGGTTCGTCACCAAAGTAATATATACATCCTTTTTTTGAACAAATTCTATCGCATCCTTCGTAGAATGCTGAAGGCGTCCATTTGAACGGAGGAGCGTTCCGTCGATATTTAAGGCAAGCAAGCGGTAGAGCATGTGTTGTCCCCCTTCTCTTGTTGTTAAATTCTATTATGAAAATATGTCCTTGTGAGACAAATTAGAACTTTTGTGTACTAAAGGAAGGGGAAACATTATGACACCGATTCGTATTGAACAGAAAACATTTCATTTAGCACTAGGGCAACAGCGCCAATGACCGTCGCTTGATCTCCCAGCTTTGACAACACAATTTCTGTTTTTTTCGCTTGCTCTGTCAAAGCTCTTTGTTCAACCACTTCTTGAATCGGAGTTAAAATAAAATTCTTTGCCTTTGCCAATCCGCCCCCAATAATAATCCGCTCTGGATTGAATAAATGGATAATGTTCATGATGGCAATTCCTAAATACCTGCCAGTCTCCTCTAAAATGTCTTTAGCAAGCAGGTCTCCTTCTAATGCAGCCTCATAAATCAGTTGTCCGTTCACATTTTCTATCATTCCGTTTGTCCGTTCTATTAATTTCGTTTTATACCCAAGCGATATTTTGTTTAATGTACGCCGTTTAATCCCTTCAGACCCAACAAGCGCCTCTAAACATCCTTCATTCCCACACGAACATTTCAAACCGCTGCTTTCTATAAACATATGGCCGATTTCACCCGCTAGTCCGTTCGTTCCATGAAACAGCTTCTTATTTAAAATAAAACCTGCCCCAACTCTATGACTGATCTTAATGCATACAAGATTGCTAATTCCCACCCCGCTGCCAAACCAGTTTTCGCCTATTGCCATGGCACGAACATCATTTTCAATTTTGACAGGAAGACGAAATTCTTTTTCAAGCTCTTTTTTTAACGGTACATTTCGATGCTGCAATTGGGGAGCAAAACCGCTTGAACATTCATCTGCGTCAATCCTGCCATGAATACCGATGCCAATTCCTACAAATTTTTTTAATTCTATACAAACTTCATCCATCATAATGTAAAGCTGTTTAGCAATCATTTGGAACAAACGTGAACTCGTCATCTCTTCTTTCATCGTGATTGTTTTATATAAAAGTGTTTGAGCGTTTAAATCCGTGATGGCAAATCGGATTTCCCTCGGGCTGATATCAATACCGAAAACATAAAAATTTGATGAGTTGATTTTCAGCAAAATGGGTTTTCTTCCCCCGCTGGAAGATCCGGTCTGCCACTCTTTTACCAATCCTTCTTCCAACAATTCATTTACAATATTTGTGACTGTCGGAGGTGTTAATTTTGTTTCTTTCGCAATGTCAGATCTTGAAATCGATCCGTGTGCCCGAATTGTATTAAGAATTAAAGATTTATTCAATGATTTCATTAATTGGAAACTGCCGACAATTTTTTCATCTTTCATGACAACCACCCCGAAATATACAGAGGCTCGTAATGTAAACCCTTACATTTTAGTATCTCAATGAATCAAGGTTTTCGCAAGTAATATTTTGTTAGAAATTCCTACAGCTCGACGCTGCAAGAGGAAATGAATAGAGTATGAAAGGGGATTTCTCCCCTTTCATTTTTCATAATTTATTTTTCTAAATAATGGATTTCAGAAATTTTAACAGCTGTTTTTCCTCCAGGTATGTCTAAATCAATCGAATTTCCTCTCATTTCAAGCAGCAGCTGATTACCGATGGGAGATAAAAATGAAATTTTCCCTTGGTCAGGATCAGCTTCTTCAGGAAAACAGATTGTATATGTTTCTTCATCCTCTTCTTCCAAATATACAATTTTCACTGTCGCCCCAATAAAAACTTTTGTGAAAATATCTTCATCTTCTTGATTAAAAAGCTGTTCCAATTCCCTTACATATTGCAAAAACTTTTTTTGGTTATTCATATAAAATCGGCCGATTGGAGAAGTTCTGTCATTTTGTTGTTTCTGAAAAAGCGTTAATTGTTCTCGCAATGCCGTTTTTAAGCTGGATAGCGTACTATGGCTCATAAAATATGCCACCTCCTTTTTCTTTAATAAAAAAATGGAAAATGAGTCTTTGATTCATGATCTGTTCCCTCCAATTTTGAAAATGAAAAAAGAGATGCACAAAAAGTACATCTCACTCTAGACTACCAAATATTTTATTTTTTTCAATAAAATCCTTGATTTGATATTCTTTTCTTTTACTATTCACTTTTTTTATAAAGCTCATCAAGCGGCTCCAAAATAATGCTGGTTATCCTCTGTAAAAGCATATTCATGCTTTCCTCTGCTTTCAACAATGCAGCAATCTTGCCGTTTTGCTGTACTAATTGAACGCATTTTTCTGCATGAATAATTTCTTCTTCAGTAATTTCTTTTCCGGTTACTTGTTTTTCATGCAGGTTTAATTGAGTGCTGCGAAAGTTGTGGAAAATGTTTTTCGCTGATTCATCGTGTTGGACATCATCATACAATTTTTTTAATTGAATATATTCCTTGCTTTGTTCTAATGCTTTTTTCAAATCGTACGCGGAATTATATAAAATATTAGACACTCCTAATCCCTCCTCGCTCCGCGAGCCCTTTTAGCTAATATAAAGGATGACAAGGCCGCCTGTCAAAAAAGTTTTAAAATTCTCTTACACCCTGAGGAATTTTTCGGAAGTTCGGGAAGCTACGGTTTCATTTCATGAAGAGGAGAGTTATTAATTGTGCCGATTCTCCTTAGCTTTACGTCAACATCCACATGAACCGGTATGTCTTTAAAATGAGAGTGCCAATCTTTTTTAACTTTATGCCAAATCGACGGATGGCTGCGATGAAGGGCTTCTCCAAATCCAAAAATATCTACTTCATATTTTTTCTGGGAAGCTTGAATAGCTGTCAGAATATCTTTTTTAACCTTTTCCTCAGCTTTTTTCTGCAAAAGGTTTATCGTTTCTATTTTCTCCAAATCCATTCGTTCGCATTGAACCTCGGCTACCGACCCATCTATATGCAGCTGAATGGTGCCTTTAAACTGATGACCGTCAACTTTTGTTTGAATCTTGCTGTTTGTTCGGATCGTTTCAATTGCCACCTTCTTCTCTTTGCATGGCACATTAATGACTGCTCTTTGCACTTTTCCTAATGCATAATGGAGACCATTGCTTTCCTTCTCCGTTAACCAGTCAACTAACTTATCTTTCCTCATGATAGCTACACTGCCAAATTTGAGATACGCATCAGCTTTTGTTTTTTCAACATTTTCTATTTTTTCTCCAGCTTCAGGATTGCCTATTATTTCTACACCTATCACATGAGGTTCAATGCCTTTATAAACTAACTCGTTGACAAATTGATTGATTTCTATTGTTTCGATAGGCCCCCATGATTTTTCAGATAACTTTAATGAAGAACTTAATTTATGTGCGGGAATTGTCTCCAGCTGGCTAAGTACTTTTAAAATGTTTTCAGCTCTAGTGTTTTTAGCGATAGAGAGATAAAAATCTGTCCGAAATTCTTTCCCCCTTACTACATAATCAATAATTTCCCCCATTCCTTCTTTTGCTAAATCCTCTCCAATAATCAACATGCGGAGATGACTTGAATAAACGGCTCTTGGCGAGAAAGTTGTCACTTTTCTCATCGCCTCAGACAATGTACGCGCTTTCGACTGGAATGTTCTAACAGGAGCTTTTGTTATTCCCCCTTGTTTTACAGTTGCTACCTGTCCCGGGTTGATCACTTGTATCGTTACAAGTAATTCATCATCTACTTTGTCTATTCCTAATGCTGAAACGATTGCGATGTCATTTAACTCCCTCCGATCCCAGCAGCCTGCCAGCAACATGATGGACGCCAATATGAATAAAAGACTTGTCAACCGCTTATTCATCTATTTCCCCTCACATGACGCTGACGTTTTTTCATTAGAGCTGTACCCAACAGGATGAGAGGAAAAAGAAACCCGATCGTTAAAGAGTACAAAGGCCAAATATTATGTACAAACTCAAAAAAGTGAACGATGTTCGGATGGAAGGCGATCGCATACACAATCAGCATCATAGAAATAGGAAGAGTAATCGAACGATAATCTTTTATTTTAAATAGTTGAGAGAGACCTAAAACAAAAGCATAAAAACTGATGGTTAGCTTATAAAAAATAGATAAAAACCAAATTCCCGCCATAATAACCTCTACGCGTTGAAAAAATTTTCCTATTTCAATTTTTCTTGCCAGGGCATAGCTCGGATATATTTGTCTGGCTGTATTTTCGACACCTAAAACAAGAATAGAAAACATGACAACAAATGTAAGCAGGATTCCTCCAATTATAACGCCTACTAAAAATCCTTTTTCTGCTCCTTTTTGATGATTGACAAAGGGAGCAATCATTAAAAAAACGATTAATTCTAAATACGGCAGACTAATAAAATGATAAAACCCAAATAAAATCGGTTTCATTCCTTCTCCCAATATCGGTTGCAGGTTTCCTATTTTGATTTGAGGCAAAATCGCGATGAAATAGATTGCTAAAAGGATGAATAGCCATAATGAAATGATTTCTGAAGAACGTCCAATCACTTCTAATCCTAAAAGGGTTGCCATAACAACGACTCCCATAAAAACAATATGGATAGCATCGATCGGTGTATCAGGCATCATTTGAGTAGTTGTAAAATCGCCGATTTCCCTGAGCAATTCACCGGATAAAATAAAAGCATACATGAGAAATAATGCAACCGCGAATTTTCCAATCCATTTTCCGAGCAAAAGCTCGCATATTTCTACAAGAGTCATATTTGGAAAAATTGAATATATTTTAATGTACATAAGCACTAAAAGAATGGAGATGATGACCGTAAAAATGGTTGCTATCCAAGCATCCTGTTTCGCATCATTCACTAATGCAGTAGGAGCAACGAGAATTGAACTTCCAATCGTAAATAATAAAACTAACATTTTATATTGATTTGCTGTTATTTTCCCGTTGTCTAACATACCTTCACCAACCTCTTATTGAAATATTTTGTTCACTGCTTCGCTTAGCGGCTGGTAGATCCATGTGAGCAATTCAATCGGATTTGGAATAGGAAAATTAATGCATCTGGCAATACTTAATCCTGTTCCTAAAAAAAGAAAAATGATAAACACAATAAAATCCTTCCAGAGCTTATGTTTTAATAGCAGCAGAGCTTCGATTATAAAAATACATGCAGAAACGAAAAGAATGCCGATTATGTTCCACATTCATTTAATACCCCTTTAGGTAATCTATTTCTTCTTTCGTTGATTTTCGTTTTGAAAAAGTGATTTCTCTCTTTTCGTATTTTGCTGTGAACTAAAAACTCGTGGTCGAAAAATAAGCAGACGGCGGGGCAGACGAATAAAAACGTCCTTTTGATCTGCCAGCGTAAACGGAGCCATTGGACTTAAATAAGGGACGCCAAATGAACGAAGACTGCTCAAATGAAGAACTAGCGCCACCAATCCAAGGATAATTCCGAACAAACCGAAAGATGCGGCAAGCCCCATAAAAACAAATCGTAACATCCGCACGGTGATCGCTAGGTCATACGAGCTGACCATAAAACTTGAGATAGCTGTAAATGCTACAACAATTACCATTGCGGCGGAAACAATTCCCGCGTCTACTGCTGCCGTCCCGACAACTAATGTTCCAACAATTGAAACGGCTTGTCCGATAGCTCTTGGCATTCGAAGTCCTGCTTCCCTTAAAATTTCAAGCATAATTTCCATTAGAAATGCTTCAATAAATGCGGGAAACGGAACGCCTTCCCTTTGGGCGGCAAGACTGATCAAAAGCTGTGTCGGCAGCATTTCCTGATGAAAAGTTGTAATAGCAACATAAAGAGACGGTGCAAGGAGCGCAGTGAAAAAACCGAAAAAACGGAGAAAACGAATTAATGAACTTATATCTGCGCGTTGATAATAATCTTCAGGGGATTGCAGAAATTGCACAAAAATTGACGGTACAGTTAAAACGAAAGGAGTGCCGTCCACTAAAATGGCTACGCGGCCTTCGAGAAGATGTCCTGCCACGATATCAGGACGTTCCGTATTATAAATAGTTGGAAATGGCGTGTATGAGTCATCTTGAATCAGCTCTTCGATATAACCGCTCTCTAATATTCCATCAATATCAATTTGTTCAATTCTGCTTCTGACCTCCTGCACCACTTCTTCTCTCACAATCCCTTTAATATACATAATGCTGACTTCCGTTTTTGTTACTTTTCCGACTTTTTTTGATTCAATCCATAAACGATGGTCTTTTATCTTTCTGCGAATAAGGGAAGTATTGACACGCAAATTTTCCGTAAATCCTTCCCGAGGACCGCGAATAGTTGTTTCAGTTGTTGTCTCTTGGACTCCCCTCTCCTTTCCGCCTTTCATTTCAACGGCAAAGCCTTGTTCGTATCCATCGAATAATAAAACAACTTTTCCAGACAGAACAGCATTCGTGATAACGTTGAAATCATGCACATCTTCAATCGAACCGACGGTCAAGACCATTTCTTTTATATAATTGAGCAGCGTCAAACCTGCCAGATCTTTCAGATCCACTTCATTTCTTCTCAATTCAAACATTAACGATTCCATAACAAAATTATGATTCGCTTCACTGTTAATCAAACCGTCCGTATAAATAATCCCGACGCGGATTTCCCCTTGTCTTCCTATTCTTATTTCCCTTGTAACAATGTCGCTGCTGTTGCCAAATGCTTCTCTAATTTTTTTTAAGTTTTCATGCAAGCTGCGTTTGATCGTTTCTTTGCTTTGCGGTTGCTCGCTGCTATCTTGCTTTTCCTTGTCTGCTAATAGCTGTTCAAATGACTTTTTATCGATCGATTTCTTAAAAAATTTTAAAAAGCTCATGCCGAATCCCCCTAACGTTTTTGAACCTTTTACTTGTAAAGTGCCCAATTGTTCTTTTAATATGTAAAAAATCCCATGAAGCAGGCGGTTTGCCTGTTTTCATGGGATTAAAGGTTCTATGTCAATTGTTGGGGTGCACTTGATGTGAAGTGCACCTCTTTTATATGTATGAAAGTTAAATAAGTGAGCATAATACCTTATTTCTAAGTCGTTGAAAGTTGCGAATACCATAAGACATTCGTTTAATGACTTTCATTTTATTGTTAATCCCTTCTAAATAACCGTTAGTGTAGGGATACATAAACGAATTGATGATTTCTTTCTCCCAGCTTTTAAAGGTTCGTTTCATGTACTGATATTCGTCCAGTCCTGATTCGTCAATCGCTTGATACAGTTGTTCTAAGTTCAACCTTACATTGCGTTCATTGCTTTGTGTCATCCATTTTTTAAAGACTTCTTTCACTTGATAAGCTTTCTTTAAATCGGGGGACAACTCTAAATAATATTGCAGGAGCTCCTGTTCTCTTGTGGTTAACTTCTCTTTCGGTTTATGTAAGAGAAAACGTAACTTTTTCATCGATTTTCGATCTTTGTCTTGGAACGACTTTTGTACTCTCTTTCGTACTCGTTCAAGTGCCCAGAAGTTATGACGAGCATAATGGAATTTGTCCACGATATAATTGGATTTTGAAAGAGTTGTTGAGCCAATATTTTATACGGCTGCCACATATCCATGACCACCATTTGAACACGATGAGTCGGTAAAGAACGAAAATAATCTTTTAGCGTGGACAACTTACGGTCTTGAATCACATCAAATACCTTGAAGCCTCGAGGGTCTCCGATGACACATTGATATTTTCCTTTTTCGGTTGTCCCCTTAAACTCATCAATGGCTAAAATTTGTGGTAATGAGTGGTTCTCATAAGTATAATAACGGTCAAACCATCGAATCACCGTTGAGTGTCCCAATCCAAGCTCTTTCGCCACTTCCTTAAAATTGGCCGTTCTCACTTTGATAAGAAGGGCTTGAAGGACACGTATCGTATGACGTTGATAGCGCTCTAAGAAGGGATATCGTTCATAGAAACGCTTTCCACAGGATGTACATTTATAGCGACGCTTTTTTAGAATGAGATACGTATACATTTCGCGAAATTTGACATCTCGAATCTTCTGCAGGCGATAATCATGAATAGATCTTGTCCTTTCCCCGCACTGAGGACAACTTTGATGACAAGGTTTGGTTTCGATAAAAATTTCTAGGTGCGTATCCGTTTCTACAATATTTGACACAATGACATTTTCTAATCCAATCAGTTTTGTGATACAATAGTCTTGCATTTACGAAGTCTCCTTTTAAATGAGGTTTGGTCACTTTCATTATAAAAGAGAGCACTTCGTAAATGCTTTTTTATTTTATGAAATTCTTTACCCCAACATTTAGTATAGAACCTAAATAAACAGAATGATAATCGATTGTACGAACCCGATTATACCACCAAGGAGAGCGCCTAAGTAGGTAATCATTTTAAATTCCCTTTTGGAAATAGTCAGTACAACTTCTTCGAGACGTTCAACCGAGAAGGATTCTACCTGTGCCGTCACAATTTCATCGATATCGAAGGCTTTCATAATCTGTTCCACACTGTTTTGCAAATAAAGAACAGAGCTGGAAATGACAGCTGGCAGCATTTTTTCCGTAATTGCTTGTTTATACGGCTGGATAAGCTCTGAAATTGGTTTATCCAATGTTTCGTAGATACGTATTTTTTCCGAAATAAGTTTTGCAATGGACAAGCTTGTCTTGTCTTTGTCCATCCTGCTTGTAACCTCAGAAACCGGCATATCAAGCAATCGGCTCCATTCTTTAAAAAGAATGGAAGCAATCAGATCAATCGTCCCTTGATGACGAAAAAACTTTGCTGCTTCTAATTGAATTTTATCTGCGATATTCAAGTTTCCTAAAAACATTTGAATCATGCCGCCAAACGTTCCTTTTTGTTGAAGAAAGTCATCGATCATTCTTTGCAGCGCTTGTTTCCCTTCATCACTTTCAACATATTGAACGCCTTTCATTGCAATCCATTCTGCAAGATTAGGAATTTGCAATTCGATGTTCTTCTTCCATTCTTGCGGCAAAAACTGACTGACTTTTTGATCTGTATTGAAAAAATGAAGTATGCTTTTTTCAATCGCTCGTTCAAGTCGGGTGGCAATCATTTCCTTGCTGTTGGATACTCCATACTCTTCCAGTAATTCCGTTAAAGTTTTTTGTTTGGCAAGCCAAGCATCTATCGATTGAAGCAGGAATAATTGTATTTTCTTCTGGAAGGAGACCTCCTCCATTTTCTTTTTGATTCCTTCTGGTGTAACTAAATACTCGATCACCATTTTTCCTAGCTGCCTAGCCAGCTCATCCCGGCGTTTCGGAATAAGGCCTGGCGTAAAGGGAAGCTTTTTTCCCAACAAATAGATTGGTCTATATGGGCGAAAAAGCATTTTAATGGCAATGTAATTCGTAACACCGCCAATAAATGCACTAATTACGACCATCATAGCTGATGTTAATATAAATTCCATTTGCATCTTCCTCACTGTTTATTCACAAGATCAACTGCCAGACATACGATATCATAGCATGATTTACCTAAGTTAATATTATAAATCGGTTAACATTTGTAAGCAAACGGGGTAATTCAAATGGCAGAAACAAAAATTTTAATGATTCCACTCGAAGAAAAAAACGGTTTCTATATGGAAATAAGCGATTCTTTGCAAAAAGCTTTGACCCTTCCACTGATCCAAACGTTTTCCTTACATTGCGGCCAAGAAACAGTTAAAACAAAAGCCTCCTTCATCCGAAACGAAAAAATCGTTCTTTATGCCAGTGAAGAGATTTACAACGCTCTTCATCTTCCTATAAAATCTTTAACGCTTCGTCTTCAGTATGATAAATTCACCAACACCTTCAAACTCGGACCGGTCATTTGTGTATTGATTGATTCTATTCAGGACGATGAAAAAATCCAGTTTGGAAATATTGATGATTTTTGTAAAGAGATGGCGAATTACTGTGAGGAAATTGGCGCATTTTTTTGTATTTCAACATTAACTGATCTGCAGCAAAATCAGAAGAAAGGGTTTCATTTATCTCATCAAAATTGGAAAAAGGAAACCATTCCTTGTCCTGACGTGATTTATAATCGGATTCGATCAAGAAAATTGGAGTATTCTCAAAAATATTTGAAGTTTTTGCAATTTGCAGCTGCAAACGATATACCGGTGTTTAACCACCGCTACTTAAACAAATGGGAAATTCATAAAATTTTTGCGTCCAACCAGCATCTTCTTCCCTACCTTCCAAAAACGATGCTTTTAACAAAAAAATCAGATTTGCAAGTGTTTGTAAATGATTTTCAAGACGTATTTATTAAACCGATTAACGGCAGTCAAGGGAGAAGAATTATTCGCTTGAAAAATAAAAACGATCTTTTCGAAATATACTTTACCCATCCCGGTAAAAGCGAGCAGCCAATTATTTTTCATTCCTTTCAGGAAATGTATAAACATCTCTTTCCATATCTCAAAAGAGAACCGCATATTATTCAGCAGACAATCGACACAATCAAATTGGACAATCGACCGCTTGATTTCAGGTTTCTATGCCATAAAATCAATCATCAGGGCTGGAAAATAACCTCTTCTGTCACCCGCCTTTCCGCTAAAGATCAATTTGTTAGCAATTTAGCTAAAGGCGGTGAGCTGTATAAAATAAAAAAAATCTTATCTGACATTTTTGACAAAAGCACTTGTTTACATCTTTGCAGCATTCTTTCAGAAATAGCACTGGAAGCCGCCAAAACAGTTGAAATGAACGTGGAGGGAGAATACGGGGAATTTGGAATTGATATGGCTGTAAGTGAGGATCAGAAACCATGGATTTTAGAAGTCAATACAAAGCCATCTAAAAATATTGAATACTCTCTCAATCCTTCCATTCGTCCGTCTGCCAAAGCAATCATCCGTTATTGTTTCTTGATAAGCGGTTATGATGTTTCATAACGATTCATATAATAATTGGGTAAATATAGATAAACGGAGGCAGGCGGATATTTGTGGCAGAACCTCTTTTGTCTTTCGGATTTTTAGTCAATAAATATTTTCATGAAGCAGCCTATTTTAAAAATATTTCAAAAGCGGCAAAAAAATTGAATATGAAATGTATTATGTTTCGCCCGTTGGACGTACAATTCGCAAATGGTACGTTAACGGGATTTACATTCAATTTAACATCTAATAAATGGGAGCGAAGTACTTTTCAGCTTCCACATTATATTTATGACCGCTGTTTTTATGGCAAAGATGCTGCTTCCATTCAAAACAAAAAAGCCGTTCAAAAATTAAAAATACAACAAAATGTTTCTTTTCTAGGCTACGGATTCCCAGATAAATGGAAACAATATAAAACATTAAAAACTGATCCATTCATTTATCAATATCTTCCTGAAACAGAATATTTCCAACATCCCGATCAAGTTTATACATTTTTGCAATCATATGAGGAATGTATCTTAAAACCAATTCACGGCAGTTCAGGAAAAGGAGTGCTTGTAATTAAAAAAGAAAAGGAAACGCTATTTCTATACTTTTTCATTGGAGCGAATCAAAGGATCGTCCGTTTGAAACATTTCAATCAATTAAAACCATTTCTTGCGAAGAGACAAGTTGACTCATACATTCTTCAACGATTGCTCCCATTAAAGGACAAACAGCAGCGTCCATTTGACTTGCGCATTTTATTTCAAAAAAACGAGTTCGGTCAATGGATTATGCAAGGAAAAGGAATTCGAATCGGTCAAAAACATACGTATGTATCCAACTTGTCAAAAGGCGGTTCTGTCGTTTCCCTTGAACAATGGGAAAAAGATATTCCAAGGCAGCGATTGAACCATATTTATAACCAAATCGAACAGCTTGCTCACCATCTTCCGCAAAAAATTGAAAAAAATTTTGCTCCTTTATTTGAGCTTGGAGTGGACATCGGCATTGATTTGCAAAATGAAACGATATGGATTTTAGATATTAATTCTAAACCAGGGAGAAATGTCGTTTTAAAAACAGATCCTGCGAGAAAAACAGTTCTGTACGAAGCTCCTGTCCGCTATGCCCGCTACTTGCAACACTCTCTACAAACCGGGGTGGAAATAAATGATTTATCAAATTAAACAGGCAGACCACCTAAACCAAACCGTTTTGCTTCCTAGCTCTTTTTCCCATGTAACGATCGAATCGATCTCTTTCGGCAAACGGAAAATAGCGTGCCGTTCTATTCTCCATCACGAAGACAGCCAAAGCATTTATATTTCAAAAGATATTGCCGAATCTCTGCTTTTACCTAAAAATATTAGGATCAAAGCTTTAGTCCATAGTGAAACGCTATTTTTAGGCCCCGTTGTCGGCATTTTCACAGCAGGTTTTTATAAATCCCTTTTGCGCCCATTAGGCGACAGATCGATATTTTTTTCAAAATTAGTGGTCAACGGCTGCTCAACAGGCACTTTTTGTTTTGTATTTGGGATACATCAAATTCATTGGGATTTAGAGATGATTGAAGGCTATACATTCAATGAATCCGGATGGGTAAAAATAACCGTTCCATTTCCAAATGTCATTTATGATCGTCTTCCAAATCGGAAGGTAGAAAACTCAGACTACTTTCAGTCTGCGAAAAAAAACTTATTTATGCGCTCAATTCCGCTTTTCAACTCAGGCTTTTTCAACAAATGGGATATCCATCATATTTTATCCAAAGATGAAACAGTAAGGCATTACTTGCCGGAGACATATCATGCTCCGTCCATAAAGACAATTGAACAGCTGATTAACCGCTTTCAAACGATTTATTTAAAACCTGAAAACGGAAGCCTTGGCCTAGGAATATTTAAGCTGGTGAAAAATCGGAAAAATGGATCAATTCTTTGCTGCTATTATGATGAGAACGGAAAAGGCCAGTTGAAGCTGTTCTCTTCTATTGAAGGCTTTTTGCAGCGTTTTTTTACACAGCGATCATTAGATCAATATATTGCTCAACAAGGCATTTCCCTTCTTCAATCGAGTGGAAATCCTGTCGATTTCCGCGTGCACACAAACAAGAACGAAAACGGAATCTGGCTTGTCAGTGCAATCGCTGCGAAATTGGCGGGAAAGGGAAATCCTACAACACACGTAAAAAACGGAGGAACAATAAAATCTTTGCATGAATTATCATTGCCGTTGAATAAAGAGGACATTTACCGTTCACTTTCCACCGCGGCCCTTTCTATTAGCAAGGCAATTGATCGCAAAATGGACGGTGAAATCGGAGAAATCGGTTTTGATTTCGGCATCGACAATAACGGGAACATATGGCTATTTGAAGCGAACTCGAAGCCTGGCCGCTCCATTTTTATGCATAAAGATTTGCAGCAAGAAGACCGGCTAACATTGCGCTTTCCATTCCAATATGCCGAATATTTAATGAAAAAAACAATTTCAACTGAGGAGATCTATGATGCCCCATGAAATGCTCGTCGGAATTTTAGCTGGTGATAACGATCGAAGCGGTTCTTTTTATGGAAACATTTCGTTATTTAAAGCTATACAAAGACATTTGACTGAGCAGAACAGTTCAAGCTTTGTTTTTACACCTTCTGGCATGAAAGAAAAATCGATCGTCGGCTATATATATGAACCGAACGAAAATCGCTGGTTGAAAAAAAAGTTTCTATATCCAGATGTTGTCTATAATCGCTATCCGTTTCGCGATACAGTTCAAAAAACAGATTTCGTTTTCCGCTCTTTAAACAAAAAAAACATCCCATATTTCAACAGACATTTTTTTAATAAATGGGATGTCATTACTTGTTTGCAAAAAAATAAGCACCTTCTTCCTGTCATACCTGAATCGCAATTAGCAGCATCGAAACAAGATTTTTATACATTTTTTGAAAAATACCCCTCCGTTTATTTAAAGCCTGTTGGACAAAGCCAAGGGAAAGGAATCATTAAAATAACAGCCGAATCCAAACATAACTACATTATCAAAACGGTAAATTCTATAAAAAATGAATCTTCATTGGAAAATATTTGGAAAGAAATAAAACACATTCTAAACGAGCCGTATATGATGCAGCAGGAGATCGTCTCCGATCAGATTAACAATCATAAATACGACTTGCGCATTCTCGTTCATTACAGTCAAAACAAATATGTTATTTCGGGAATTGGCGTGCGCGCATCTAAAAACATTACAACACATGTAGTACATGGTGGCACTATCCTTCCCTTCTCCTTTGTCAAAAACCGTGTCGATACAAAAAAACTGGAAACTATTTGCCATGAAATTGGCAGCACACTCTCTCAATGTTTTCAATTCATTGGGGAATTTTCTATTGATGCTGGAATTGATACAAAAGGAAATATTTTTATTTATGAGGTTAATTCGAAACCGATGGTGTTCGATGAAAAAGACATATTCCAAAACGGAATTGTCCAGCTAAGCAAATTGTTCCATCATTTAGCAAAAAATCGAATCGATTCCAAAAAACTTGATAAAAACGGATGCACAAGCCACAAATTTTTGTAATCATCCATGATATCATACATTCTCTTTATAATTTTACCTTTTCCTGAGCAACCTAATGAATAATTCCAGTGAATAAGGAGGGTAATACGGTTATGGATAAGGATAAGGAAGTAAAAGATTCGCTATATGAAGGTCGTGATCAATCGTTTATGGACATTGACAGAATGATTAATGAAGGTCTTTCAGGAGGATCTGTTCACTACCGTTACAATGCGACCAATATTGAAGAAGCAAGGGACCTCGAGGAAGAAGAACCGCCTTTTGACATAGAGAAAAATAACGGAAAGTAAGCCTGATGTTTGAAAAACACATCAGGCTTTTTAAATTTTAGCTGTAAAAGAATTCAGAGCTTAAAGCTTAAAAGCCCCTTTCGTTATGTTTCCTGAATGATTGCATGCTCTTCTTCATGGCATTGGCTGCAATATAAAAGATGTATGCATTGATGATTTTTTAGTGAATCTCTTTTTCCATCTAAAAGCTTCATCAAGTCCATTTCCATATAAGCACTGTAGTCATCTAAATAATCAGTTATTTTCCCTGCATCCAATAAAATGCCTCCGCATTTGGAACAATACTTATGAAGTTGCTGAAATCCATTGCATAACGGACAGGCTCGCATGTGAAAACTCCTTTATTTGTTGTTGATTTATGTATAATGTTCCCTTTCTAGTCTGATTTACAGAGTAACGACACAAAACAGAAATTACCATTTCTCATTTCGAATAGATTTTTACATCCTACTCATACTACTTAATGAACACCATACATCCCGGTGGGTTAAGCCGAGTTTGGCAGTGAATCTTTTGATTCACGCTGGTGCAAATCCAGCTAACCCAGCCAAAAAAAATTTCACAAGGAGTTGAAAATTATGGCTCAACAAAACCGCAGCAACAACTCTAACCAACTTTTAGTTCCTGGTGCACAACAAGCGCTTGAACAAATGAAATACGAAATCGCAACAGAATTCGGTGTAAATCTCGGACCAGACACAACTTCCCGTGCCAATGGATCTGTTGGTGGAGAAATCACAAAGCGTTTAGTTGCACTTGCTCAACAACAAATTGGCGGTTTCCAACAACAATAACTAAAAAATTTATATTCATGGCTATGGAGGCACTACCCGTGTCTCCTTTTATTTGAGAATAAGGAGGTTTTTCAAATGACAGTTGGTACAAAATTGATGGAAACTATTTCAAGCTGTGAAAGTGCGGTTGCGAACTTACATAGCTTCGCACTGGAAACAGAAGATCAACAAGCTAAGCAGTTATACCAAAACCTTGCAAAACAACAACAGGAAGTGCTTGACCATTTAAAAGCGAGGCTAAATTACATTCAAAACGAAGAGCCGCAATTTAAACAGCTATAAATCAGGAGGGGACCATTCACTCTCCTGATATTTCCCATTTTGTTCTTGAACCCTTCCAATTCAGATTCCTCTTTCTATTTCTGTTAATTCTATTCCTTCCAAGCTTGATTCCATTAAAGGAAAATCGCCCTCTCTTCAACTTTCAAATCCACTCACGAAGTGTCGTGTTTCCCTGATTTCGTTCGAGCAGCTGTTATAAGCTTTTAAAATCTGATCTTTCTAAAAACAATTGCAGTAATAAAAGTCTATAAAAACCTTCGATATCCGTTAGATCATCACATTGAGATAGACTGCCAAACAATCGAATTAATCTTCAAAAAAAACAAAAAATTATGGTATATGTTTCATGTTTTTGCTAAAATATCTAAATATTAGGAGAAGGAATAAAAAACTGAAGATCATTTTGTTAAAGAAAGCGCCATCATGGAAGTCTTGTCTGCACGCGCAATTTGTCGATTATAAAAAAATTCTTGATTCATACCGCCAGCTGCAACATCATCTACAGGCTATTTGCTCAGAATGTGCTTTTCAGCGAATATGAAGTCTTTCTATTGTTTTACACCATCCTAAAATCTTCGCCTTTATAAAACATTGTTCATTTTCGAATATAAAATTTAACGAATTTGAATAAAAATTTAAAAATAATCGAAAAAATTATTATTTAGCTGCCGATATATACAATGGACACTAATAATGAATTTTGAAGGGGAAATCAACCAATGTTTAAAAAAAGAAAACAAGTTCCATCACTTTTTGAAAAACAAGTAGATCTTCAACAAGTAAAACTTGAAGTGACTGATGAAAAATATCAAAGACAATTAGCGATGGTTGGCCTGACAAAGGATGATCTTATTTGTACTCTTATATTAAAAGATGCGATTGAAGAAAACATAAAGTTTATTATCGATGCATTTTATGATGCTCTCCATCAAGAACAATTTTTGATTGACATAATTAATAAATACAGCTCGATCGAAAAGCAGAAGGAAAGATTGAAAAAACATGTGCTGCTTATGTTTAGCGGATCCTTGACAGATGAAGATATAACAAGAATGAAGCGGATTGCTGTAGCCCACGTCCGCATTGGATTAGATACGATTTGGTACATGAGTTCATTCCAGCAATTACAGAAATCTATTTTTTCCGTTGTTGCGAAAGCGTGTCCATCGAAGGAAGATTATCATAAAGCGGTGGTCACCATTGCAAAAATGTTAAACTTTGAACAGCAAATTGTGCTGGAAGCATATAATGAGGAGTATTTAAAAAGACGGCAAAAAATCGAAAAGGAAAAACAGGAGCTTCATGAAAACATCGCCCAAACCTCCATTCGTCTTGCTGATCTTATTGAATCAGCCAATTCAGCTATACAAAAAATTAACGAACGATCCAAACAATTTGCCTTAATTGCAGTTGATCGTTTTGAAACAGCGGCATCAACCGAAGCAGAGGTCAGTTCAAGGAGAGAAGACTTGAATTTTCACTCCGGTTTAATGGTCAATATAAAAGAACGGACTGATGATATTGCTTTAAAAATAAAGTCGCTTGAACAAACTTCTGAAAAAATTAATCATGTCGTCTCGATTGTTACTTCTATTGCTGAACAAACTAACTTGCTGGCTTTAAATGCCGCAATTGAATCGGCGCGCGCAGGGGAATACGGGAAAGGATTCGCTGTTGTTGCTAGTGAAGTGAGAAAGCTGGCGGAAGAAACAAAAAATTCCGTGCTTGGCGTTTCCAATTTAATTGAGGAAATCAGAGCGAAAATTAACGATACCGCTTCATCTATTGTGGAAGTAACAGAGCTTACAAGCAATGGTTCGCAAAGAATGAAAGAGATGAACCAATTCTTCGACAATATTTTGTATGCCTTCGACAAAAATAAAGAACAAACTGAAAAGACGAAAAATGAACTCGAAAACTTTGCTGAAATCATTGATGATATAACAAATTTCATTGCGCAAATCAATGAGACTTCAGAACATTTAAAAAAGCTGGCCAATCATATATAAATTCTTTTTCAGACGCTTGAGCCCCATCATTCCGAACTTAGGAGAGATGGGGTTTTTATTGGTACTGAACCATAAATAGATAGATGAAAAGGAGGGCGGCCGGGAGATGTTTGCTTCATAAATCACCATACCGCCTGTACCGTCGGCAAATCCGCTTGTTGCAAATGTTTTTCCTTCTTTTTCTGGATGAATCACAAAAAGCTGAACAAGTACTTTGGTTTTGTTCAAATTTAATAGTACGAGGATCTATAAAAATTGTTTGCGCAGTTCTAACATCGTTATCGTTTTGCTTGGAGATTAAAAAAATAAGGATATATGCTCGTATATTGAACATATATCCTCATATTCTTCCAAATGTTATGTGGTGTTTTTCTATACCCCAAGATATTTATGTTGTATTTCATTATTTTTCATTAATTCATCTGGGCTGCCCTGCCATACAATAGTACCTTTGTTCATAATTAAAATTTCATCTGCTACTTTGCATGCAAGTGATATATTTTGCTCAACCATTAAGATCGAGAGTCCTTCCTGCTTCAGTTTTACAACTATATCGCCGACCTGATCGATAATGACAGGGGCTAATCCTTCCGATGGTTCATCCATTAATAAAAAGCTGGGATTTGTCATCAAAGCTCTTCCGATTGCAAGCATCTGCTGTTGTCCGCCTGATAGCTCAGTACCCATATTTTTTTCTCTTTCTTTTAAAACAGGAAATAATTCATATACCCTTTCCAAATCCCAATTATTATTTCGGTCTATTAAATTTTTACGGGCAGCCATTGTCAAGTTTTCACGAATGGTAAGAGAAGGGAAAATCCGCCTTCCTTGTGGAACGAATCCAATTCCAAGGCACGAAATTTGATGAGGCAACAGGTTATTCAGCTGCCGTTCCTTAAATTGAATTTTTCCCCTCCGCGGTTTAAGCAGCCCGGCAATCGTATGAATCGTTGTTGATTTACCTGCTCCATTTCTCCCAAGAAGAGCAACACATTTCTTGCTTGAAACTGAAAATGAAACGCCTTGAAGAATATGACTCGTTCCGTAGTAAGAATGGACATTTTGAAGCTCAAGCATGAGCTTTTGCACCTCCCCCAAAGTAAATTTTCCTTACTTCTTCATTGTTTCGAACTTCTTCGGGAGTGCCGCTTAATATCACTTCTCCGTGATGAAGAACAGTAATTCTGTCAGCAATGGAAAATACAACATCCATATCATGTTCAATAATTAGTATAGATACTGTCCGAGGAAGCTTTTGAATCATTTCAGCTGTCTGTGCAGTTTCTGCTGGAGACATTCCTGATGTCGGTTCATCCAAAAGCAAGATCTTCGGTTTAGACGCCATCGCTAGCAAAATCTCAAGAAGCCGCTGCTCTCCATAGGAAAGATTGTTCACCTTGACATTTCTGCGTGTAGAAATCTCCCATTGTGCAAGGATTTCATCTGTTTCTTTTTTGAGGTCGATATGCTTTGTCAACGCATGAAACATTTGGTAGCGATATCGTTTCGTTGCTGTTAAAGCAAGATGAAGATTTTCTTCGACTGTCAAATTTCCGAACAAGTTGTTTTTTTGAAACGTTCGCGACATTCCTAAATGAACCAATTTACTGGAAGGCATATTGCTTATTTCTTGCCCTTCCAAAAATATTTTTCCTGAGTCAATTGGCAGGACATTTGTAATACAATTAAAAAGAGTTGTTTTCCCCGCACCGTTAGGGCCGATGATAACATGGCGTTCTCCTGGCTGAACTTCCAATGATACGTTTTGAAGAACTTGTAATGTTTTGAATGATTTGTTTATATTTTCTACTTTTAATATACTCAATTGACTACCTCCTCTTTTTCAACATGCTGCGGAGCGTAATCATCGCTATTTTTTCGTTTTTTATAAAAAATCTTAGATTTCAATAAAGCAAACCAATGGATAATTCCACCTTTGCCAACCAGCACAAGAATCACTAACAGGGCTCCCATTATAATTGGCCACCGTTCTGTGTACGTGCTGATAAAGTTCTGTAAAAAAATGAATAGGCCAGCTCCGATTGCCGGACCAATCAGCGTACCAACTCCTCCAATTATTACCATCATCATAACTTGACCCGAAAACATCCAACTCGATACATCTGGGCTTACAAAAAGGTTGTAAAATCCGTATAAAGATCCTGCAAATCCTGCTAGGGCTCCGGAAAATGTATATGTTAAAAGCTTATAAATGCGTACATCGTACCCCAATGCACTCATTCGTGCTTCGTTTTCCATTATTCCTTTGACAATTTTACCGACTGGAGATTCAACAAAAAATCTAAGCAGTAAATAAACAATAATAAAAGCTGCTGCCATTACGGAATAAATCCCTATAGGACTGACAATTTCGCCAAAACCGAGATTCAAAGGAGCGGAAACTTTCATGCCGTCTGCTCCGCCCGTCCATTGCTTTAATTGCCAAGCCAGAGCAAACAGCAATTGTCCGAAAGCAAGAGTAATCATTAAAAAGTAAAATTTCGAAGTGCGTATAAATATCGCGCCAGTAACTAATGCAAGAAGACCAGATAAGCAGATAGAAAAAAATAGTAACAAGTAGGAATTTGGAATATGCGGTCCGAGAAGTGCCACGGTATAGGCTCCAATTCCGAAAAATCCTGCATGACCTAGTGAAACCATTCCTGCATACCCCATTATTAAACCAAGACTCATGGCAAAAATAGCCATAATGAAGATTTCGGAAACAAGATCGATCCCATACACACTTAAAACGAAGGGCAGAACGAAAGCAATAAGCAGAAATACAATGAAAATTAGAATATTCTTTTTCAACTATGCCACCTCCCTTCCAAATAGCCCTTGAGGACGAATAATTAATACTACAACCATGAGAAGAAATACGATTAGCATTGATAATGAAGGAAACCAAATCTTGCCGAAGGTCTCAATCAATCCGATGAGAATTGCACCAATGAAAGAGCCTTTCCACGAACCTAAGCCGCCGATCACTACAACAATTAATGATGTAACGAGAATGTCTGATTCCATACCTGTATACATCCCGATTAACGGTCCTCCTAATACTCCGCTCAACGCAGCTAATCCTGCACCGAAAGCAAAAACTCCAGTAAATACGACCCCAACATTTATTCCAAGAGCTGAAACCATTGCCCTGTCATCCACACCTGCACGAATAATCGCACCGATTCTAGTTTTGCTCTCAAAATACCAAAGAAGCAGCGCTAGCAGACAGCCAATTAAAACAACAAACAACCGATAAAAAGGGAAAACCATCGGTCCAATGGAGATCGACGAATCGAGCAAAGCAGGGACAGCCATCGTTTGAGGCTCTGTACCCCAAATCCACTTTGCGGTATCCGCAATAACGAAGGCTAAACCAAATGTGAGCAGCACCTGCTCAAGCTCTTTCCCATAAATTTGCCGAATAAATAATTTTTCAATAATAATCCCGATCACAGCCGTAACAGCAACTGATAGCAATAAAGCAATCCAAAAACTGAATTGTTGATTCATAAAGGTAAAGGCCATATAGGATCCAAGTAAAAATAATGTACCGTGCGCCAAGTTAACAATATTCATAACTCCTAAAATAATCGTCAACCCTGCTGCTATCATAAAATACAGCATCCCATACGCTAATCCCGTTAATAGCTGTACAGAAAATATAGACAATGACAAAACGATCCCCCACTTTCTCAATTTATGAAACGACAAATTGGGACTGGAGAACTTTGCCCCAGATCCCAATCCGGTTACATGGACTAATTTGCAGGAGCTTTTTCAGGCATCGTTACTTTTTCGACTGTCTCCAGTACTTCAGGGACAATTTGATTATCCTTTTTTGTGTTCTTTGCGATGTAGAAATTCTGTATTGGGTTGTTCGTTTTTGGATCAATCGTAATTGGTCCGCGTGGGCTGTCAAAGGAAATCCCTTTAAGGACTTTTATTAAATCCTCTGCATTTGTGCTTCCTGCTTCTTTAATCGCTATATCTATGACTTTTGCGGAGTCATAGCCTCCCACTGAAAAAGTGTTTGGCAGCTTTCCGTATTTTTCCTGATATGCCTCTACAAACTTTTTGTTTTCTTCATTTTCTAGCCAAGGCGAGCACAGGATGCCAGAAATGATTCCTTCTGCTGCTTCACCAGTAGGTTCGAGGATCAGTTGATCGCCAAATTCCATTGGACCTGACAGCGGAATTTTTCCCTTTAAGCCAAAATCATTGTATTGCTGAACAAACCGAATTCCATCGCTGCCTGCCATGAATGTAAAAACTAGTTCAGGCTTTACTTGGGCTACATCAGTAAGATACGTTGCGAAATCATTCGTTCCTAATTTAGGGTATATTTCTTTTACTACCTTACCGCCAGCAGCTTCAAAAGCTTCTTTAAAAGCGGAAACAACTTCCTTTCCTGCAGGGTAGTCGGGTGCAATCGCTACCGCTGTTTTTCCAACATTTTTTGCTAAATATTCTCCAGCACTGCTGCCATTTTGCCAGTTGGAAAATGACAGGCGGTAAATGTAATCGCTTTTTTTGCTCCAGGAAAGATCGTTTCCGGCAGCATTGGCATCAATTAATATAATTTTGTCTTTCTCCACCTCGTCTCTCAATGCGTAAGCGACTGCTGAAGAAATTGGTCCAACAAGTATATCTACTTTTTCATTCTTGACTAATTGGCGATATTTCCTTAAAGCAACTTGCGGGTTTGCTTCATCATCTTCAAATTTTATTTCCACCTTTTTTCCGCCCAACTTGTTATCATTTTCTTCAAGATAAAGGTTAAATCCATTTTTAATGCTTTCCGCAAGCGGAGCGAATGTTCCAGTTGAAGAAAGGATGACGCCAATTTTGATTGTATCTTTTTCACCGCTGGAATTAGACTTGCTATTGCTTACAGCCGATCCTGAACAACCTGATAAAATCAACATTATAGTAATAAAAAGAACACTCCAAAATTTACCTTTTCCCACCATTTTATACCCCCTAAAAGCATTAGTTAAACGCTTTCATTTTTTGAATTGCAAGGTTATAAAGCTTTTCCCTCCCTTCTTTATATTTTTTAATATTCAAAATTTTTTTATTATTGTTTTTTATATTATTGCCTGCAGATTGGCTTCACAACACCGTTGTTTCAGAATGTGCAACGAATGAATAATTTTTAAATTTATAAAGTTGTCCAACAGCGGTTTCCAATCATTGTGAATTTATCCAGCTGATCTGTTAATTCCCAGCATGGCTGCAATTAAGCAGCTTACTTAATTTTCTTCGTATGTAAACTCTTGTTTAATAACAACAATATGCTATCCATTCGTTCACCAAGTTTTGCTAGGTTGTGCTTTTAAAAGCAACAAACACGAAACGATTTGGACGCAGCGGACTTATTTATATTTTTATGATTAAAAACAGTAATTTAAACTTTGCTTTATGTATATTTCTCTTCCCAACACAAATAATATTTTCTGTAAAAAAATCAAAGGAGGAACAATCATATGGCTCTCATTCCTTACGATCCTTTTTCTGAGATCAACCAATTTAGACGAAACATGAATCGCGTTTTTTCTGAAAGCTTCCCGCATTTTTTTGAAAACTTTGAGACTATGAATACCCCCCGGCTTGATATTCATGAAACTGCTAATGAAGTAATTGTTACGTGTGATTTGCCCGGCCTTGAAAAAAAGGAAGACGTTGACATTCATCTTGATCGCAACGTTCTTACGATCAGCGGCACAATTCAAAGAAGCAAAGAAGTAAAGGAAGAAGAAATGCATAGACGCGAACGGTTTGTAGGGCGGTTTCACCGCGCTGTTGCATTGCCGGCAAATGTAAAAGAAGAAGAAGTGAGCGCGACATATAAAAATGGCGTTTTGGAAATCCGTATTCCAAAACAAACCGAAAACAACAAAAAGAAAATTGATATTCAGTTTCATTAATTGTTTCGTGAGGTTGCAAAATTTCAATCAGCCTCACTTTTTTATTGCAATTTTCGCCAAGTACGATTATGATGAATATATAACATCAAAAATCTATATATTGTGTAATCAAAAACAATTAAATACTATATATTGAAAACCTAACGACAAAGGTGCTGTTTTCAGCTTAAAAGGGAATCCGGTGAGAATCCGGAACTGTCCCCGCAACTGTGAGTGCTACGAAATGAATAATCCACTGTACGGTTCGTATGGGAAGGATTCAAAGTAGGATGAAGCACGAGTCAGGAGACCTGCCTTTGTCCGAACGTTTCTAATTCTTCGGGGGTTGGGAAGATGAAACGATGGTTTGAATGGAGTAGTTTCGCCTTGTAAACTGCCTCCCTTTTAATCATCGTTTGATCCGCTCAGCTTCCTGAGCGGTTTTTTATTTTGATAAGGAGGATGTTTGATGAATATTACGAAAGCATTAAATCTATACGAGGTTTTTCAAAATCATTTTAACAGGAGCGATTGGGAGCTTTATCTAAGACAGCTTGAAAAAAAGTTTCCATCCCTTTCCTTTCATGAATACAGCGAGAGAGTGTCGACAACCCTACAATACCAGCAGATTGATGATCTTGAAAAATTTACAAACCTGCTGATTATTGAAGCTTTAGCAAACATTTCGGAAAGTGAGCCGGATTGGACTTTTTTAGCTGCACACGTATTTCTTGAAAAAATTTACTATGAAGCGAGCCAAAACAGAAATTACAACCAACCGGGCTACGGCGATTTTTATTTGTTAATCGAAACATTAACCGATCTTGGAATCTACAGCCCTCTTTTGCTAGAGCATTATTCAAAAGAGGAAATTATGGAGCTGGGAAATGCCATTGATCCTGAGAAGGACAAGCTGTTTACATACATCGGATTAAGGACCCTTTACGACCGGTATTTAGCTAAAGATTTTTATAAACGAACATTTGAGCTTCCACAGGAACGTTTTATGATCATCGCTATGACGTTAATGATCAACGAGCATCCGTCCAAACGTTTGCATCTTGTAAAGGAAGCGTATTGGGCATTGAGCCATTTATATATGACGGTTGCAACACCGACATTGGCTAATGCAGGAAAATCAGTCGGTCAGCTTTCAAGCTGCTTTATTGATACGGTAGACGACAGCCTTCAAGGCATTTATGATTCGAACACTGATATTGCCAATGTTTCTAAAAGCGGCGGAGGCATTGGAGTTTATTTAGGGAAAATCAGAAGCCGCGGAAGCGATATCCGGGGGTTCAAAGGAGTTTCATCAGGTGTCATTCCTTGGATGAAGCAATTAAATAATACTGCAGTGAGCGTCGACCAGCTCGGCCAAAGAAAAGGAGCAATTGCCGTTTATTTGGATGTTTGGCATAAAGATATTTTCGCCTTCCTAGATGCAAAATTAAATAACGGAGATGAACGGCTGCGCACCCATGATTTATTTACAGGTGTATGCATTCCTGACCTATTTATGGAGCAAGTTGAAAAGCGCGGGGACTGGTATTTGTTCGATCCCCACGAAGTTCGCAAAGTCATGGGATTCAGTCTGGAAGATTATTATGATGAAGAAAAAGGTAACGGCAGCTTTCGGGAAAAATATTTTGAGTGCGTGAATCATCCTTCCTTATCTAAAGAAAAAGTGCCTGCGATTGAAATAATGAAACGGATTATGATCAGCCAGCTTGAAACGGGAACGCCTTTTATGTTTTATCGGGATGAAGTGAATCGAAAAAACGCAAACAAGCATGCCGGCATGATTTATTGCAGCAATTTATGCACAGAGATTGCGCAAAATCAAAGTGCTACTACTGTTGAAGAACAATATGTTGAAGATGGAAAAATTGTCATTGTGAAAAAGCCCGGCGATTTCGTCGTCTGCAACCTTTCTTCCATCAACTTGGCACGGGCTGTCCCAGACAACGTTCTGGAACGTTTAATCCCTATTCAAGTGCGGATGCTGGACAACGTTATCGATTTAAATAACATTCCGGTATTACAGGCGAAGCTTACAAATGAAAAATACCGTGCAATCGGTCTTGGAACGTTTGGCATGCATCATTTATTTGCACTAAAGGAAATTACATGGGAAAGCGACGAGGCAGTCCAATTTGTCGACCAATTATATGAAAAAATTGCGTATTTAACCATTCAGTCGAGTATGGAGCTCGCAAAAGAAAAAGGCGCATACCCTCTCTTTAAAGGCTCGGAGTGGGATACGGGCCGATATTTTGAAATCCGCGGTTATACGTCAAAAAAATGGCAGGAATTAAAGGAAAAAGTGCAGGCTTTTGGGATTCGCAACAGCTATTTAATGGCGGTCGCACCGAACGCATCGACCTCCATTATAGCCGGAAGCACAGCAAGCATCGATCCAATTTTCCAAAAAGTTTATTCAGAGGAAAAGAAAGACTACAAAATTCCAGTTACCGTTCCCGACTTAAATGCGAAAACGACTTGGTATTATAAATCCGCTTATTTGATCGACCAAACATGGAGCATTAAACAAAATGCAGTGCGCCAGAAACATATTGACCAGTCCATTTCCTTCAACTTTTACGTCCTAAACACGATTAAAGCGAAAGAATTGCTGGAGCTTCATTTGACAGCTTGGAAATCCGGATTAAAAACAACGTATTATGTCCGTTCGACATCAAGCGACATTTATGAATGTGAATCATGTGCAAGTTAAGGAGGAATTAATATGGAGCAAACATTAACAAAACGAGTTATTATGGATCCTGATGCACCAAACCGCTCAACAGCAATAGTGAACGGAAAATGTTCCAACGTGCTCAATTGGGATGATGTCGCCTACCCGTGGGCATATCCAAAATATAAACGGATGCTCGCAAACTTTTGGACACCTTTTGAAATCAATATGGCTCAAGATGTGAAACAATTTCCTGAGCTTTCAGAAAGAGAACAGGACGCATTTTTAAAAATTATCGGCCTCTTAGCTTTATTAGACAGCATTCAAACCGATTATGCCGGAAAAGTTGCTGATTATATTACAGACTCGAGCATAAACGCCTTAATGATCTTGCTCGCTCAGCAGGAAGTGATTCATAACCATTCATATTCGTATATTCTTTCAAGCATCGTGCCTAAAAACGTACAGGATGAAGTATTTGAATATTGGCGGAACGAACCGGTTTTAAGGAAGCGAAATGAATTTGTCACCAACGGGTATAAAGCATTTGCAGAAAATCCGAATGTGGAGAATTTGTTGAAATCGATCGTCTTTGATGTCATACTGGAAGGTTTATTTTTCTATTCCGGTTTCGCATTCTTTTATAATTTAGCCAGAAACCAAAAGATGGTAGCCACTAGCACGATGATTAACTACATTAACCGTGATGAACAAATACACGTAGGTTTGTTTGAAAAAATTTTCAAAGCGGTGCTGAAGCAATATCCTGAATATGATACAGATGAACTGAAACAATTCGTTTCGAAAACATTTATGAAAGCAGCCGAGCTGGAAATCGAATGGGCCGGTGTAATTATCGGCAATGACATTGAAGGCCTGCATTTAAAAGATGTGGAGAGCTATATTAAATTTTATGCGAATTTCCGTGCCAATCAGCTGGGATTCGAACGTCCTTTTGAAGGCTATCGGACAAATCCTTTGAAATGGATACGGGCTTACGAAGAAGTGGACTTAGGAAAATCAGACTTCTTTGAACAAAAATCGAGACAATATACAAAAGTCAACACAATTGATAACGGCTTTGATGAGCTGTAAAAATTTACGTTCTCATGATAACGGGCAGCAGAGACTGCCCGTTTTTTTATCTGCTGCCAAACCAAAAGGAATGCTATGAATGAATTTTTCGATAAGCAACTACTTTCTTTTAAAAGAGCTTATCTTTTTGGGAACCTAAGCATCCCATTTTTCCATGCCATGGTATAATATGTGCGGAGGGGATCTATGTTAAAATCAACCTTGATCATAATGTCAATTTTGTTAGTAACAATTCATTTCGCTATTCTATATTTTTGGATGTTTGATTGGCAAAAATTAGCTACAAAAACAGGCTTTATAAGTTGGTTTGCCTCGATTCTATTAGGCATCTTTGTATATTTTGCTTTTCAAACTTTCAGCAGATGCGACAAAGCTGCTGTCGTCATCAGAAACATATTGTTATATTCAACTTTACTGACCATCTTTTTAGCTTGTATTGCGTTCATTATAGAAGCAATTACAAAGGCGATGCCCTAAAAAGAAATATAGTTTTCACGAAGATTAAGAAAATCATATTGGCTAAAAAGAGCTATGTTGTTTTCCACCATTGCGAGGTGAATATAATGATTTATTTATTAGTCGGTTTGGGCGGGATAGCAGGTGCCTGCCTTCGATACAGTGTCGGCCTATGGACTTCCAGCTTTTGGACAGGATCTTTCCCAGCAGCGACACTTTTAGCCAATTTGGCTGGAAGTTTTCTTTTGGGATGGTTGACTGAATATGTATTTAAAATAAAAGGATTTCCTCCCCATTTTGCCGCAGCGATCGGTACTGGCTTAATCGGGTCATTCACTACATTTTCAACTTTTAGTTTTGAGAACATTCAATTGATGATTGCCGATAAATGGGAAACAGCCATTATGTATACATTGTCAAGCTTAATAGGCGGTTATTTATTTGTTTCGTCTGGTTATCATCTTGGCCGAAAAATGCTTTCCCAGCACATCGCACGAACGGCCGATCATGAATAGGAGTGAAGAGTAATGCTTTTCAACTTTATCGTTGTAGGAATCGGAGGTTTTTTAGGAGCTAATGCCCGCTTGATCGTCACCAATTGGATTAAAAAGAAAAGCAATATGAAGTTCCCTGTCGCGACATTTATTATCAATGTCAGCGGATCTTTCCTGCTCGGCCTTTTGATCGGCATGAATATTTCAGAAGCATATCTACTGTTATTTGGAACGGGATGTTTAGGAGCCTTTACCACCTTTTCTACGTTTCAGCTTGAAAATAAACAGCTGTTAACAGAAAAACAAAAAACAGTGTCCATTTGCTATTTTCTTTCAAGCTATGCGTTCGGTCTTTTGTTTGCCTTTCTCGGCTTCCAACTAGGCGCTATATTTTAAAAACTTATTTGAATCATATTGTCATGGTTTGATTTTTTCTTTATAATACAGATTGTCCAGCGGGATGTAGCTCAGCTTGGTAGAGCACCAGCATGGGGTGCTGGGGGTCGCAGGTTCGAATCCTGTCATCCCGACTCTGTAAATCTCCTAAATCATCATTTAAAACCAAAAACGCCGCTTGAGCTTTTTCAAGCGGCTTATATTTTGAATTACGTCTTTTTAATCCCTTTCCTCAGTTTAATTAATTTATATAAGTTAATCACAACCGTTTTGGTTACAGCATATGTTGGAACAGCCAAAATCATCCCCAAAATTCCCGCGATATTTCCTGCAACAAGCAACAAAATAATAATGGTCAACGGATGTGTATCAAGCCTCTTGCCGATAATAAACGGAGAAATCACATTCCCATCAATTTGCTGAACAATTGTCACGACAATAATCGCAAGAAGTGCTTTAAAAGGCGAATCAAGCAAGCCGACAATAACGGCTGGAGCAGCTCCAATAAACGGACCTAAATACGGAATAATATTGGTGATTGCCACAGTTATTCCAAGCAGCAAAGCATATGGCAGATCAATAATTAAGTATCCGATAAACGTAAAGAGCCCGACAAACATGGAAACAAGCATTTGTCCTTGAATATAGGTAGATAAGGTTTCGCCTGTTTCCTTTAAGATAATCATAACTTCATCGCGGAAATCGCTCGGAAAAAACTTTACGACCTGGTGCGGCAGCTTATGTCCGTCCTTGATCATATAAAATAAAATGAACGGCACCGTGACAATAATGAGTGTTATGTTTGTGATAACGCTGAAAACGGACTGAACGCCATTCGTAATATTATTTGTAATTCTCGATGCATATTGCGTAATGGTGCTCTCAATTTTTTCAATGGAAAAATAATCTTGCGTCAATACCCATTGGAACCAGCTTGTTTGATACAGGTTTTCAATGATTTCTCTCGTTTTTGTTATATAAAAAGGAATGTTTCGAATTAAATCATTAAACTGCTTAACAATCGTAGGCCCTACCAATCCGATGGCGATCGAAATTCCGCCGATAAACACGATATACAAAATCAAAATGGCCAGCACTCTTGGAATTTTTCGCTTTTCAAGAAAGCCAATAATCGGAGCAAACAAAAAGTAAAGAAAACCGGAAATAATTATAGGAAAAAACAAAGTAGTTATAAAGATCACAATGGGCTCAAAAAGAAAAGATATTTTTGTGCTGAAATATAAGATCAAAATGATCAAAAGTATTTCTAACGTCCAAAAATGAAGTTTTGATTTAAACAAAATGCTTGCCTCCCGCATCCAATTTTGCAACATTCGTTCCAATATTTAGAATATCATGTATTTACATATTCTAAGCAATTTTTTTCAATCCTCCTATTGCTTCTAATCCAAATTTTCCGCTCAAAATTTAAGGAAAACCTTTTTAAATTTTTATGTTAAGCTTTATAATGTTTGCTCTTCGCAATGTTTCAAACAAAATCACAACAACAGGACCTAAAAATAAACCTAATATACCGAGCATCTTTAGTCCAATGAACATGCTGATCAAGGCGGCAAGAGGGCTTATTCCCATGTTGGTCGACATAATTTTCGGTTCGACAGCACGTCTGACGACAGTGATCACAAGAAATAAGACAACTAATCCTATTCCGAGATTGGTTTGCCCTTGGCTAAATGCATAAATAGCCCAAGGAACCAGCACCGATCCTGTTCCCAATATTGGAAGGATGTCAACAACCACGATAATGATTGCCAAAATCAAGCTATAATCTACACGAAGCAGCACCAACCCAATATAAGCTAGTATAAATGTCAGCAAACTTAAGATAACTTGCGCTTTAATAAAGCCGAAGCCTGCTTTGTAAAGATCATTCACAACATATTTTATTTTATTTCTCGTTTTTTCTGTCAGCATGGTCTCGAGCGAAGCCCATATTTTCGGCAGATCTAAACTGATTAAATAAAGAGCAATCAAATAAATCAGCGCTTCAATGAAAAAGCCAGGAATGCCGGAAACAAATAATATGAGCGATTCCATCAATTGCTTCACAAGACCGTCAACTGCATTGACAGAATTATTAATGGAAATTTCAATAGACGTCATGACACCTTCTGGAAGGGAAGCGGAATAATTTTCCCACGTATCAAGAAGAGGATTAATAAAATCATGATTGAATTTTCTAACATATAAAGGGATATTTTCTATAAAACTCACAAAGTTTGTATATATAAAGTTTATCAAACCAAAGCCTAGAATACATAATAAGAGTAAAAAAACAACAAAAATGAGCAAAACTGCATAAGGTCTTTTTATTTTAAATCGATTTTGGAGAATGCTGATAGGCTTTTCAAGTACAAGAGCTGTAAGCAGCGCAAGCAATATCGGGATGCTGAACGGTATTAGTATAAGAATGGCAATACCAATGATGATAAGCGGAAGATACTTTTTCATTTTCAATACATCATTCTCCTATCTATTCTATACTCAAAATCATCATGTTATCCTTATTATATCGCGGATTTTCCATTTGAACTATTGAAATTCCTTATTATTTTTATAAATTGTTATTTGTTCCGACATTTTGCAAAACACATTTACTTCAGACAAAAAAAAATACTAGACAAATCGCAATTTGACCAATATAATCAAATTAGAAAAACGGAATAAAGTAAAAATTCCCAAAGGGGAGTAGCTTAACAATAAAGTCGTCATTTCGTGGAGCTATCCACCGGCTTTATTGAACAACTGGATGTTGTTAGCGAGACCTTTGCCATAAAAATGGCAAAGGTCTTTTTGTATCTTAAAACAATTTTTGGGAGGATGATTTGAGTTGCTGCT
Organism: Aeribacillus sp. FSL K6-2833; assembly: GCF_037965815.1. Lineage (GTDB taxonomy): Bacteria > Bacillota > Bacilli > Bacillales > Aeribacillaceae > Aeribacillus > Aeribacillus composti. Next base: position 894,907 of record NZ_CP150189.1, on the reverse strand, counting down.
TAGAAAATATATGTCCAAAATCGGAATAGGCTCTGCAACAGTCGATCTTGTACTGGATAAAGAAACTTATTCTCCAGGAGAAAAAGTAACAGGCACGCTCTACATTAAAGGAGGCACTATAACCCAAAAGATTAAGCAGCTGCAATGTGATCTTATGAAAATAAACAATCAGGCTGATCAGCAATCAATCGCCTCCATTACGTTATTCGCTCCTGACATAATCGATCCAGCTGATTGCGCAAAAATTCCTTTTGAATTTGTTTTACCAAAGCATCTTCCCGCAACAACAGACAGTTTAACATACCGTTTTAAAACAACATTAGTGTTTGAAGAAGGAATCGATAGTCTGGATCATGACACAATACAAATTTTAAAAAATAAACCTAGTGGAGGGGAAAACGATGAGAAAAATATGGAAAAGAATTCGGTTCATTTATAACTTTCGTTCATTTTTCCCTTTTATATTTGAATTTTTCTTATCGAAGGAGGTGAATAGGAAAAAAAAGCTATTCTCGATCGCTTTCATAATTGGATATTTCCTGTTGCCGTTCGATGCAATCCCAGATTTCCTGTCCTTAATTGGAATTGTGGATGATGTCGTTATATTTACTTTTATCATGCAGCAAATGATCAAAATGGCTCCGAAGGAATTACAGGAAAAATATTGTCTTGCATAACAAAGGATAAAAACATCGAAATGAGTATAAAATATTTGAGGAGTGATAAATATTGGAACTATTCTCACCTGAGTTTTTTTCAGCATTACTTTCGATTGTTATCATTGACCTTGTTTTAGCTGGTGATAATGCCATTCTAATCGGTTTAGCAGCTAGAAATGTGCCGAAACATCAACAAACAAAGGTCATTATATGGGGGACATTTGGAGCGATTTTTATCCGTGCAATTGCGACGCTTGCGGTTGTTTGGCTTTTAAAAATCCCTGGACTGCTATTAGTCGGCGGAATTCTTCTCCTTTGGATCGCCTATAAACTTCTCATCGATAAAAAAGAGCATAACGTCGATACCGGGAATAGCTTTTGGTCCGCTATGAAAACGATCATTGTAGCAGACGCTTTAATGGGGCTTGATAATGTTTTAGCGGTTGCCGGTGCCGCGCACGGATCGTTCCTTTTAGTCATAATCGGATTGTTAATTTCCATTCCAATCGTTGTGTGGGGCAGCACGCTCATCATCAAATGGATTGAACGGTTCCCAGTTATCGTGACAATTGGGGCTGCCGTTATTGCCTTTACTGCAGCCAAAATGATCGTTGATGAAAAATTTCTAAAAGGCTTCTTTGAAGAAAACCCGCTTCTAAAATGGGGATTAACGATTATTCTTGTTGCAGGCGTTATTTTTGCCGGATATTTAAAAAAGAAAAAAGCTTCCCCTGTGGAAGCAAAAGAAGAAGCATCTTAAAAAATGATGCTGACACCGTTTTTCCTAAAGCCTAAAAACAAATTCCGTGGGGCAAGACAATCTTGCCCCATCATTACAAATATTTTCGATGGACATTCCGGCCGTCAAAATTAAATAAAACAGGTTTATCCTCAATAATCGTTTCTAAATGGACACCTCTCCCCCAAAGCTGATAAATGTATGGAAGCACCTTTTCAAGGTACTTAATATCAAGTTCAATCCCTTCATACCAATGTTTTAAATATAGTTCGCCGTTTTTCATATAATCCCCATCCATTACCGTAATGTACGGAAAACCGCCATTCACCCGCATGCTTACGAGCTGATCCCGCACTTTTTCCCAATCTTTATCAACAATTTTATAGTCTTTGCCTTGTTTTTGAAATAAGTACATGTCTTCCCGCATAACAAGATCTTTTGTTAAATAGTTGCGAAGAAATGAAATATCCGATTCAATTTCCCGCACCTCAAACAGCTTTTCCCTGCCCGAACCGGGTTGAATTCCCCGCTTTTTCATTTCCTCGGTCGGATTGTTATACCTTTCTTCGATATCCTCAAATATTTTTAAACCTAAATAATAAGGGTTAATGCTCGTTCTTGACGGCTGTACGACACCCGCATTTAATTTAGCATATTCAATTGCTTCATCAGAGGTCAAATCCAGCTCTCTCATGATCCGCTGGTGCCAATACGTCGCCCAGCCTTCATTCATTATTTTTGTTTCAAGCTGAGGCCAAAAGTATAGCATTTCCTCTCTCATCATTGTTAAAATATCACGCTGCCAGTCTTCAAGCTCCCGGCTATACTCTTCGATAAACAAAAGCACGTCTTTCTCCGGTTTGGGAGGGAATTTTTTCTTTTTCTTGATTGTCTGTTCACTTTTTTCTTTTTTTTCTCCTAAAGACCAGAGATCATCATACGGTGTTTTGTATGTCTTATGCTCTTCTTCCTCATCAACATCATCCAAGCTCCAAGAAAGTTTTGTCCGAACTAAAGACGGATCAATATGTTCTTGGATGGATAAAACCGCGTCTAAAAATTTTTCCACTTCTCTTTTTCCATATAAAAGTTCATATTTCTTGATTCTTTCCGCTGTTGCCGCCATGCTTTCGACCATATCCCGTTTCGTATTACTAAAGCGGATATTGTTTTTAAAAAAATCACAATGCGCGAGGACATGTGCAACAATTAGTTTATTTTGAATAAGAGAATTAGTGTCAAGCAAAAAGGCATAACAAGGATTTGAGTTAATCACCAGTTCATAAATTTTACTAAGACCTAAATCATAATGGAGCTTCATTTTATAAAATTGCTTTCCAAAGCTCCAATGGGAGAAACGAGTCGGCATTCCATATGCACCAAATGTATAAATAATATCAGCTGGACAAATTTCATATCTCATCGGATAAAAATCAAGACCAAACCCCTTTGCGATTTCTGTTATTTCTTCAATCGCATATTGAAGAACTTTATGATCCTCCTTGTTCATTGTTCATCCCCCTTCTTTTTCCTTACAACAATTTATGAAAACAAACGGGAGATGATGAAAAACATTTTGAACGTTGTGTCAGATTGCACTATTTCCATTTCACATCTTGAACTGCCTGTCACCAAACGAAAAGCTAAAAAGGGAGACATTCCTGTTCAAAAATACACAATCTTATAAAAAAATGGTGCCTTCTCACGGCACCAAATATTAAAAACTTTTTTGGAAAAACTACATTAAATGGTCGAACCTTCAGGCTGCGCAATTTGTAAAGCTGGGCCAAAAAATTCGTAATGAATATTTTCGGAAGCAACCCCCAGCTCCTTTAAATAATTAATGACTGCTTTCATAAATGGCACAGGGCCGCAAATAAAATAATCTGCATTTTCAGATAAGAATTGCTTAAGAATGTCTTTAGTCATATAACCTGTATGATTGGCGCTTTCTTGACGTGACGGCTCCGTATAACAAATAAAGGATGTTCCATTTGGCAACCTGTTCATTAACTCTTTTACTTCCAAACGAAAAGCATGAACATCTTCATTTTTAGCAGAGTGAACAAAACGAACCGGTCTAGAAGGATTTTCTTTTGCTATTGTATTCAGCATGCTCATAATTGGCGTTACTCCAACACCGCCGCTGATGAAAACAACCGGCGAGTTTTGCGTGACATCCAATGTAAAATCGCCAGCAGGCACGCTAATATTAAGCTCATCGCCAATTTGAACATCATCGTGCAGATAATTCGATACGATCCCTTTTGGTTGATCCGGTTCTGCCTCACGTTTAACAGAAATTCGAAAATATTCTTTGCCAGGAGCGTCTGATAAGCTGTATTGACGATTCAGCAAATATTGATGGCCGTCTATTTTTACTTTTACGGTAACATATTGTCCGGGCAGGAATGATGGCAATACAGCATTATCTTTCGGTTTTAGGTAAAACGATGTAATAACAGAGCTTTCTTTTACTTTATCGACAACAACAAACGGCTTAAAGTCTTTCCAGCCACCTTCCATATTTTCAGCGTCAGCATACATTCGTTGCTCCAATTCGATAAATACGTTTGCAATTTCGTTATAAGCTTCTTCCCACGCAGAAATAATTTCATCTGTTGCTAAATCGCCTAACACTTCTTTCATAGCTGCTAATAAATTTTCGCCGACAATTGGATAGTGTTCTTTTTTAACCCCTAAGCTTCTGTGTTTATGAGCAATTTGCTTCACAACTGGCAAAATCGTCTCCAATTGATCAATGCGCTCGGCAGCAGCATAAAGTGTGGTTGCTAGCGCTGTTTGCTGTCTTCCTTTCTGTTGGTTTGTATGATTAAAAATATTTAATAACTCCGGATGATTGGAAAGCATTCGTTTATAAAAATGACTTGTGATTTCTGTTCCTTGCTTAGCTAAAACAGGCACAGTGGACTTTATAATTTCAATAGTACGTTCGGATAACATAAATTTGCACTCCTTTGTTTTGAAAAAAGATGTATTTTATATATATCTTTAAAGTAGTTGATCTTCGTCTTAAAAGCAATATTTTAAATACATCTTTTGAAAAGATGTCACATTTTTGAACCTAAATTATCCATCAGTGTATAATGGAGCTAGTACGGACAAAGAGAGGGAGGCCAATGCGTCTTACAAACTATACTGACTATTCGCTCCGTGTGCTCATTTACATTGGCACGAAAAACCGAGAGGAATTATCCAATATTAAAGAAATTGCGGATGTGTACGGCATTTCAAAAAACCATTTAATGAAGGTCATTTACCAGCTTGGGAAAAACGGGTATATTGAAACGATTCGAGGACGAAATGGCGGTTTCCGTTTAGCACGTCCTGCATCTGAAATAAATATTGGCGATGTGGTCAGAAAAACTGAAGAAGATTTCCATCTTGTCGAATGTTTTAATGAAAAAAACAGCGAATGTGTGATCACATCCGTCTGCAGGCTGCGCCATGTTTTCCAGCAAGCCTTGCAAGCTTATTTACAAGTGCTGGATCAGTACACACTCGCTGATTTAATCATAAATCAAAACGAATTGAAGCATTTGTTTAATGTGAAGTAGAAAAAAGCCTTTAATGGTCTTTCGTTTTTTGAATGAGGCATTTATACATTTGTTTTGAAAGAAACGGCTGTTGTTATGTCCAACATTTGCAACGGTACAAAAAACAGATTTATTCATACAATAAACATAACTCCTTTTAGGGAGGGATGTTTATTATGAATAAAATGGATTACGACAAAGCATTATATTACACGCACCGTTCGCAATGGGACAATTTGATTATTTTAATGGTGCGCACAAACGACGATTTTCTTTCCAAAAAAATTGAGCATTTTTTACACGCTTATAATTTTGAACACGATTATCAAATTATTGAGCATAAACTATATGCTTTACTTCGTTATATTGACCATGCATTAGAAAACGTAACAGAGGTTGAACCGGAAATCGCGCTGAAATAGTTTCCAGAAAGGTGACTCAATAGTTTAAGCAACCTTTTTTCAGAAAAGTTATTTCTGAAAAATGGGGTTGCTTTTTCTTTCTGTTTTAGTCGTTTAAGTTATTGCTTCAATGCTGAAAGCGGCGATCGTTTTTGCCGAAAGCCCGTTTTTTCAGGAGCCTTTTTTCATGGCTATTGATCCGCTGCTATAATCGGCTATCAACTTTGCCAAAACTCGGGACTTAGCCCGCTTTTTTAAGAGCGTAAACGAAAAAGCGAGGGTGGAAAAACGTCTTGTTTTTCTCCCTCGCTCTTATTTTTAAGACTTATTGGACAGACTGAAGGGATCTCAATCGAAATGGAGTTAAGCTTTTTTAACTGTCAAAATATCATTTACTTTTTCCATTACGGCATTTATTAATTCTTCCAATGCCTTTTCACTATTATTCAGTGAATCGGCCTGAACAGCAAAATAAAATTTCACTTTCGGCTCGGTTCCCGAAGGCCGCAAACAGAACCAAGATCCGTCTTCAAGGAAATATTTCAATACATTTGATTTTGGCAAATCAATTGTTTCCTTTTTGTTCGATTGAAGCAATGTACGTTCACTTGTTAAATAATCCTCGATAATCGTAACCGTTTTACCTGCAATTTCAACAAGCGGATTTTGGCGGAAAGATTCTAAAATTCGCTTAATCTGTTCTGCGCCGTCCTTACCTTTTAAGGTTAACGATTTTAACCCTTCTCTGTAATACCCGTATCGATTGAAAATTTCCATTAATCCGTCATAAAGTGTGAGCCCTTTTTTCTTATAAAATGCACATACTTCAACAGCTAAAACGGCCGCTTGAACGGCATCTTTGTCTCTGGCAAAATCGCCAATTAAATATCCGTAGCTTTCCTCATAACCGAATTGAAATTTGTATTGTTTCGTTTGTTCAAATTCTTTAATTTTTTCCCCGATAAATTTAAACCCGGTAAGCGTATCAATTGTTTTTAGTCCATATTCTTCCGCTATTGCACGGCCTATTTCCGACGTAACAATCGTTTTTAGAACAACGCCATTTTCAGGCAGCAATCCTTTTTTCTTTTTCTCAGAAAGGATATAGTTGAGCAAAATCGCACCCGTTTGGTTTCCTGTTAACACAATGTATTCGCCTTTGTCATTTTTGACAGCAACTCCTAAACGGTCAGCATCAGGGTCAGTTCCGATTAAAATATCAGCATCAATGCGTTTCCCTTCTCTTATCGCTAGCTCAAACGCTGCATGCTCCTCAGGATTCGGCGAAGCCACTGTCGAAAAATTTGGATCTGGAAGCTCCTGCTCTTTGACGACGGTTACATTTTGATAGCCTAATGATTGAAGAGCTCGTCGAACCGGTTTATTGGCAGTACCATGCAGCGGCGTAAAAACGACCTTTACATCTACTTCTTTTGCCAAATTAGGATTCAGTGAAATCGTTTTGATCTTTTCATTATATGCTTCGTCTATTTCCGCTCCAATGATTTTAATCAAGCCTTTTTGTTTTAAAATATCTTCATTTTCAACAGCAACTTCTAATTCATTTTCAACTTCATTCACTTTTTTGATGATTTCATCAGCTATTTTTGGAGGAATCTGACCTCCATCCTCTCCGTAAACTTTAAATCCATTATATTCCGGCGGGTTATGGCTTGCCGTTATTACAACACCTGAAAATGCGTTTAAATAACGGACAGCAAAAGATAATTCAGGAGTTGGCCTTAATTCATCAAATACATAAGTTTGAATACCATGCGTTGCGATAGTTTTTGCCGCTTCCATAGCAAATTGCGGCGATTTGTGGCGGGAATCGTAAGCAATTACCACGCCGCGTCTTTTGGCTTCTTCTCCAAAAGATTCAATATATCTTGCCAATCCCTCAGAGGCCTTGCGGATTGTATAAATGTTCATCCGATTTGTGCCTGGGCCAATTTCTCCCCGCATTCCTCCTGTACCAAACTCTAAGCTTTTATAAAAGCAGTCCTCTAATTCGAGTTCATTGTCTGCTTTTTCTAGTAATTGCTGTTTTAGCTCTTGATCTATATCTTCTTTCGATATCCATCGTTGATAATTTTCTTTCCATTTCGCCATAACTTAACACCCCTCCAGTTCCCCTTCTTTTTCTCTCCTGAAATATTTTATCACAAATTTTATGGAAATGAGATGATCATCCCTATTTTTAGAACTATTCGAAACAGCTTTTACATATTTTCCGCAAATGATCGTCTTTCCATTTCTCCAGTTATTTATAAATTTATGTATTATTTGTATCATTTGAAAAAAAACAAACCGAGCGACAAAGCTCTTTGCCACTGAACGGAAAAAAGAGCGCCAAACGGACGCTCTTTTTTCAGCAAGGCACTCCCATCCCGGGATTGCAAGAGGGGTTATTGAAGATCTTTTTCAGAAATGTTTGTTAATGCTTCTCCTGCCGCTTCATCAGAAGTCTTATTTGTTGCTAAATCTCCTAATGCGACCATGCCGACAACTTGATTATTTTCCACTACAGGCAACCGGCGAATTTGATTTTGTGCCATGATTTGGGCAGCTTCTTGCAGACTCGCGTCTGGACTACAGCATACAGGGTTTGTCGACATAACTTCTGCAACGGTTGTGCTTTCGTTTTTGCCCTGAGCTGTTGAGCGAAGCGTAATATCACGGTCTGTAATAATTCCTTTTAATTGTCCATTATCTGCAACAGGGATCGCACCAACATTATGCTGTCTCATTAACTGAGCAGCTTCCTGAACAGTTTGATTTGATGAAACGGAAATGACATTAGAAGACATGATATCGCGAATTTTATCCATAGTCTCACTCCTTTCGTTGATAGTTTGAACAATATGTAAAAATTTATGAATGATAATAATTCTTAGCTGATGTTTTATTGATTTCATCGCAAAATCATTTTTAATTCAGGGGAAATGTATTATAATGCCTTTAGAAAGAAAACAGAGAGGTTAGTTGGATGGATGATAAGCGAAAAGACAATTTGCTGTTGATAGGCTGGATCGCTTCTTTAATTTCTACCTTAGGAAGCCTGTATTTTTCTGAGATCATGCATTTCGAACCATGTAAATTGTGCTGGTTTCAAAGGATATTTATGTACCCGCTCGTTGTTATACTTGGAATAGCTGTAGTAAAAAAGGATTACAAAATTGCAAGCTATTCCTTAACTTTGTCCATTATGGGAGGCATGATTTCCATTTACCATTATTCTATACAAAAAATTCCTTTTTTGGGGGAACATAGCCTCGCATGCGGAAGAGTTCCTTGTACAAGCGACTACATTAATTGGTTTGGATTCGTTACAATTCCTTTCTTGGCTTTAATTGGCTTTTCAATTATTTTCCTCACAAGCTTTTTCATTTTACGGCAGAAAGGATAACGTTTCCGTTATTTTCAGATTTTTCAAGAGGCGAATGATGCAAATTCTATAGACCAGCAAACAAAACCTTTGGATTTATAGCTTTCAATTATGTTTTTTTACCCATATTAAGACGTAATCGCAATCCGGCAAGTTCATGAGGTCTTAGAAAGATAAACATTTATTTTTTGCGGTTGCCGTCATTCCCGTCATTTATGAAAATCGGTTTACATTTTTTAGTGCAAAGGAACGAAAGGAGTGAATAACGGCGATACTTTCCCCAAAATTTTTAAAATTACGGGGTCTTCTCGCCAAATTATATGAAAAAACTGCTTATATTCGGCGGAATCATTATTGTACTGTTCGCGGCACTGGCAATTGTAACAAATTTGCAAAATAAGCAAAAGGCGGAAGGAAATCCGTACAAAAAGTCGAGCCTGCATCCTGAAACCGTCAAGCTGCTGGATGATCCAAATTATCAAAACATCATACTTCCGGATGAGCTAGAAACAAAATTAAATAATCAAGAAGATGTCATTGTCTATTTTTTCAGTTCTACCTGCCCGCACTGTAAAAACACAACACCGATCTTAATGCCTTTGGCAAAAGAATTAAATGTGGATATCTACCAATACAACCTTCTTGAGTTTGAAGAGGGCTGGGACGAGTATAACATTGATGCAACTCCAACGCTTGTCCATTATGTAAACGGAAAAGAAGCCGATCGTATCGTCGGTTCACAGGAAAAAAGCGTTTTTCGAGAAGCGCTGGAAAATTGGACAAAATCAGAATAAGGAAAACCTGTCTTTTCATGACAAATATGGAAGCTGTAAATGCCTGCTTGGCAATATGGAACAATTGTCTGTCGGAGAAAAACAAAAACTTGCACAAGAAAGTTAAAGCCGCTTTTATTTCAAAAGCGGCTTTTTGAATAATCAAATTTTGTCAATCTTAACAGGAAAAGCGGACAGAATATCCGTAGCTCCAATATTTAGAAATTTTGTTCATACTGCAATAAATCGTCTTCATACGCTTGGCTCCAGCAAAATAATGAATGATTTGCAAATCACTATCGCAAAATAATCAATTTATCCGGAAAGATTTCCAAACATATTTCTTCTTCAAGCTCACAAATGTATTTCCATTGAAGCTGAAGCATTTTTTCACCTTTCAAAAGCTGCTGAACAGCATATAGGAAAGGCTTGTAGTATTACCGATTTCTTATTTCTTACCTTTTAAAAAGTATCAGGATCAGGACCTATCCGCTCATTTTTATTGAGGGAATCGATTTTTTCCATATCTTCTTGAGATAGTTCAAAATCGAAAATAGAAGCATTTTCAATAATTCGATGCTCTTTTGTCGATTTTGGAATTGTCACGACCTCATGTTGAAGATCCCAACGGAGAATCACCTGTGCGATCGTTTTATTGTATTTTTCAGCAATCTCGGCTAAAGTTTCATTATCGAGAAGCCCGCCTCTCATAAGCGGGGACCAAGCTTCAAATTGAATGTTTTGCTCTTTGCAATATTTTCTAAGTTCCTCCTGTGTTAATCTTGGATGAAATTCCACCTGATTAACCATCGGTTTAATCTCCGCACTTTGCAATAAATCCTCTAAATGGTGAACATGGAAGTTGCAGACTCCAATCGCCCGAACTCTTCCGTCTTTATACAACCGTTCTAATGCCTTCCATGTTTCTTTATATTTTCCTGAAACTGGCCAGTGGATTAAATATAGATCCAAATAGTCTAATCCTAATCGATTTAGGCTGTCATCAAACGCTTTTAATGTAGAGTCGTAGCCTTGATCGTCATTCCAAACTTTTGTTGTGATAAATAGTTCTTCTCTCGGTATTCCCGATTCTTTTATCGCAATTCCGACTCCCTCTTCATTTTTATAATATGCCGCCGTATCTATGCTGCGGTAGCCCGCTTTAATTGCTGATTTTACAGCTTGAATTACTTCTTCCCCTTCGTTGACTTTATATACGCCTAAACCAAACCACGGCATTTTAACACCATTATGTAAAGTCACCGTATCTTGCAAGCTTTTGACCAACCAACTCCACTCCCTTTCTAGTTTTGGTGCATCATTTCTATTATGCATGATCCCTATCAAAAAGTGAATATTTCGAAAAAATTAAATCATTTCAACTATATCTTCTACTTCCTTTAGCATCGCCTTTTTCGTATTTTCATCGACATAAGGAACTGAATAAAAAAACTTATGAGTGATTGTTTCAATCCCGCAAAAATTTAAAATACCGACATCAACGATTGTCTCCATTGATGCAATTAACTGATATGGCTTTAAATAATTTTCCGGATGAGATGTTGTTTGAAAAATAATCGCTCTTTTATTTTGCAAAAGCCCTTTTGCCCCTTCATCCGTAAACGTAAAAGCGAAGCCATTCGTGAATATTTTTTCGATATATCCTTTTAAAATAGCGGGCATGCCGTTCCACCATGTCGGATAAATAAAAATTAATTGTTTCGCCCACGAAAAATGCATTTGCTCTTCTTGTATCGCTTTGGATACGGCTGGATTTTGTTTTGTAAAGTAATCCTCTTTTAAGACAGGATTAAAGTTCATTTCATATAAATCCCGAATTCTAATTTCATGCTGCTTTTGCTGAAGTTTTTGTACAGTAGTCTGCAAGATCGCGTAATTAAAACTGTTTGGATTTGGATGGGCGTAAATAATCAGTGAATTCATAAAACTACCTCCAGATGATGTTACTTTTAGTATGAAAGTTCTTGTTGAACTTCATGCACGACAGAAAATAATGAATCCCCTTTCATTTTTCATAATTTTTGAAATGGAAAATAATCATAAAATAAGGTTGAAAGTTAGTTGGAAACTGATAAAATAACAGTAATCTAAATCTTTTTTTGAAAAGGTTGGGAATACTATTTGAGTACAAAAAAAACTTGCCGTTTTATTATTCATGCAACTGGAAAAAATGGAGAAACGTATTTGGCGACTTGTCAAAACAAATGGGAAGTAAAACAATGGATTGCAGCCAATTACTCGAAAGTAAATAAAAAAGAATTGAAAATCATCGACAAACAGAAAAAACAAATAGTAGCCAAAAACATTTTAATTGTGTCCACCGTTTTAATTGCACTTTATCAGCTTTATATACTTCTTTAGGGACATCCAGTCAATTGGCTGGATTTTATTTTTGATCATTTTTTGGACAATTTCTTTAGTATAATATATAGAGAATTTGTTCTTTATTAGGAGGAACTTGAATGGAAAACTGGATTACAGAATTTATGGAGCAATATGGCTACCTCGGAATTTTTTTAATTATTGCGCTAGAAAACATTTTTCCACCGATTCCGTCCGAAATTGTCCTTCCTTTTGGCGGTTTTATGACGACTTATTCGAACCTGACAGTTCCAGGAGTTATTTTGGCGGCAACTTGCGGCTCCGTTGTCGGTGCAATCATTTTATACGGCGTCGGTCTGTTGCTGGATGTTGAGAGGTTGGAAAAAATTGTTGACCGTTGGGGATACATATTGAAAATTACAAAAGAGGATATACATAAAGCAGACAATTGGTTTGACCGTTACGGCATATGGACTGTGTTATTTTGCCGAGTTATTCCGTTATTGCGAAGCTTAATTTCCATTCCTGCTGGAATGTCCAACATGAATTTCGTTCTATTTTTGATTTTTACCACAATCGGTTCTCTCGTATGGAATATATTTCTCGTATCGGTTGGCGCGGGATTAGGAGAAGCTTGGCCTCTCATTACCGAATACATAGATATTTATTCAAAAATCATTTATGCTGTGATCGCCGTTCTTGTATTTGCTGCAATCATCATTTGGTATTTTTTTCGATTCCGACGCTCCAAATCATAACGCTTTGCCTGAAGCGCTGAAAAATAATATATGCACGTTTTTATACTTTTTGCTCGCCTCAATCAAACAAATACCGCTCGCAATGATGATTGAGGCTTAGCTATTCCATTCATCGCTGAGAAGCGATTATTTCCACTTGTCTGGCCGAATGAAAGGATATTGGAAAGCTGCTTCGAAAACGCGCTTTCCAAAGACTTGTTTTATGCGTCATACAATTCAAACAATGTAGCGAGGCCCAGACCACCTGCGATTCCTAATGTTGCGATTGCCCGTTTGCCTCTCAATCTTTTCATTTCTGTGCAAAGCCTTGCAACAAGAATAGCGCCTGAAGCACCATAAGGATGTCCGATGGCAATAGCCCCTCCTCCCACATTCAGCTTTTCCAATGGGATGTTTAATTGCTTAACAGAAGCCAATACTTGAGAGGCAAAAGCTTCATTAAATTCGATTAAATCGATATCCTCCATTTGGAAGCCGGTTCGTTTCAGCAGCTGTTGCACTGCTGGAACAGGACCAATGCCTAAAAGGTTCGGATCGACACCTGCACTTGTACAATCGACAAATTTCAGAACGGGCAGAAGCCCAAGCTCTCGGCATTTTTTTTCAGACATGATAAGGACGGCACAAGCCCCGTCATTCAATGGACAAGAATTGCCAACAGTTACTGTGCCATTTTCTTTAAATATCGGCTTCATGGCACGAAGCCTTTCCAAGCTCAACCTTTTCCTTGGACATTCATCACGATCCATGCCATTTACAGGGACAATTTCACTGCTGAATCTGTCATTCTCCATCGCTTGAACCGCTTTTTGATGGCTGCTGTATGCAAACAAGTCCTGCTCTTCCCTTGAAATTTGAAACGCTTCCGCAACATTTTCCGCCGCTTCCCCCATTTCAGGATCACCGAACGACTCCGGCGAAAACCGTGCTCTCGTATAGATCTTAGGTGGCTTCATTTCATATAAAGATAAAGGTTTTTCAATTCTCCAAGGGGCAAGGCTTGTACTTTCGACTCCTCCGGCAATATAAATGTCGCCGGCTCCTGATTGGACAAGCCGGCAAGCGAGATTCACCGCTTCCAATCCTGATCCGCATTGGCGATCAACAGTAATACCCGGAACTTGATCGGGAAGCCCCGCTAAAAGGAGTGAGAGTCTAGCGATATTTCCTCCTGGACCGACCGCATTTCCTAAAATAACTTCATCAATTTCCTGCGGATCGATTCCGCTCTCGTCTACAATCGCTTTGATGACTGCAGCAGCCAGTTGTTCAGGGCGGACGTTTTTAAACATTCCCCCCATTTTTCCAATAGGCGTTCTTTTTGCCATAACAATGACAGGGATCGTCATTTTTCTTCCCCTTTCACAATGAATTCAAGTTCTTTTCGCGCAATCTTTCCGCTGGATGTATAAGGGAACTCGTCCACTTCATAAAACGTTCGCGGGCATTTGTATAACGGGAGCTCAGATCGGCAATAGCGCTTTAATGCATTGAAGCTTCTATGCTGAGCTTTCTCTTTCCATTTAATAAATGCAACCGGCTTCTGCCCCCAATAATCGTCCTCTACTCCGATAACAACCGCTTCCTCAACCTCATCCCGTTCCTTCAAAACTTTTTCAATTTCTTCCGGATAAATATTTAAACCGCCGCTAATGAACATATTTTTCTCGCGTCCAACGATCGTTAGAAAACCGTTCTCGTCTAAGTACCCTAAATCACCAATTGATGCGCCGTCATCCTTCAATACATTTTTTGTTTCAATCGGGTTGTTGAAATACCCTGAAAATAATAAATTGCTGCGTACGACTACTTCCCCAACTTCATTAAAGGATGCTTCCGACCCATCTTTTTTTCTGATTGCTACTTCCACACCTGGAAAAGGAATGCCGACACTTTTTGGCGCTTTTTTAAAAATTTCATCATCGACATAACTGACAAAGCTTAATTCCGATGCGCCATAAAACTCAAACAACTGTCCGTTCGGAAACATTTCTTTTAACTGCTTTCTAGCTTCATAAGAAAGCTTTGCACCAGACGAAATGATTGTTACATTGTTCATTATGCATTTCTCTTCATTTTTCATCATTTGAAGCAAAGCTTGAATCATCGTTGGAACGCCATAAAATACAGTTGCCTCTCTCTTTAACAAAATATTGAATGTTTCCTTTTGAGAAAAAGCCGGGAGCAAATAAAAAGTCGCCCCGATATGTAAGGCGTGAACAGCCGCAAACAAGGACAACGAATGACATAAAGGGCCGGGAGCAAGGATGACATCATTTTTTCCATATCCAAAAATTTGTTCTCCTACATTAAAGCTTTCCAGCCAGGATTTATGATTTCTCATATATCCTTTCGGTTTTCCAGTTGAACCTGAAGTAAAGCCGAGATAAAACAATTCTTCATCAAACTCTTCCCACTTCTCGTGATGATCCGTTTGGACATCTTTTTTTATTTCATCAATTAACATGACGTTCTCATGCTTTATTCCGGTCCTCTCCAAAAAATTGCGGCTTCCAATGCATATATCCAGCTGGCAGCTTTCCAATACATGCCGGATATCGCGCTTTTTCCATTTTGGATCAAAAGGAACAGCAATCCCGCCAAGTGTAATAACGGCAAAAAACACTTCTAAAAATTCTGAAGTGTTTCCCATTAATATGCCAACTTTTATATTTTTTTTGTTTGTCAATCGAATGAAAGCTGTTTGTATTTTTTTTATATTTTCGTACAGTTCATAATATGTAACCGTCCGTCCATTTATTTGTTGAATTGCCGGTTTTTGAGGATGTTCGTATGCAAATTGTCTAATGTTTCTCCCGATCCCCATCAGCTCACCCCTTAAGCAGCCTGTTTATTACGAGCTTTAATCAATGGATACGATTTTTGAATTCTTACTGCCAAAAATGCTGAAATCACCGCTTTTGTTAAATCTCCTGGAATATAAGCCAACGCCGATATGCTCGCACTTATCCAATTCATATTGGCAATCCAAGACAAATAAGAAATGCCGCATAAATAAACAAATAAAATGCCTCCAATTATATTAAATACTAACACTTTCCAAAATGCTAATTTTTCAAAATTCTTTTCAACTAAAAAACCGATTATAAAGGATGCAAAAGGCCAAGATAAAATATATCCACCGCTCGGACCAAATAATACTGCCAGCCCGCCTCTTCCGCCAGCAAGAATCGGTGCTCCGGCTCCTACAAGTAATACAAACAACAATAAACTGATAAATCCTCGTTTGGATCCTAATATTGCTCCTGCCAGCATCACACCCAATGTTTGAGCGGTGATTGGCACTGGCGTGAACGGAAGCGCAATCGGCGGTATGAGGCCGAGCACAGCAACAACAGCCGCGAACATTGATACTAATACCATATCATATAACTTCATATTAATAACTCCTTTCGAAAAAATTTTATAATCACATAATAGTTGAAATAACGATTTTTGTAAACCTAAAATTTATTTAAGTTTACATTAAAATGTTTTTTCATAAAGAAATGACAATTAGGCTTGTTCACGATACAATATCTTTATAATTGCTATTGAGGTGACTCTTGTGCCCGAACTAGAGCTGACTTTTGATACATTAATCATCGCCCTTTCACTGCAGATCTGCATACAGATCGGGCTAAACTTTTTTCATCGTTATGTCCGTACTGGTTATCAAATTTCTGCCAAAGCGAAATTTGAACAGTTCAAAAACAGCTTTTTTGACAGCATTTCAAGAGAGATCCCGTATTTCACTTTCCTTTTTCTTTCATTTCTTATAAAGAAAAGAAAGCGGAAAGAGGGGCCGGACGATAAGGAGGATCATCTTTTTCCTTCCCTGTTGGAGACACATTTTGTTTATTTATAAGGAGGAAAAAGATGCGAAATATTTTGTATATCGTAGTCATGATCACTTTTGTTGCACTAACTGGATGCAGCGCTGGCAGCTCAAATCAATCAGGCTTTTTCCATCAAACATTCGTTGAACCTTTTTCAATTATTATTAAAACTTTTGCGGACTGGTTTCACGGCAGCTATGGAATCGCGATTATTTTAATTACGGTCTTGATTCGGTTGATTCTTATGCCGTTAATGCTTCGCCAATATAAAGACCAGCAAAATATGAAATTGAAAATGGAGAAAGTCATGCCGGAGATGAAGGAGCTGCAAGAAAGGTTTAAAAAGGCGAAGGATCAAGCAGAACAACAAAAAATTCAAAAGGAAATGATGGATTTCTATCGAAAGCACGACATCAATCCATTGAAAATGGGCTGCCTTCCCATTATTATTCAAATGCCGATCATCATGGGGCTGTATTATGCCATTCGCGGTTCGAAAGAAATTGCAACACATTCATTTTTATGGTTTAACCTCGGAACACCTGACCTTATTTTGACGCTTTGTGCTGCAGCTATTTATTATGTGCAATTTAAAGTTTCCATTAGAACGGTACCTGAAGATCAATTGCAAGGACCGATGAAAATGATGGGAATGCTGTCGCCGCTAATGATAGGAACAGCTTCTTTTGCTTCACCCGCTGCCTTGCCTCTTTACTGGACAGTGAGCGGATCATTCCTTATTCTGCAAACATTACTTGCGCAAAAGCTCTACTATAAACCAATAGAAAAAGAAAAAGGCCAGAACTCTGAACAGTAGAATCAGTAGCCGTACAAAAATACCTTTTGCGAACAATATGAATAAACTAGCGAATTGATCTTTCCTCTTGCGTTAGACAGTAAAATAACCTGTCTAGCGCAGGAGGAAATTTTTTTGGTTGAAAGGGACTGTGAAAATCTTCGTGCTTATCTTCTCTCCAACATTCAAATGAATCTGCTGAAATTTTTCCTTCAAAAAATCTTTTTGAACAGCTGTACTAGAAACTGCAAAATCGAGTAGGAGGGGGTGACTAACCCCCGACCTCTCACACCACCGTACGTACCGTTCGGTATACGGCGGTTCAATTAAGTATGACGTAGTGCTTGATATCTTTCGAATAGACTTCTTAACCCTCGACGCTTCCAATAGGAGTTGTCGAGGGTTTTGTGTAGAATGGGACTGCAGGCAATCCGCCAATATTTCTTGCGTGTATTACCCCATTCGAATGCTTTATGGCTTGGAACTCCTAATCCTCTGAGTTTCCGAATTCTTGTTTTCGGGGTTTTCCATTCTTTCCACAAACACATCCGAAGCCTTCGTCTAATCCATTCATCCAATTCTTTGAACTTACTTGGTGTTTCTGCCAAGGCAAAATATCCGCACCATCCCATTAAATACTTGTTCAGTTTCTCAATCCTTTTCTCCATTGGATACGGTTTCGATCTTGATGTAATTTCACGGATCTTGTTCTTCAAACGTTTCACACTTTCGTTCGCAATCCGTACCTTTGGAGTCTTATTGAGTGTGAAGCTGAAACCGAGAAACTTCCGTTTCCAAGGACGGTCTACCGCCGATTTCTCTTTATTTACCTTGAGCTTTAACTCCTTCTCTATAAAGTTCGTAATGGAGTTCATGACACGAATTCCTGCTTTCTTTGTTTTCACATAGATGTTACAGTCATCCGCATACCGAACAAACTTATGTCCACGTTTCTCAAGCTCCTTATCCAATTCATGAAGCATGATGTTTGATAAAAGTGGACTAAGCGGGCCGCCTTGAGGCGTTCCCATGTCCGTTTCCATTACCACTCCATTGATCATCACGCCTGATTGAAGATACCGGCGAATTACCTTCAGTAGAATTTGATCTTTGATCGTTTTCGCCAAGATCCCCATCAGTTTGTCGTGATTCACCTTGTCAAAGAATTTCTCTAGGTCTATATCGACTACCCAACGATATCCTTCTTTGATATAACCCTTTGCTTCCCTAACCGCATCATGTCCCCTTCTGCCTGGGCGGAAACCATAGCTATGGTTCGAGAAGGTCGGATCAAAGATTTTCGTCAAAACTTGGGCAATCGCTTGTTGGATGAAACGATCCGTCACGGTAGGGATCCCTAGAAGCCTTACTCCACCGTTCGGTTTCGGGATTTCGACCCGACGGACGGGTAAGGGCTTGTAGGTTCCTTCTCTCAACGACTGTCGAATGGAGTCCCAATTTTCGTAGAGGTGTCTTCGTAGGTCTTTTACGGACATGCCATCTACTCCGTGACTTCCTTTATTCTGTTCGACTCGTTTCAGTGCCGCCAGGAGATTTTCCCGTGACAAAATCATTTCCATCAACATTGATATCCTCTCCACGTGAACGAATTCTTCTATTTGTGCCATCTTCTGCTCCACCCTCTTGAAGTCCCCCGTGGGATTCACCACTTCCTCCTTCAAGTAAGTCCTATCGGATTGTCTGCTTCCACACAGAAGATGAACGCCTAGCGATTCGTTCTCCTTAATTGTTCAGTCCTTCCTCTTCCATCTCGAGCTTGAAAGAGTACTATGACTTCTGCTGACTTCTGACTGTTCAGCTATCTATCACTAGATAGGTTACCAAGGTTACTTGGCGTGCCAGCCAGACCTCCCCGGGTAAGAGTGTAATCTTTCCTTCCATCCATCTGCTTCATTTACTCTGTATCACCTTCGGCAGAAAGGGCTTTGTTTTGTTGTGCAAACTCACCCAGTGATACCTAGCCTCATATGAAGTTCGTGTTCCTCAAACCGGAAGTTTGCCGCTCGCTTCCTTCAGATTCCGCGTCGCCACGGACACCCTTGCGTTAAGCTAACTGCTACTTCTGCCTTCGCAGCTCGGGACTTTCACCCTATAGATTACACCCATGCCGGGCGCACACAAAAGAAGGAACCTATGTCAGGTCCCTTTTCACATTTAGCTGGTTTTACTTTCTTGTTTTTTAAAAAAAGTTTTCATCGCATGAAACACATCTGCTTTTTGCTTTAACACAAAATAGCGGAATTTTGGATTGTTGATGTTTTTATAAGCTGACATTAAGGTGGAGTATCTGTTGTACTGGTTGACCTCGCCGTAACAAAAGATGTTGCAAATTTTCATTAGTTCTTCGACAAGCTTCACGCATCGGCTGTTATCTGAAGTTAAATTATCTCCATCGGAAAAATGGAACGGATAAATATTGTACCGGGAAGGCGGGTATTTTTCTTCAATAAGTGCTAATGCTTTTCGATAGGCAGAAGAACAAATGGTGCCTCCGCTTTCACCTTTTGAAAAAAATTCATCCTCAGAGACAACTTTTGCCTCCGTATGATGGGCAATAAATTCAATATCTACCGTTTCGTATTTCGATCTTAAAAATCTAATCATCCAAAAGAAGAAACTTCTCGCCATGTATTTTTCCCATATTCCCATAGAACCGCTCGTATCCATCATTGCAAGCACAACAGCTTTTGACTCTGGTTTTTCCACTTCGTTCCAAGTTTTAAATTTCAAATCTTCCGGATATATCGGATAAAAACTTCGTTTTCCTGCCATCGCATTTCGTTTAAATGCCGAAAGCATTGTCCGTTTTTTATCAATGTTTCCCATAAGGCCTGTACGGCGAACATCGTTAAATTCTATTTTTTCAGCAATATTCTCATCCATTTCTTTTTGCTGTAAATCTGGAAGTTCAAGTTCCTGAAAGAACGCTTTTTCCAAGTCCATAATCGACACTTCAGCTTCATAATAGTCCTCTCCAGGCAAATCTCCAGCGCCTTCGCCTTTCCCAGCTGCTTGTGCATCATTTGTGCCATCCCTCGCAACGACATCGCCAATTTTACTGTCTCCCTTTCCTTGGCCGACATGTTTGTTTTTGTCATAGTTATATCGAATTTTATATTCATCAAGCGACCGTATCGGAATTTTTACTACATTTTTTCCGTTTGACATGATGATGCTTTCTTCTGAAATAAGATCAGGGAGATTATTGCGAATCGCTTCTTGCACTTTTTCTTGATGGCGAACTTGGTCATCATGGCCTTTACGATGGAGGGACCAATCCTCTCTAGAAACAACAAAGTGATGGTTCCCTTTGGATGTCATTTTTTTCCCTCCCTTAAAAAACTTGGCAATTCTTTTATTATATTCAAACGAATGAGTTCGTTTGGACAAATAAAAGATTATTCTATCATATGCTCGAATCTTCCAAAATTGACATGCTGTTGCACACCTTTTTTGATTAGAAATTTTGAAAAAAATAGCGCCCATTCGGGCGAATCATGAACGAAACCAGCTTCAATTGTCAACGATTTAGTAAACTGCCTACATAGCGAAGAAGTTCATTGGCAGATGTTGAATTGTATCCATATTCATCAATGAGTCTCGCTACAACCTCGTTAATTTTCTTTAATTGCTGTTCGTCAGGCGTTTTAGTTGACGTTGTAATTTTCACAACGTCCTTCAAATCTGCAAACAATTTTTTTTGAATAGCTTCGCGCAACCGCTCATGGGAATTGTAGTCAAAACGTTTCCCTTTTCTTGCATATGCTGAAATGCGAATCAAAATTTCTTCTCGGAAAGCCTTTTTTGCATTTTCTGAGATGCCGATTTGCTCCTCAATCGAACGCATCAATTTTTCATCCGGATTCATTTCCTCGCCTGTCAGCGGATCGCGGATTTTGCTTTTATTGCAATACGCTTCAACATTATCTAAATAGTTGTCCATTAAAGTTTTTGCTGATTCTTCATATGAATAGACAAACGCCTTTTGAACCTCTTTTTTCGCAATTTCATCGTATTCTTTCCGCGCGATGGAAATGAAATTCAAATAACGCTCACGGTCTTCTTCTGAAATCGAAGGATGCTGATATAAACCTTCTTTTAACGAACGAAGTACATCTAACGCATTGATAGAAGGCACTTCTTTCCGAATAATGGTAGAAGAAATCCGATTGATGACGTAACGAGGATCGATGCCGCTCATTCCTTCTTCCGGATATTCTTTTTTTAGCTCTTCCACATCTACAGCATTAAACCCTTCAACCAATTCTCCGTCGTAAAGCCGCATCTTTTTCACAAGATCGATATCCGATCTCTTCGGCTCCTTTAAACGGGTTAAAATAGTAAACATTGCCGCTACTCTCAATGTATGAGGAGCGATATGAACATCGGATACATCGCTTTCTTTAATCATTTTTTCGTAAATTCTTTCTTCATCGGAGACCTTTAAATTATACGGGATCGGCATGACGATAATTCGCGAATGGAGAGCCTCATTTTTTTTGTTTGAAATAAATGAACGATATTCTGTTTCATTCGTGTGAGCGACTATGAGCTCATCAGCTGAAATGAGCGCAAATCGGCCCGCTTTAAAATTTCCTTCCTGAGTTAGAGATAGCAGATGCCATAAAAATTTTTCATCACATTTCAACATCTCTTGAAATTCCATCATTCCTCTGTTTGCCTTGTTAAGCTCTCCATCAAATCGATAAGCCCTCGGATCGGATTCTGAGCCGTATTCAGCAATTGTAGAAAAATCTATACTTCCCGTTAAATCGGCAATATCCTGCGATTTTGGATCAGACGGACTGAATGTGCCGATTCCTACCCGTTTGTCTTCTGAGAAAAAAATTCGTTCAACTAAAACATCCTCAATTCTTCCGCCGTATTCTTCTTCAAGGCGCATCATATTAAGCGGAGATAAATTGCCTTCAATTCGAATGCCGTATTCTTTATAAAAGTCGTCGCGAAGATGGTGCGGAATTAAGTGCAAAGGATCTTCATGCATCGGGCAGCCTTTAATTGCATAAACTGCACCTCTATCGGTTTTCGAATATTCTTCTAATCCCCTTTTTAACAAAGTGACAAGTGTAGATTTTCCGCCGCTGACAGGACCCATTAACAACAGAATTCTTTTTCTTACATCCAGCCGCTTAGCAGCGGGATGAAAATATTCTTCCACAAGACGTTCCAATGCTTCGTCCAGTCCAAAAATTTCCTGGTTGAAAAATTTATATCGTTTTCGGCCATTAATCTCCTCAATCCCTGCATCTTTTATCATATTATAAACGCGAGAATGGGCGGATTGGGCTATCCATGGTTTTTCTTTTAATATTTCCAAATATTCAGCGAAGGTGCCTTCCCATTTTAAGCGCTCTTCCATTTCTCTATGCTTTTCGATTTTTTTCAAAATATCCATCAGGGACCTCCTCCATCGTTGGTTTGAGCACCAGATTAATACAATTTATGCGAGGATGTCCTTAAAGATGCTTTTTGATTGGCTTAATATTTGAAAATGAGTTAAAAAATTTTGACAAAATGACAAACCTTAGGGAAATTCTTTCACTCGTTGGGAATGTTAATGTATAATAAAACTAGTAATTTTTGATTACGTTGTACATATGAAGGAGGGATCTTTTTCATGAAAACTGCTTTAGTTTTAGGTGTCTGCATCACATTTTTAATTGCTATTTTCACTGCAGGATACAACGATAAACCTGGTGTCAACAAAAAATAATTTTGTGCATATTGATGATTTGTTCACAAGTAGTCCTCCCGATAATTTTGTGAAGCGATAAAGCAGGTAGGGAATTGCGGCTTGTTTTAGTTCCATGAAAATAACTCCAAAAACATAAAAGGGGTGCTAATTATGGCGGCAGAAAGAGTATTTATCAGCCCTGCAAAATATGTTCAAGGTAAAAATGTCATTACAAAAATCGCGAATTATCTTGAAGGAATTGGAAACAAGACAGTCGTGATAGCTGATGAAATAGTTTGGAAAATTGCTGGGCATACAATTGTAAACGAATTAAAAAAAGGAAATATTGCAGCCGAAGAAGTAGTTTTTAGCGGAGAAGCTTCGAGAAACGAGGTAGAAAGAATCGCGAATATTGCAAGAAAAGCAGAAGCTACTATTGTAATCGGCGTTGGTGGAGGAAAAACGTTAGATACCGCAAAAGCGGTAGCGGATGAATTAGATGCTTATATAGTGATTGTGCCGACAGCTGCTTCAACTGATGCTCCAACTAGTGCTCTTTCTGTTATATATTCTGATGACGGCGTATTTGAAAGCTACCGTTTTTATAAAAAGAATCCAGATCTTGTACTTGTCGATACGAAAATTATCGCTAATGCTCCGCCACGTTTACTTGCCTCTGGAATCGCTGATGCACTTGCAACTTGGGTGGAAGCACGCAGTGTTATAAAATCCGGAGGAAAAACGATGGCGGGCGGCATCCCTACAATTGCAGCTGAAGCAATTGCAGAAAAATGTGAACAAACTTTATTCAAGTACGGGAAGCTTGCCTATGAATCAGTAAAAGCAAAAGTCGTCACCCCTGCGTTAGAAGCGGTCGTCGAAGCAAACACGCTCCTTAGCGGACTAGGTTTTGAAAGCGGCGGTTTGGCAGCGGCTCATGCTATTCATAACGGATTTACCGCGTTAGAAGGCGAAATACATCATTTGACACACGGAGAGAAAGTGGCATTTGGTACTCTTGTCCAGCTCGCTCTCGAAGAACATTCACAACAAGAAATTGAACGCTATATCGAGCTTTATTTGGGCCTTGATTTGCCAGTCACGTTGGAGGACATTAAATTAAAAGATGCTTCACGCGAAGATATACTAAAAGTCGCTAAAGCAGCAACCGCAGAAGGGGAAACAATCCATAATGCATTCAATGTGACAGCTGATGATGTAGCAGATGCGATTTTTGCTGCTGATCAATATGCGAAAGCATATAAAGAAAAACACCGCAAATAACGTTTTGAATTGGCATTTCTTCATGGGATACCTTGTTGACTGCAAAAAAGGCCAGGCGCTTTGACAGCTCTGGCCTTTGTATTTGCTTTTTTAACCTTATGGTAGTCCGCTCCTTCTCATACTTCCTTTATATTTGAACAGAATAACCGCCAAAAATAATGTATATTTACAATCCGAAAGAAGCCCAAAACTAAAAGTGTTTAAGATAATCCATGAAAGCTTTGCTGTCTTAGCGCCTCATACACTAAAATAGCGGCAGTGTTCGACAAATTTAATGCCCGAACGTTTTCCGTCATTGGAATGCGCAAACACCGATCTTCATTTTCTGCAAGCAATTCTTTTGGAAGTCCTGTTGTTTCACGTCCAAAAATGAAGAAAATCTCTTTGGAAGGATCACTAAAATCATAGCTCGTATAATATCGTTTTCCAAATTTAGTTATATAGTAGAAATCCCCGTTCTGGTTTTGCTGAAAAAAATGGTCAAGAGAATCATAATAATGAATGTTTACAAATTCCCAATAATCAAGCCCTGCGCGTCGAAGCATTTTATCATCCGTTGAAAAACCTAAAGGACGAATTAAATGAAGGGCTGTATTAGTCGCCGCACAAGTTCTAGCAATATTTCCAGTATTTGCAGGGATTTCTGGTTGATATAAAACAACGTGTAATGCCACAATGATTCACCTCGAAAACTATTATAACATTTTTAAGAATCCTCATTATCATCAATGATATGAAAAAATTTATATTGAATGTTTTCTGTATAGGCAGTTGAGTCTTCGTACGACCAATATCTCATTCGGCTGTTGGATGTTTGGGCATTGACAAGCGGCATATTGCTTTTATCTTTTGCAACAACAAATGTTGAATGGTCAAATCTGCCGTCGCCTTGAAAATCATAACAAATCACATCCCCGGGCTTAAGCAGCTCAGGAGACGAAACTTCTTTCGCTCTAAGTCCTGTTTTCGATGTGGACAAATACAGCATCAGCGCATGAGCTACAGACCAGCTGTAGCTCCAATTATTATTCGCAAGCCACCATCCTGATGACCGGTTCGGGTAGCCTCTCATCGGCGCATCACCGGCACGTAAACATTGGGAAACATAATTTGTACAATTTACGTCAAAATAAGGATAATTCGGATTTCTGCTGTTCCACCACCGTTCCGCATATTGGACGCTTTTCAACCGATCATATTGAAAAGAAACCCGTTCATCTTTTTCTTGCCATTTTTCGTTTGTCCAATCATCCTCTTCATCTTTATGAAAACAGTCTTTTAGTTTAACTTCATCAGATATTAAATGACCTTTATTGGAAAACTTCGCTACCCGCTCTTCCCCAATTTCTTCTATATATAAAAAATCACCTTGCTTATAAAGAAGCCTGTAATCACATAAATAATCTAAAACGGTTGCCTCATCTTCGATCTGTTTCGGCCATTTTATGAGACAAGTCGCTTTCACTATTTCCGCTTTTCGTTTTGCTGCCAGCTCTTTTTTCTTTTCACACCATTCAAGCTCTGAAGATTGCTGCCGATTGTGATTGACAGATTTGTTCACTAAAAATTGCAGCTTTTCATTTATTTTTCGATAAACAGCCTGTACGTCCACATTTGTCACCACCATTTTCGTTTCTTCTATATACGTATGATGGTGACAATTAAAATCATGCTTTCAACATTTCAATTCCTTTGACAATTTCATTCTTTACTTCTTCATCTTGTTCTTTTTCCAGAGCTTTTTCTAATTCAAAAAGCACTGATTGATCTCCTATCCTTCCAATCGCCCATGCGGCGGTTCCCCGAATAATCGGTCTTGAATCTTCGTGCATCAGTTTAATTAAATCAGGCAAAGCCGTTCTATCTTTATAATGGGCTAAAGCGATGATCGCATTTCGCTGAATCGGCTTTTTTCCTCTCCATGAACCAGCTATATGGCCGAATTTTTCTTTAAACTCGCGGTTTGAAATATGAAGAAGCGGCTTTAATTTTGGTTTTGCAATTTCAGGATCCGGTTCCATTTCAGAATGGATATGGAAATCCTTTCCTTTATTTTCCGGACAAACAAGCTGACAAGTGTCACAGCCGTAAAGCCTGTTTCCGATTTTCCCACGGTATTCATCAGGCAGAAACCCTTTTGTTTGCGTTAAAAAAGCAATACATTTCTTTGAATTGAGCTGCCCGCCTTGCACGAGCGCACCAGTCGGACATGAATCGACACATATGTTGCAGGATCCGCATCGGTCTTCAATCGGGGTGTCGGAAGGAAAAGGAATATTTGTAATCATTTCGCCTAAATATACATAAGAGCCGAATTCCGGTGTAATAATCATGCAGTTTTTTCCGCTCCATCCGATACCGGCTCGCTCTGCTACGGCCCGATCCGACAGCTCCCCCGTATCGACCATCGATTTAACCTGTGCTCCGTCCACTTTTTCTAAAATAAAGCTTTCCAGCTTTTTTAACCGATCTTTTAGAATCACGTGATAGTCTGTCCCCCATGAAGCCCTGCAAAATAAACCGCGCCGCTCTTTTTTTGTACTTCTGGGAGCATTTTTCATTTTTGAAGGATATGCCAACGCTATAGAGATAATCGATTTTGCTTTTGGAAGGAGCAGCTCAGGATTTGTCCGCTTTTCGATATCAGGCTCCTCGAATCCTGACTGATATCCTAACTGCTGCTGTACAATTAGCCGCTCCTTCAATGTTTCAAAAACATCAGCACTCGCAAAACCGATTTTATCGATTCCAATTTGCTTGCTGTATTCAATAATTTCTTGTTTGAGAACTGTGAAATCCACACCGCTCCACCCCCTTTGTTTTTATTTCAAAAAATATATAAACTATGTTAAGATAAAATGGCTGAAAATAGGAGGGAAATCAATGGAATTTTTTATTGCTGAAGAGGTCAAACAACGAATTCCTCACTTTAAAATAGGCTTAATTGAGTATGATCATATTCAAGTATCCGAATCCCCCCAAATGTTAAAAGGGAGACTTCGTTTCTTTCAAGAATCTATTTTTTTCGATCTAGAAAATAAAAATGCAGTTGAATTAGACGGCATTCGAGAATGGCGGGAAGTCTTTAAGCGTGTTGGCACTGATCCTAATCGATACCGCCCATCCAATGAGGCTCTTTTTCGCCGCGTTCAAAAACAGCAATACTTACAGTCTATCCATTCAGCAGTTGACTTAAATAATTTTTTCTCTTTGAAATATGAAATTCCGTTAGGCATCTACGACCGAAACAAAATAAAAGGACCTATTACGTTAAAAATCGGTAAAAATGGCGATTCATATGATGCCATCAACGGCCGCCAAGTGAATTTGGAAAATAAACTAGTAACCTGTGATGCAAACGGACCTTTCGGAAGCCCCTATGTTGATTCTAAGCGAACAGCAGTACAGCTTTCGACAACAAGCGCTTTACATATCGTTTATTTAAAGCCATCGATGCGGACAGAAGAAGCAAAAAAATTACTTGAAGCGATGGCAAACATGTTTGTTCAAATTCACGGTGGAGATGCTCGCCAACAAATTTTCGCTTAAGCCTCTCCCTTTTCTTTCTTTTAATGGCATGGCAGCCATATACAAAATTTCTATAATGAAAAAACGCAATGCTTCGTTTGCTTATAAAAACGAAACACTGCGTTGATGAATGATATGTATGGAGCGGGTGATGGGAATCGAACCCACGACATCAGCTTGGAAGGCTGAGGTTTTACCACTAAACTACACCCGCATACATTATTTCTTTTTTATTAAGTCGAAAAACACGCATTTACCATGCCTCTTCCTCTTCCAGCTTATTCGAGGAAGTAGATGCGTCGAGGCAACTCGATGCTTATTCATCGAAGCATCGCTCGTGGCTGAGGTTTTACCACTAAACTACACCCGCATACATTATTTCTTTTTTATTAAGTCGAAAAACACGCATTTACCATGCCTCTTCCTCTTCCAGCATTGTTCGAGGATGTAAATGCGTCGAGGCAACTCGATGCTTATTCATTGAAGCATCGCTCGTGGCTGAGGTTTTACCACTAAACTACACCCGCATACATTATTTCTTTTCTATTAAGATGAAAAACACGCATTTACCATGCCTCTTCCTCTTCCAGCTTATTCGAGGAAGTAGATGCGTCGAGGCAACTCGATGCTTATTCATCGAAGCATCGCTTGTGGTAGCCGTAATGCAATGACGGGTTTTATTATAGCAAAGCGAAAATGACGGTGCAATGGAAAAATGTAAAAAAAACGACATTTTTTTATGTTTTTGTCGAAATTGTGAACAAAATAGATACAAAGCTGTCCATTTAACGCCCTATACCGCTGAAAAAAGCATTAAATCAACAGTTTTTCTTATTTTGTTCATATATTTACAAAGCTGGTGGTAAATGTCCAGCGTTTAAATGTAAACTCCGAAATCATGGCAAGCTTAGATAACAGTTAGATTGAACCCCTCAGTCATTCCTTCGCAAACTAAATTTATCAACCAACATAAAATACTAAGAGCTGAGAAGATTCCTATAAAATCAGAGTAACTATACCTCAAAAACTACACCATTTTGATTCATTGAAAAATGTGATGAACGCACTTATCCCATATTTTTTAACTTTCTATAGCACTTTCGTGACTACAGCTCCCATACCTTGCCCATTTCAGAGCTGTCAAGGATTTTTTCAAAGATAAATATACGCTTATCCGGTGGATCAAAAATCTGCCTTTTTTACATTACTATAAACAACTTGCTCTTTTAACAGTTCAGCTGATGAATCGTTAAAAGAAAGTAAAAAAATCGACGTTCAAAAACGCCGATTTTCACCTTATTTTTTCAACATTTCAAACACTTGCTCGACATCCTTATCTCCTCTGCCGGAGAGATTAACGATCACAATATCCTCCTTGCTTAGCTGCGGGGCAAGTTTCATCGCATATGCTACAGCATGTGAACTTTCAAGGGCAGGGATGATTCCTTCCAGCTTAGATAATTGCTGAAAAGCTTCCAAAGCCTCTTTTCCAGACACCGTAACATATTCTGCCCGTCCGGTTTCCTTCAAATAGCTGTGCTCTGGACCAATTCCAGGATAATCAAGCCCTGCTGCAATAGAGTAAGTCGGCATTGGATCATTATTTTCGTCAAGCAAAGTTAAGCATTTAAATCCGTGAATAACAGTTGGAACACCTTTCGTAAGCGTTGGTGCCTCTTCCGGCTCCACTCCTATTAATCTTACGTTTGGTTCGTCCAGATAATGCGCAAAAGCTCCGATTGCATTGCTTCCTCCTCCTGCACAAGCAATCACAGCTGTTGGAAGCTTCCCTTCTTTTTCAAGAATCTGCTTTTTCGACTCTTCACTAATAACCGATTGAAAATGCTTGACAATTGTTGGATACGGATGCGGGCCGACAGCAGATCCAAGCAAGTAAAACGTGTTTTGGTAATTTTCCACATAATCAGCTAAAGCTGCATCCACCGCATCCTTCAAACGTCCTTGTCCTTTTTCAACCGGTACTACCTTTGCACCAAGCAGCTCCATCCGAAACACATTTAATGCCTGCCGCTCTGTATCGAGCTTGCCCATATAGATGGTGCATTCCATTCCAAACATCGCACACGCGGTTGCTGTTGCAACACCGTGCTGTCCAGCACCCGTTTCTGCAATGATTCTAGTAGCCCCCATCCGTTTGGCAAGCAAGATCTGGCCAATTGCATTATTGATTTTATGTGCTCCGGTATGATTTAAATCTTCACGTTTTAAATAAACTTTCGCGCCCCCGAGCGCTTCTGTGAAATTTTTCGCATATGTCAGCGGATTTTCTCTACCGACATATTCTCTTAAATAATATGCCAATTCTTCATTAAACGTTGAATCGTTTTTGAATTTTTCGAAATTCTCTTCCAGTATGTCCAATGCTCTTTGCAAATCCTTTGGAACAAAGCTTCCTCCGAATTGGCCAAAATAACCCTTCTCAACTGTTTGCTGACTCATCTTACTCATCTCCTCTAAACTTTTATTCAATTATAGCAAAACATGTTCAAATCAAACACTTATTTTTAGAATTTCTGCCGCTTATTATTTTGCATAGTTTAGCTCCCAAACTACACCGTATTTATCGATTACCACACCATATTTTGAATTCCAAAAAGTATCTTGCAATTCCATTTTGACCTGTCCGTCTTTCGCTAATGTTGTAAAAATTGATTTTATTTCATCTTCTGACTCCAAATCCAATGTCAGCCATATATTGTTCCCCTTCGTCACCGGTGAGAAAACATCGGCAAAATAAAGTACACATGATTCGTTAATATGCAGCTCGGCATGAATATATTTTCCTTCGTGGCCTTTAAACATTTCTTTTCCATCGGATGTCTCTACATTTTTGAGTTCTCCTCCAAATACTTGCTGATAATATTGCAACGCTTCTTTACAGTTATCCAAATAAATATGAGGGATTATTTTTTTCATTTCATCTTTTTTACCCGCCTTTGCCAGATTGTAGGGATAAACATTCTTCTCGTCCATTTTATCATAAGGGAATGACACCTTGTTTTATATAAAAATAAACGGGTTAAATGATTCAAAGCTTTTTCTTTTGTCCAAACTAAAATCTTTATGAAATAGAGCATTACTAGAAACAATTGAAATATTCTAAAATATAAAATGGAGTTAAAAAGCGCAGCGTGATGCAGGTTACCTGCTCCGAAAATAGTTTTCAAATTGGTAAACAAGAAACATTTTGTTATATTGTGTAATCTTTCCTAACGAGATACTTAGCAAAAAGTTCAAATTATGTAAAAATCAATTTGGAGGGCACATTCATGAAGAAGAATGACTACTTTCATTCGAAAAATTACACCGGGAATCATTTACATGTAGACAACTTTAAAGATGAATTTTCCCCTTTTATCGAAGGAATTGCCTGGGAAAGAACAGATGGCACAATGGATTTATTTTTTGACGATTTAAAAGAGGAAGAATTTCAACAATTATTTGCAAATAAAGAGCATTATTATGATAAATTTAAAGGTGTATTTATAGAAAATGTTCAAACAAATGAGGAAGCGTATGAAAAATTTCGTCAATGGGTGGATGAAGTGCTGGAACCGTTTAGAAATGGCCAAAAATAAGCGAATGTTCCATTGAAATGCATTTTGCAAAATTCCCCCATATTTTTACTACAAATGAAAGAAGGGATTCTATCACATGAAAAACGACAGTTGGAATGCAGCTTTGTATGATGCAAAACATTCATTTGTTTCCAAATTTGGAGAGCATTTGCTTGATCTGTTGGAGCCAAAAAAAGGTGAACGTATTCTTGATCTCGGCTGCGGTACGGGAGATTTAGCCTGGAAGCTTTACGAATTAGGAGTTGACGTCGTCGGAATTGATAAATCAGAAAATATGATTAATCAGGCTAAAGCAAAATACCCCGGTTTAAGCTTTGAGGTGAAGGATATTTTAAATCTTGGATACCGCAACGAGTTTGATGCCGTTTTCTCCAATGCAGTTCTTCACTGGATCAAGCCGCCAAAACAGGCGTTAATCAATATATACCAGGCCTTAAAGGAGAACGGCCGTTTTGTAGCGGAATTCGGCGGCAAAGACAATGTCAAAACGATTACCGATGCCATCCGATATGAATTCAATAAATTGGGCATGGAGGAATTAGCAGACCAATTTCCTTGGTATTTCCCGAGCATTGGTGAATATTCATCGTTGATGGAGGAAGTGGGGTTCCGTGTCGTGTTCGCCCAGCATTTTGACCGTCCAACGCCATTACATGGGGAAAATGGGGTAAAAAATTGGATAGAGATGTTCGCTGGCAGCCTGTTTAACAGTTTGACAAACGAAACAAAAAATCTTATCTTCACAAACGTGGAAAACAACTTGAAAAACGTCATATATAAAAATGGCATCTGGTTTGCCGATTATAAGCGAATTCGTGTCATCGGGATTAAAGAATAGCACGTAAAGAGGCGTCTCATATCTTCGCGAATTGTTGAATCTAAAAGAAAGTGAACAATATGTAACTTTCTCAAAAAAATTTTGGAAAAAGCTAAATCTCCAAGAGCTTAAAGTTGCTTCTTATTTTCTCTTGATTTATGCTCAAATTAAAGGCTATTAGAATAACAGCTAAGAGCCTCCATATATTGACAGATTATAAAAATGATGATAGCATAAAGCGAACTATTTCAATAAGATTTATATGTTTTTTAGAATCGTAGAAAGGAGCATAGTAGTAAATGAGCAAAGTTGTAATTATCAATGGAAGTCCGTTTCCATCATCAAGATTAAATGGATTAATCCAATATGCTGAACAGCAATTGCAGCAAAAAGGAATTGAGATTGATTACATTCAAGTAGCACAGCTGCCTGCGGAAGATTTAATCAAAGCAAAATTCGACAGCGAGGCGATTCTGAACGCCAACCAAAAAGTGGAACAAGCTGACGGAATTATCATCGCAAGCCCAGTGTATAAAGCAGCTTATACAGGCGTATTGAAAACATACCTTGACCTACTTCCGCAAAAAGGGCTTTTGGGTAAAACAATACTTCCGTTGTTTATCGGTGGCACATTGGCTCACCTTCTATCTATAGATTATGCGCTAAAACCAGTGTTATCCACAATGGGAGGCAGATATATTCTAGGAGGCGTTTATGCCGTTGATGCCTGGGTAACCAGAGAAGAAAATGAACAATACAGCTTGTCAGAAGAGCTAGTGCAAAGATTGGACGCAGCAGTAGAGGAATTTGCGAATGCTTTAAATGGACAAAAAGCATGATCAGCTCCTAATCGAAACTCAGAGGTTTTTTTGTTCGTTCTTGATTTCGCAAAATTGCCGATAGTAAATTAAAAGCAGACTGCCCGTACGGTGCAATCTGCTTTTTTCATTATTATTGTTAATGAAAAATGAAAGCATTTTGAGTAAAATATTGAATTTTCCTTTATACAAGATGAAGATTAACGCCACTATTTTCCCATTTTTTGATTTCAATCTCACTTAATTCAGAGCCTATAATTACCGCATCAATTTGATTTGGACTGGCAACAGTATGCAAAGCAATCCTTCCTACTTTCGTATGATCCGTTACAACATAGACGCTCTTCGCAGCTTTTATCATAGAACGCTTCGTTGCAGCAATCTGTTCATCAAAATGAGTAAGGCCAAATTTGTGATGAAGGGCTGGCGTTCCGATGAATGCTTTGTCCACATGGAGATTGCCTAACACTTCATCAGCAATGAGTCCATTTAACATATAGCTTTCCGGATATAGCGTACCACCTGTTACAATAACTTTAATCCCATTTGAAAAACGCAACTTTGCCGCAACATTTATATCGTTTGTAATCACTGTTATGTTTTTTCTATCTAATATCGCTTCAGCAATATGAACGGTCGTTGTTCCTGAGTCTAGTATAATATTTTCGCCATCTTGTATAAACTGTGCAGCACGCATGCCAATTCTTCGTTTTTCCTCGAACTGAACGGTTTCCCGATCCTGAAAAGACGGCTCCGATTTTACTTTATCTTCCTCAATGACAACGCCGCCATGGGTCCTTCTCAATTTTCCCTCTGATTCTAATAGCGACAAATCTCTTCGAATCGTTGCCTCATGGACATGAAAATATACAGCCAATTCAGCCACAGTAGCAAATTTCTTTTCCTTTACGTATTCTACTATTTTTTTTTGCCTTTCAAGAGCTAACATAGTCGAACTTCCTAACAATTTAAATTTTTTCTATTCTTATATTATTCTCTTTTCATTAGGAATTCAATCGACTATGTTTTTTCAGATCTTGTTATTTCGTTTCTTCAGGCAATGTAATAAATTTGGTTAATATAGCGCTTACAAAATAAAGTATTGCCAGCACCCAAATAACTCCTGCATTTCCTATTGAACCAATTAACAGGCCAACGATAGCAGGACCAACAAAAACAGGCAAACCAGCGCCTAAATTTAGAACAGACATTGCAGCTCCTTTGTCCTCTTTCACCAACGAAGGTACTAAAGCAGACAACGGAACATATCCCGCTAACAATCCGCCCCATAAAATGGCTACTAAGCCAACGATCCAAATATTACCATTAAACCACTCTGGAAAATAATATATAGCTAAAGTAGTAACTCCGCAGCCAATACCGCCAAAATACATGATGGTATTGCGCCAGCCAATTTTATCCCCTATATATCCAAAAAATAGATTAAATAAAATATTGCTTGTAAAAATTGTCCCCCAAATAGCCAACCATGTAGATGTTGGAATTCCGTGTCCAGCAAGATAAGTAGGCAAAAAAACAGGAAATGCAAACTGCGCAGTAGTATTAATGACACGAACAATGCCGCCTAATAATACTTTCGGCTCTTCCTTGACAATTGTGACACCTTTTATTAGCTCATATAATTTTTCTTTTGCAGAACTTCCTTGATTTGGTTCTAATTTGTCTTTATTAACTATTAATGCGATTATCGCCCCTAATACGACCCAAAAGATTGATGACCACAACGTAGTATAGTGCCCAAATAATTTGATTGCAACTACGGAATAATAAGCCCCTAAAACATTTAAACCTCCCGTAAATACAAACCAAAACCAGCCGACTGCTGTTCCGAGACGCTCCTGATCGGCACGGTAAGCAATCCATACTAGAAAAGAGTATGCAAACAGCGGGTATCCCAAGCCCCTTAATGCATAAAACGGAACCATCCACCAAATATTAAAATTCGGCAGCCCAAAACTCAAAAATCCAATTGTTCCCAGTATATAAAATAACACCCCTAGCCACATCGTTCTTTTTGTACCAAGTGCTTCAACTAATACTCCAGACAGCCACGAAGAAACAGCGACTGTCACCCCATAAGCCGAAAACAATAGGCTAGTTTGCTGAACTGTAAATCCTTGATCAATTAACCAAGGACTTAGCCAGCCAATTTCCAGTCCATCTCCCATCATGAAAATTAAAATCCCTAAATAACCCCATGCAATCGAAGAAGGTATACCTAATTTTTCAGTCCATTTCACTCCAGTTACTTGTGTCATTATTTTACACCCCTTTTATTTAGTTCCATGAAAAAGATAAATATGTTTTTTTCCACCCTTTATGTTCAGCAGCTTCATCCATTGCCTTTTTTAAATCTTCTGCCTTTCGGATTGCTATGCTTTTTTCCGGTATCAACTTAGAGAGAGTTTTCTGATAATCTTCATTTAGAAATGCTTGCATCAAAGTTTTAAAATCTTCACTTGAACTTCTGGAACTTCCGTAAAGCTGCAACCCTTTTTCTAATACATCTCTCGTATTAATTGGTACACGCTGCTCTGTCACCCCCATTAAAATCAATTTGCCTTCAGGCTCCAATAAATCAATCGCTTGGTTGATAGCGCTTTCGCTAAACTTGCCACCTGTGCATTCAATTGCAACTGTCACCCCTTTAGCTTCTAAAAAAGGAAAATCGTTAACTAAGTGTACAGTGGCAAAATCAAACTGATTCAGTTTTTCTTCCACTGCTCCAAACACTAATAGCTGGCTTTTAGGAATATGAAAATAATGATATAGCATTGCGGCTGTTAAATATCCTACTGGTCCATCTCCGAACACAGCAATTTTCCCTTTATGAAAATCTTCTTCTTTCAAATGATTCAGTGCATGCAGTGAAACTGAGCATAACTCTGCTAATACAGCAATCTCATCTTTCAGCTTTTCTGGAATTGGTACAACATTTTCGCTTGGCAATACTAAAAACTCCTGACCAATGCCGTCATATCCGCTTCCTAAAAACACTCCAGTTTTACAATAGTTATCTGCGACATTTCTCCTGCAGGATTCACAACAATCTTCTTTTTTCTTTTGCTCTAATCTGTAACCAGGGATGCTTGGCACAATTGCAACCTTTTGTCCAACTTGTATAAACTCATCTTTTGAAATGACTACTTCTCCAATCCCTTCATGAAATAATGCCATCGGAAGCTTTTGGTTAAGAGCTTCTTTTCTTCTTTTGCCGGTATAGTATCTTAAGTCTGCATGACAAATACTGGCTAAAATAGGCTGGACGACAACTTCACCTTCCTTTACTTTATGTTCAATAATTGTTTCTTTAAATTTTCCAGGCTCTATTAACCTATAAGCCTTTGAATGAATCACATCTGTCATCCTTAATCCTCCATGTTCATTTATGTTTTTTCTTGCTCGTTTTTGATTGTTTATAATGAATATAATTCGATATTGTTTAAATTGTCAATATAAATGAACAAAAATATGTTTATTTTTGCTCGATTATATTAATTTTATGCTTGTAAATTTTATTTTATTAGTTTAATATAATCAGTACAATGAAAGCATTTTCACGGAGTGGTTGGTATGGAAAAATATACTATTGGAATTGATTTCGGTACTGAATCTGGGAGAGTTTTAATAGTAAACATTGACGATGGATCTATTAAAGGACAATGTGTCATTCCATATGCGCATGGAGTGATTACAGAGATGCTTCCGACAAACGATGGGACGAGATTACCCAGAGATTATGCTCTTCAGCATCCGGGCGACTATTTAGAAGTCATTATGAAAGGAATTCCTCATGCTATCAAAGATGCAAATATCAGCTCTTCACAAATTATAGGTATTGGCATTGATTTCACCTCATCTACTATGGTCGCAGTAGATGAAAAAGGAAAACCATTATGTTTTCACAAGGAATTTCAAAACAATCCCCATGCATGGGTAAAATTATGGAAGCATCATGGACCAAAAAAAGAAACAGAAGAAATGTTCAAATTAGCTTCTTCACATAAAGAAAGCTGGCTAAAAAATTACGGCTACAACATTTCAACAGAATGGTTTATCCCAAAATGCTATGAAGTTTTTTGCAAAGATCGTGAAGTGTATGAAAAAGCCAGCTTATTTTTGGAAGCAGGAGATTGGATTGTTTCACAGTTAACAGGGAAAGTTGTCAGAAGCAATTGCTCGTTAGGCTTCAAAGCTTTTTGGAATGAAAACAGCGGTTTTCCCGTGCAATTTTTCGAAAAGCTCCATCCTGAATTTAAAAACATTGTTTCTTCAAAGTTAAAAGGTAAAATTGGATATATTGGTGAAAAAGCTGGGGTCCTCACTGATGAAATGTCAAGTCTTTTAGGATTGCCGAAAAATCTGCCTGTCGCCGTTGCCATTATCGATGCTCATTCCGCAGTATTAGGAGTCGGTTCATCCAAACCGCATCAATTGACAATGGTAATGGGGACGTCCACTTGCCATATTATGCTGAGCAAAAAAGAAATTCATATACCGGGTATTTCGGGAGTAGTAAAAAATTCTATTATCCCAAGATTATATGCATACGAAGCCGGACAATCCGCTGTAGGCGATTTATTTGGCTGGTTTGCAAAACAAGTTCCGGAATCATTGATGAAAGAAGCGAAAGAACAAGGAATTTCAGTATTTGATTTACTGGAAAAAAAGGCATCTCACCTAGAGCCTGGTCAATCTGGTCTCATTGCATTAGATTGGCATAATGGAAACCGATCTATACTTTCAGATGCAGATCTTTCAGGAATGATTGTAGGACTGACCCTCGCTTCCAAACCTGAGGATATCTATAGAGCATATATGGAAGCTACAGCATTTGGCGCAAAAATCATTATTTCAAATTATGAACAAGCAGGATTAAAAATTAATGAAATATTTGCTTGCGGTGGTTTGCCCCAAAAAAATGATTTACTCATGCAAATATATGCAGACGTTTTAAATAAAGAGATTATTGTTTCAGCCAGCGATTATACCCCTGCAGTTGGCGCTGCCATTCTTGGCTCTGTTGCAGCTGGCAAGGAAAATGGAGGATATGATAGCGTAGAAGAGGCTGTTGAAAGGATGAAACAACCAATTTTGAAAACTTACAAACCAATTCTCAGCCATGTAGAAAAATATAAAAAATTATTTCAAATATATCAGCAATTACACAATTATTTTGGAATTACGAAAAAAAGTTGGATGAAGGATTTAAAATCTCTTTAATCCGAACATGTCGCCCCAAAAAATATCTGCATGGAAGCATATCGTCAGTGCCGAAAGCAATATGATCATTCATGCTTGATTAAAAACTGAACACTATATTTTTAGCAGGTTTCCAACTGGAACAACCTGCTTTTTCTTTTCATGCAACAATTCTGCCAATATTTTGTTCAAGTCTGCCAAAAATTCGGCAAAATTCTATTTTGTATTTTTCTAATATTCCGCAAATTAAGCGCTTTCAATTTTGGTACGGTTCTTGCATGATATAAAGTCGAAAAAAATGAAAGGGGTTGATTTGAGTGAAAGCAGCAGTAGTTAACGAATTTAAAAAAGCACTTGAAATTAAAGAGGTGGAAAGACCCAAACTAGAGGAAGGTGAAGTTTTAGTTAAGATCGAAGCATGCGGTGTGTGCCATACGGATTTACATGCAGCCCATGGTGACTGGCCGATTAAACCGAAATTGCCGTTAATTCCGGGGCATGAAGGAGTCGGAATTGTTGTAGAAGTCGCAAAGGGAGTTAAATCAATAAAAGTGGGAGATCGCGTCGGCATCCCATGGTTATATTCTGCATGTGGTGAATGTGAATATTGTTTAACTGGTCAAGAAACACTTTGCCCGCATCAATTGAATGGCGGATATTCCGTTGATGGCGGATATGCGGAATACTGTAAAGCTCCCGCAGATTATGTGGCGAAAATTCCTGATAACTTAGATCCAGTTGAAGTAGCGCCAATTTTATGTGCAGGCGTAACGACATATAAAGCGTTGAAAGTATCAGGTGCTCGG
Organism: Aeribacillus sp. FSL K6-2833; assembly: GCF_037965815.1. Lineage (GTDB taxonomy): Bacteria > Bacillota > Bacilli > Bacillales > Aeribacillaceae > Aeribacillus > Aeribacillus composti. The sequence continues at coordinate 855,863 of NZ_CP150189.1, read as the reverse complement.
CCAGGTGAATGGGTGGCCATTTACGGTATTGGAGGACTTGGTCATATTGCATTACAATACGCCAAAGCGATGGGACTTAATGTGGTAGCTGTTGATATCAGTGATGAAAAATCAAAATTAGCCAAAGATTTAGGTGCAGATATTGCAATCAACGGTTTAAAAGAAGATCCTGTCAAAGCGATACATGATCAAGTAGGCGGAGTTCATGCTGCTATTAGTGTAGCGGTGAATAAAAAAGCATTTGAACAGGCCTATCAGTCAGTGAAACGGGGAGGCACATTAGTTGTTGTCGGTCTGCCAAATGCTGATCTGCCTATTCCGATCTTCGATACAGTATTAAACGGCGTTTCCGTTAAAGGTTCCATCGTCGGTACAAGAAAGGACATGCAGGAAGCATTAGATTTTGCTGCTCGCGGAAAAGTCCGTCCAATTGTTGAAACCGCTGAATTAGAAGAAATAAATGAAGTATTTGAAAGAATGGAAAAAGGAAAAATCAACGGTCGTATCGTACTAAAATTGAAGGAGGATTGATGATGAGCTCAATTGCAGCCCCTAAATTAAAAGAAAAAGTTGAAAAGTTTTTATCCGGCAAGAAAAAAATGTATATAAACGGCAGCTTTGTTGAAAGCGCTTCAGGAAAAACATTTGACACTCCTAACCCTGCAACGGGAGAAAGATTGGCAACAGTTTATGAAGGAGATGCTGAAGATATCGACCGCGCTGTGAAGGCAGCCAGAGAAGCGTTTGACCGAGGACCGTGGTCAAGAATGAGCGCAGCAGAAAGAAGCAGGCTCATGTATAAACTGGCGGATTTAATGGAGGAAAATAAAGAAGAACTGGCTCAGCTAGAAACATTGGATAATGGGAAACCGATTCGTGAAACAATCAATGCCGACGTACCGTTGGCAATTGAACACATGCGTTATTATGCTGGATGGTCTACGAAAATTGTCGGACAAACAATTCCAGTCAATGGACCGTATTTTAACTATACACGTCATGAACCAGTTGGCGTCGTAGGACAAATTATTCCTTGGAACTTTCCATTGCTCATGGCAATGTGGAAGCTTGGCGCCGCGCTTGCAACCGGTTGTACAGTTGTATTAAAGCCAGCTGAACAAACACCTCTTTCAGCTTTATATTTAGCTGAACTTATTGAAGAAGCCGGTTTTCCTGCTGGTGTTGTCAATATTGTTCCCGGATTTGGTGAAACAGCAGGTGATGCATTAGTCAAACATCCACAAGTTGATAAAATTGCCTTCACAGGTTCAACTGAAGTCGGAAAATTAATTATGGCAAACGCTTCGAAATCTCTTAAACGCGTTACGTTAGAACTAGGCGGTAAATCACCGAACATCATTTTGCCTGATGCTGATTTTTCAAAAGCAATTCCGGGTGCTTTAAATGGCGTCATGTTCAACCAAGGACAAGTTTGTTGTGCAGGCAGCCGCGTCTTCATTCAGAAGAAACAGTATGACAATGTTGTGGCCGATATGGTATCCCATGCAAAATCTATTAAACAAGGATTTGGACTAAAAGCAGATACAGAAATGGGACCGCTTGTTTCTTCCGAGCAGCAAAACCGAGTCCTTGGATATATTGAAAAAGGGCTGGAAGAAGGTGCTGAACTTTTAACAGGAGGACAAAAACCTTCCGAACAAGGGTATTTTGTAGAGCCGACTATTTTTGCCAACGTTGAAGATTCTATGACCATTTCAAAAGAAGAAATATTCGGACCGGTAATCGCCGCTTTGCCATATGAAGATATAGACGAGTTGATTGAACGTGCAAACGATACAAATTATGGATTAGCAGCAGGGGTTTGGACGCGCGATGTTACAAAAGCTCATTACATTGCTAACAAGCTCCGTGCTGGAACAGTTTGGGTAAACTGTTACAACGTCTTTGACGCTGCAAGTCCCTTCGGCGGATATAAAGAATCCGGCATAGGAAGAGAAATGGGATCCTATGCATTAGACAACTATACAGAAGTGAAAAGCGTTTGGATTGCCCAGAATTAAACAAAATAGGGGAATGCTCGATAAGCCCCTAAATAATTCAAGTAGGGGCTGTCCGATAAGTCCCTAAAATGAAGCAAGTGGAGAAAAACAATTCGTTTCTCTCCACTTGCTTTTATATTTTTTCGATTTTTATCTGAAAGTAGCTGGCGGATGCCGGCTACTTTCAGTATGTTGTGGGCTAATGCCACAATCCCAAACTCAACATGTACCTTGTCGAGGCCCCGCAAAGAAAATCTGCGGAACGACCGATTGCCCTTGATGTGACCGAACACACTTTCTGCCTCGACTTTGCGTCGAGCGTAGATTGCGGCTTTCTCTTCACATTCAAGGGCTGTTTTGGCCTTTGCTTTCATTTCTTCGAAGATGGGATTCCAGTGAACTTGACGATTTCCCTTCGCTTTTGTGCATTTCGCTTTCAATGGGCAATCGGTACAATCTTCACATTCGTATATTTTGAAGCTTTGTTCATAGCCAGATGGATTCTTTTTGTTTTGGTATTTTTTAAACGTTACTCTCCTTCCATTCGGGCAAATAAAACAATCCTCCTCTTCACAATAGGTCCAGTTTTTGGCATTTTTAATGTCTTTTTTGTATGTACGTGTTTGTTCTTTTACATAGCTCCCATAAGGAATTAGAAACTCAAAACGGGGCTCTTTCTCATCACCAACTGCATATACATAGTTTTCTTCACTACCATAGCCTGCATCCGCAATGACCGTTTTGGGCATCGGTAATGAACTGGAGGCTAGCTTCTCCATATGTGGGATAAAGCAACGTGTATCGGTCGGTCGTTGATGAATGGTATAAAACAAGATAAACTGATTCTCTGTCCCCATTTGCACGTTGTATCCGGGCTTGAGCTGACCGTTTTTCATATGGTCTTCTTTCATGCGCATGAAGGTTGCGTCTTTGTCTGTTTTCGAGTAGCTGTTACGGTCACCGAACATTTCCTTTTGTTCCTTGTATCTTGCCATTCGGGGCAGGAAATCTTCACGAATTTGTTTCACCGATTTCTTTAATTGACTGCGTTTTTTTCGCTTCTCTTTCCGAATGGATGTATCGGTCTCCTTTTCGATTTCTTCCGTTAGCGTTTCAACTTTTTCTTCTATTTCTTTTGCGATTTCCTCCAGGTTTTGTTCGGTGATCTCTGTATGTTGATCGCTTTCCTTTTGCCCTGTTCCGGCTTCTAATTGGGTTAATTCATGAATGTGCTTTAGTGTTTCTTGGATTTTTTCTTTTAATTTCTCTTCGAATTTCAAAGTGGATTTTTTCCACACAAAAGAATACTTATTGGCATCGGCTTCGATCTTAGTGCCATCCAAAAAGTAGTTTTCCATCGTGATGTAATGTTCTTTTATCAATTTGAGAATCATGACTTCAAAGAGCTCATCCATTAAAGCTTTCATCCGTTCCCCTCGGAACTCATTAATGGTGCGAAAATCTGGTTGTTGCATCGCTGAAAGCCACATGGCAGGAATATTTTCTTTAACGAGTTTTTCGATTCCTCGGCAGGAATAAACCTTTTGAGAATAAGCATACAGAATGATTTTCAGCATCATTTTGGGATGATAGGAACTTCTGCCGCCGCCTTTATAATGAGAAAACAATTGTTTATCTGGTATCGCCTCCACCATTTCGTCCACGACACGTGCCACGTGATGTTCGGGTATAAGAGATTCAATATCATAAATCATTTGAACTTGACGGTTGTCATATGGTTTGAAAGTAGGGGCTAAATTTCTTTTGGCAGGAGTTTTTTCTTCTTTTCCATCTAGAGGAAGTGTCATTTGTGTGTTATAATTTTCACGAGTAATCATTTGATTGCTCATAAAAAATCGTCCTTTCTGTAATGTTGTGTGGTAACTTCATTTTACTAGAAAGGACGATTTTTTTGTGCATTTTTTTTAAAAAGTGAAAAAATGAGGGGCTCCAAAAAGTCAGTTACCCTGACTTTTTGGACAGCCCCTACTTGATTTCGTATTTTTGTCTGAAAGTAGCTGGCGGATGCCGGCTACTTTCAGTATGTTGAGGTAAGCAATGAATTGTTGCTTGCCACTTACATATTTTGTTTACCTTTTACATATTAAAAGGATTTTTTTATTTTAATATGGAATTATGTATTTATGGAAAAACTGTCAATGTTAAAGGGGGGACATAATGAACATTCATAAATTTGTCATGCCGGAGATAATATTTGGAAACGGTTCTATTTCTGAAGTTGGTAACTGCTGTTTACGTTTGGGCGCATCCAATGTGCTCATCGTCAGTGATCGCGGTATTTCGGAGGTCGGTTGGCTGGATGTAGTCATTGATAGCTGCGTGAAAGCCGGTTTAAAATATGAGACATTCATTGATATTACGATTAATCCAAAGGATACAGAAGTGGATAAAGGTCGAAATATATATCTTAAATGTGGATGCGATTCGGTGATCGGGATTGGCGGAGGCAGCGCTATTGATGCAGCCAAAGCTATTGCTCTGTTAGCGACAAATGGCGGAGTCATTCATGATTATGAAGGCGTCGACAAAATTAAGCATCCCCTCCCGCCTCAAATCATGATCCCTACTACAGCCGGCTCGGGATCGGAGGTTTCACAATTTTCTATTATTTTAAATACAGAAAAACAGAAAAAGATGACCATTATTTCAAAATCGTTAATACCTGATATTGCTATTATTGACCCTGAAACACTCGTGACGAAAAGTTCCCATTTAACTGCTTCAACAGGAATCGACGTATTAACACATGGGATTGAATCGTATATTAGTTTGGCCGCAACACCACTAACTGATGTTCATGCCAAAAATTCCATATCGCTTGTCGCTAAATATTTACGGCCTTCTGTCGCCTCTAAATTAAATAAAGAGGCGAAAACCAATATGGCAATGGCAAGTTTACAAGCTGGAATTGCTTTTTCCAATGCCATTTTAGGAGCCGTTCATGCAATGTCTCATGCAGTTGGTGGCAGATATCCTATTTTGCATGGCGATGTGAATTCTATTTTATTGCCTCATGTCATGGAATTTAATTATTTAGCAAATCCTCAAAAATTTGCAGATATTGCGTATCTCCTTGGATTAAATGATTGCGACATATCCAAAATGGAAGCTGCCAAAAAGGCGATTGACCTTGTGAAAGAATTAATTCAAGATGTCGGAGCTCCGCAAAGGCTGTCTGAAATTCATGTGAAAAAAGAAGAAATTCCTCAAATGAGCCTAACTGCTTTAAATGATGCATGTATGATCACAAATCCAAGGGATGTCACTGTCGAAATCATTGAAGAACTTTTCAGAAAGGCTTGGTAGAAATGTTGCTAAAAGAGCGGGAAGAAATGATCAGCAAGCTGACTGGTGTTCAGTCTTCTAAAAAAAGCTACTATAATGAATTGAAAATCATGGTTGAAGAGCTCAAAAAGAAAAACATGCAGCTAGAGGTGATAAATGAGGTAAATAGAAGCTTCAATATCGATATGTCAATAGATGAAATGTTGAAAAATATATTTGAAAAGCTAAAAATTTTTTTTCCGCTTGAACGAATCAGTTTATCTTTATATGAACACGATAAGCTGACGTTAACAAATGTATATCCTCCCAATTCTTTATATTTTCCTATTGGATTTGTTTTTCCAAAAAAAGATTCTTTATATTGGCAGGCAATTGAGTCGTCAGAAAAAATTTTTTACCAAATGAATAATGATCTTCATTATTTCATTGAAAAAAAGGCGTATCAATCATTAGGTATTCAAAGCGCCTTAGTCATTCCCCTCATAAGCAAAGATGCTGCTATCGGTCTTTTAAGCATTGGAAGCAAAAAAATCAATCATTTCGATGAATCAGACCTTGCGTTTTTTCAGCAGCTATCCGATCAGATTGCCGTTTGCATCGAAAATGTCCGTCTTTATCATAAAGTCTTAACAGCCAAAAAAGAATGGGAAGAAACGTTTCGTGCGGTATCAGATATGATGTTTATTACCGATTTAGAAGGAAATATATTAAAATCGAATGATTCTGCAAAAGAATATTTTAAAACCGATCTTATCGGACAGAATATACACAAGTTATTAGAAATTGATAAAAAGGAAGCTACTCAGGAAAAATATCTCTCAGTCAAAGAAAATATTATTGATGAGTTTCATTTAAAAAATCACGTCTTTGAATTCCGCTCATTTCCGATCTTTAATAGGAGCCATGAGGTTTATTCATATATCATCTACATTATCGATATTACAGAAAAACGAAAGATGGAAGCTCAACTAATTCAGTCTGGAAAATTAGCGGCTATTGGAGAAATGGCAGCCGGAATCGCGCATGAACTGAACAGCCCTTTAACAGCTATCCTTGGCAATTCTCAGCTTTTATTAAGATCATTCAAACAGGACGACCGCTCCTACAAACTTTTATCAGACATATATTTATGTGGAAAAAGGTGTAAATCCATTATCCAAAATTTACTTACTTTTTCGCGTCAAGATGAATATGTGTTCGAAGAATGCTCTATCAATGAAGCGGTGGAACAAGTATTAGGAATTTTTAGCGACCAGTTTAAGCAACAAAATATCATCATTCAAAAAGAACTGGCTGAGCATATAGATCATGTGAAAGGAAATATTCAACAAATCGGACAGATCATTTTAAACTTATTAATTAATGCAAAGGATGCCTTGGAAGAAAAAAATATACCGAAGAAGATCATCAAGATTGAAACAAAAGAAATAATTGAAGACAACAAAAAATGGATCACAGTGTCCATAACAGATAATGGAATCGGAATTCAAAACCAGCATTTGCAGGAAATATTTAATCCTTTTTTTACCACGAAAAGTCCAGGAAAAGGCACTGGACTAGGATTGTCCGTTAGTTTAGGGATCGCTGAAACACACGGCGGTACAATTGTCGTGAACAGTAAATACGGAGAAGGCAGTGAATTTATTTTAAAGCTCCCAGTTAGACACGAATAGAAAGGGAGATGATTTGCAATGAAAAAGGTACTAGTAATAGACGACGAACGTGAAGTAGGGAACTTTTTTCGACATCTTTTAGAAGAAAAAGGATATGATGTAAAAGTAGGTTTGAATGCTGAAGATTTTTCCAACTTAATTTCGCTCCATTCCTTTGATTTAGCACTAATTGATGTAAAGCTGCCTGGTACAGATGGTCTTCATTTGCTTAAGCAATTAAAAGCAGCTCATCCTTCCTGTAAAGCTATCATCATGACAGGATACAGCACAGTGAAAACGGCTGTAGAGGCCATTAAGAATGGTGCAAATGATTATATTGAAAAACCGTTCGATGATATAAGCCAATTAGAGAAAACATTAGAAGATTTATTAAATAGCGAGAAATTTTCTTCACCAGCAAACACCGACAAACTGGCCGATACGATTGGATTTATTATCGGCAACAATAAAAAGATGAATGAATTAGTCAAGCTGGCTGAAAAAATTGCTAAGAAAAACATAAATGTATTAATTGAAGGAGAAACAGGAACAGGCAAAGAGGTGCTTGCCCATTTTATTCACAACATGAGCTTAAGATACGATCAACCATTTGTCCGAATAAATTGCGGAGCTGTTTCCGAAACGTTATTGGAGAGTGAATTATTCGGGCATGAAAAAGGTGCTTTTACTGGAGCCATTAAACAGAAAAAAGGAATATTTGAAATAGCCAATAACGGTACACTGTTTTTAGATGAAATTGGTGAAGCAAGCCAGGCCATTCAAGTACAGCTGCTAAGAGTACTAGAGACGGGGGAATATTTCAGAGTAGGCGGTGAATCGATCCGTAAAACGAATACACGGATCATTGCGGCCACGAATAAAAATTTGGCCGAGGCTGTCCAAGAAAAAACGTTTCGAGAAGATTTATTGTATCGTTTAGATGTAGTGAAATTAAGAATTCCCCCACTGCGAAACAGAATAGAAGATCTCCCGCTGTTTTTGGATTATTTTCTAAAAAAGATAAACGCTTCACATCTTACATTCTCAGATGAAAGCATTGAACTAATGAAAAACTATAACTGGCCGGGAAATGTCAGAGAGCTATTTAACATTGTCAAAAGAGCCGCAACATTGGCAGATGGAGAGATAGACATAATTACGCCAAAATATTTACCCGACAAATTAAAAACCAGCTTCAGCTTCCAACTAACAAAATTTCCAAAAGCTAGCACAGTTCATGATGATTTAGAAGCTTATTTATCGAATTGGACGAAACATATTTTATCGTTATGGAAGCAGCAAGATGACATCGACCTTGAACAAGTATTGGATTCCATTAAAGAATTAGAAAAACAAATTGGCCGATCATTTGTCCTCAAATCACTTAAAAAACATACAGGAGATCGAAAAAAAACAGCAGAAGCACTAAACATTACAACTCGGCAGCTACGATATTTGCTTAATGAAAAAGGGAAAATTTAAATTAAGCACTTCTTAAATAAATAAAAATTATTGTGAATGAGAATTAAATGCTGCCCGTAAGCTAAAACAAGCGGATCATGAAAGATCCGCTTGTTTTATTAACACATTACTTTTATAGTGAAAAAATCAAGCAAGCTTGAAAGCAGAAAACTCACAGCCATAAAAGCTGATACGGTTTTTCTAAATATTTTTTCACCAGCCCGAGAAATTGGCTTGCCGGAGCTCCATCAATTACTTGATGGTCAAACGTTAAGCTGAGCGGCAAAATTTTTCTCTTTTGAATGGTATCTCCTGAAAACACTGCCGTATCCGCAGCTGTTCCTACTCCGAGAATGCCCACTTCCGGAGGATTCAAAATCGGGGTGAAAAATTCAACGCCGTAAGCCCCTAAACTGGTGATCGTAAAGGTCGAGCCGCTCATTTCTTCGCTGCTTAAATTTCCTTCTCTTGCCTTCTTACTTAGTTCCTTGATATTTTTCGAAATTTCGTTTAAGGAAAGCTTGTCGGCATGGCGCAAAACCGGCACAACGAGCCCGTTCTCCAATGCAACTGCAATGCCTAAATGCACTGAATCATACGTTTGAATCTGCCCATTTTCATACAAACTGTTCATTTGCTTTTGATTTCGCAGCGACAGAATGACCGCCTTAGCTACAAAGTCAGTAATAGTCAATTTTAAATTCTGCTCATCCTGCAGTTCGCTTTTAATCTTTTCTTGCAGCTCAAATAAAGAGGTCACATCGGCTTTCATATGAATCGTCAGCTGTGCTGTCTGATGCAGACTTGTAAACATCCTTGATGCAATCACTTTACGCATGCCAGTGACAGTTTTTACTGCAATATCTTCTTGCTCTTCCGCCGGCTTATTTGTCGGGATTACTACTTCTTGTTCAGGTTCTAAATGGGGGGATGCTTTTTTCGATTGAATCGCTTTTTCAACGTCCGCTCTTGTAATTCTTCCTTTTGGCCCTGAACCCGAAATACTGCTCAAATCAATCCCGGCTTCACGTGCTAGTTTTCGGGCGGCAGGTGAAACGCGAATTGTTGTTTGAGAAGATAAGCTTTCTTCTTTCAAAATGGTTGTCGCCACTTCTTGGGCAGCATCGTTCGTTATGTTGTTGATTACCTCCCCTTCTTGACCGATATAGCCAATGGCTTTTCCTACTTCCACTGTTTCATCCTGCTCGGCAGCAATCTCTAATAACACGCCATCTTGCGGTGCTTCGATATCCTTTTCAATCTTATCAGAGCTGATCACCACAACTGGTTCTCCTTTTTTTACTGGATCGCCCTTTTTCTTTAACCACTCTACTACCGTTCCTTCTTCCATGCTCATTCCCAGCTTTGGCATGATAATTTCAACTGTCATGTTTCATCTCTCCTTTGATGAATACTAGAAATGCTATGCGTGTTGATGTCTCCATTCATCAACACGCACAGCTTTTTTTATGCGGTCACGATCGCTTCGTCTCCAATTATTTCAGCCGCTGCCTTAAGCACTTTTTCCGGTGTCGGCAAGTAAAGATCCTCCAGCGCAGGCGAAAAAGGAACCGGACAATGCGGAGCCGTAATCAGCTTAATTGGTCCATCCAGATAATCAAATCCTTTATCTGCTACAAGAGCGGAAATGTCAGCAGCTGCACTGCAGCGAGGATTTGCCTCATCAATGACAATTAACCGGCCTGTCTTCGATACAGAAGATAAAATCGTTTCTTCATCAAGCGGGGACAGTGTTCTCGGATCAATTACCTCCGTTTCGACTCCTCTCGTTTTTAATATGTCGGCAGCCTTCAAGGCCGTGTGCACTTGCTTCCCTATCGCTACGATGGTCAAATCGCTGCCTTCCCGTTTGATATCCGCTTTTCCAAACGGGATCGTATAAAATCCTTCCTCTACTTCTCCTTTTAGGTTATAAAGTGTTTTATCTTCAAAAAAGATAACGGGATCATCGTCAAAGATGGAGGTAAGCAACAGTCCCTTCGCATCCGCCGGTGTAGAAGGAACAACGACTTTTAAACCGGGTATATGGGTAAAAAGGGCATACAGGCTTTGGGAATGCTGCGCCGCCGCTCGAAAGCCGGCACCGTGCATTGTTCGTATCGTTACAGGCACCTTCGCCTTGCCTCCGAACATATAACGAAGTTTTGCCGCTTGGTTCATAACTTCATCTAAGCAGCTGCCGATAAAATCGTTAAACATTAATTCGGCAATCGGTCTTAGTCCTGTTGCTGCGGCGGTAACTGCTGCACCAATATAGCCGGCCTCCGCAATAGGCGTATCCAACACTCTTTCTCTTCCAAACTCTTGAACAAGACCTTTCGTAACCCCCATTACTCCTCCCCAAGCTTCATCGTCCTGCAAATGATCCACATTCGCTCCTCCTGCAACGTCTTCTCCAAGTAAAATAACATTTTGATCTTTGCGCATTGCCAGCTTCATAGCTTCATTGACCGCACCAGAAAAAGAAATTTTTCTTGCCATTTTTCGTTCCTCCTAACTCCTTTGATTTAATAAGATACATAAACGTCCTTTAAAAGATCCTCAGCAGACGGAAACGGGCTTTTTTCAGCAAAATGTACCGCCTCCTCAACCGCTTTTGTTACCTGTTGTTCGATATTTAATAATTCTTGTTCGGATATTAATTGATTGGAAAGAATGTAATGGCGGAATTTTGCAATTGCATCATTCTCCTGTAAATGCTTTTGTTTTTCTTCCGCAGATTTGTAAGTCTGGGCGTCACCTTCAAAATGTCCGTAATTCCGATATGTCTTACATTCAATTAATGTCGGGCCCTCTCCATTTCGAGCTCGTGCAACTGCTCTTTCTGCCGCCTCATATACAGCTACCACATCTTTGCCGTCGACCACTTCTCCCGGGATATTATAGGCTTGAGCCCGATCCGCAATGTTTTTACAGCTGGATGCATATTCAAATGGGGTCGCTTCTGCATATCCGTTGTTTTCCGCCACAAAAACAACAGGCAATTTCCATATAGCTGCAAGATTAATACCTTCATGAAATGTTCCATGATTGTTCGCGCCGTCTCCGAAAAAACAAACTGCAACCGCTCCCGACTTCTTCAATTTTGCTGTCAGGCCTGCCCCAACAGCTAGCGGGAACCCCCCGCCGACAATTCCGTTGGCCCCAAGCATTCCTTTTTCAACATCGGCAATATGCATCGATCCTCCTTTTCCGTTGCACAATCCTGTTGCCTTTCCGTAAATTTCAGACATCATTCCGTTCAAATCACAGCCTTTGGCAATGCAATGTCCATGTCCGCGATGCGTACTTGTGATATAATCTTTGTCATCTAAATGCGCGCAAATTCCTACAGCGACCGCTTCCTCGCCAGCATATAAATGGACAAAGCCAGGCAGCACTCCTTTGCTGAAAATTTCATGAACCTTGTCCTCAAACTGGCGAATTTCATGCATTTTCTGAAATATCCATTTTGCTTTTTCTTGTGTAATGGGAGTAGATGTTGATTTGGCAATCGTCATAAAGATAACCTCCTATTTGATTGGCTTCACTTTTTTCATTTGCAACTATCATGCCAATAAAAAAATGCTTACAAATCAACATTCTTTGTAAGCGCTTTATAAAAAATATTTTTTTCATCTCATTTTGTCCTAATTTTTATCGTTTTGTCGCAAATTAGCTCAATTTATATTTTTTTAATTTGCGATACAGTGTACTTCGAGAGATATTTAACGCAGCAGCCGCCTCACCAATATTTCCATTTGTTTTCTTCAACATATTTAGAATGCGTTCTCTTTCTAGCTGATCCCGATACGACAAATTACCTTTATGGAATGTTTCGGAATTTTCCTGTTCTTGCTCCCAAGCAATCAGCATGGATTTCAAGTGGGAAATGGATGGAATACGGTCTCCATATTCCACTCGTATACGCTCGAGCACGTTAAACAGCTCCCTTATATTTCCGGGCCAGTGATAAGCTGAAAACAACTGTATGACATCATCTGGAAAAGAAATGAGCCAATCATTTTTTTGACAATAATACTCAATAAAGAATGGGATATCTTCTTTACGCTCTCTTAATGGCGGAACGTTAAGCGTGCATACATAAATGCGGTAAAATAAATCTTCACGCAGCTTTCCTTCCTTTACTAATTTGTATAAATTGCGATGTGTTGCAGTTATGACTCTTATATCAACAGGAACGGGCTTTTCCCCGCCAATCGGTACAACTTCTTTTTCCTGAAGCACTCTTAAAAGCGCTACTTGCATTTCCGACGGTATTTCACCGATTTCATCAAGAAAAATGGTTCCGCCGTCAGCCTGAACAAATTTCCCTTTATGCCCCGTCCGTTTGGCTCCTGTAAATGCCCCGTCAACGTAACCAAATAACTCGCTGCCGATCAATTCCTTTGGAATAGCTCCGCAATTTACTGCAACAAACGGCTTATTTTTTCTCACACTATTTTGATGAATCGAACGAGCAATGAGTTCTTTTCCTGTTCCTGTTTCTCCCATGATACAAACAGTCGACTCCGTTTTTGCAACTTTTTCACAGATCTTTAAAAGATTTTGAAATGATAAGCTTTTTCCAACTACTCCTTCAAAGTGATAAATTGTTGTAGGAAATGGAAAAGCTTCATGATAATTCGTCTTCTGCAGGGTAACTTCATAGCCAATCAAATCATGGTAAATGGAAGAAAAAATAGGAGTCTTCGTTTTGATTCGCCAATTTTTATCACAAATTTCTTCAAGCGGTTGATCCATCATGCTCGCGAAGAAAGAACGTAAACAATGGTTGATCCATACAATCTTCCCTTGATCATCACATATCATTGAAGGGAAATGAGGATTTTTCACTTTCGATGAATATTTAAGCAACTCCAACATATCGTCCTTTTTTCTCATGTGAAATTGTTGTTCAATCGTATACGCTGCAGCGACAACAGTGGCTAAGGCATGGTTGGAAAATTGAGAGCAGTCGATGGGGTAAGATAAGTCGATAATTCCGACAAGTTCTTTTTTTTCGTCATAGATCGGCGTGGCTGAACATACCCACTGCTGAGAAGCAAGAGAGTAATGCTCTAACCCAGTAACCGTAATAGGTTCACGAATCCTCAATGTTGTTCCAATTGCGTTCGTCCCCACCTCATCTTCAGTCCACTTCACCCCCTCAATAAAATTGATTGTTTCTGCCTTGTTCATGGCCTGTTTATGGCCGTTCATATACAAAACGTATCCGTTACTATCAGCGAGAAGAAGAATTGATTTCGTTTCTTGAAACACTTTTTCCAAATGTTCTAATATCGGAGCAGCAATTTGAAGCAATCTTTGATTCTTTTTCCTTCTTTCCGTCAACAGCTGCGAATCGAGCACAATCCTTCCTTTTCCATCGTAAGGATCGACATTTTGTCGGCGGCAAATATACCATGACTCTTCAATTCTTTTATTCATCCTCCCATGATCCAATACTCCCTCCCGAACAAAACGGCGCCAAATTTCGTGTTTCAAAGGATCAACGATACTCATTTTTCTCCTCCTTCCCACATTTTCCACCAATATGAACATTCGACTTTTTATGCAAAATTCCTTTTGAAATACGCTAATCGTTGAATTAAAGCTTTTACTGCTGAACAGTTTTTTATTTTAGATAGCGACTTGTCTGGAAAAGTTTTTTAGATAAACGCTTCATAGGTCATCGTGAAAATGAAAACGATCCAAGCGACAGCCATGGAACTTTTCATTGTCAAAATCAGATTATTATGATGCGGTGAAAACAATGAAACGTTGTGTTGACCAAACATTGATTAAATGGTTTTTCGTCATAATCAAATATATGAAACTGAAAGACTGAAATTCTGGAAGTATCTTAACATTTGCATTTCGAGGATGTTAGTCATTCAATAATGCAGTAAAACGTATAGGCTTATCTAGCGAGCAATATTGACATACAATTTTCACCTTTAAGTTCTAGTAACAGGAAGAAAACTATTGAAGTTGATTTTCATTCCCAATATAATTGAGAATGAAAATCATTAATTTGAGGGGTTGTTGATCGCATGAAACGCTATAAATTGCCTGTCATATTATTTTTATCAAGCAGTTTGTTGTTTAGCTGTTCCCAATCAAATGAAAGTTCAACAACGGAACCGGCAAAAAAAGAGACAGCGAAAGAAAGCTCCCAAGTTGATTTAAATCAAATATCTACAGATTATCGCACGTTTGCGATCGCTGAAATAGATGAATTTGTTAAAAAGACAGAAGAGTTTGCCAATGCAGTGATCGCTGGGGATGTGGAAAAAGCAAAAGAACTTTATGCGCCGGCTCGCATGCACTATGAGCGTTCTGAACCAATTGCTGAAGCGTTTGCAGAACTCGATCCGAAAATTGACGCTCGTGAAGGTGATGTCCCTGATGCAGAGTGGGGAGGTTATCACCGGATTGAAAAGGGACTCTGGGTTGAAAATACGACGAAAGGCTATGAAAAATATGCTGAGCAGCTTATAAAAGATGTGAAGCTTTTGCGCGCAAAAGTTGAAACTGTTGATGTGACACCCGATCTTTTGATCACCGGCGCAGTCGACCTTTTAAATGAAGTTTCAACATCAAAAGTTACAGGTGAAGAGGATCGTTATTCCCATACAGATTTATACGATTTTGTTGCCAATGTTGAGGGTGCTGAAAAGATTTATGAATTAATGAGCCCTGCCCTTAAGGAAAAGGATGAGGCGCTCGCTAAGGAAATCGAACAGCGGTTTCAAGCAGTTTATGCACTTCTTGACAAATATAAAAAAGGCGACGGGTATATTTCATATACTGAACTAACCAAGGATCAAGTAAAAGAATTGAGCCAATCGATCAATGAACTGGCAGAGCCTCTTTCTAAACTAGGGGTTGTACTGGAGGGATAACCAATGTCTGAACCTGATAAAAAAGAAACGACATCTGTCTTTAACAAGAACGTATCAAGACGAGATGTGTTGAAGGCTGCGGGCATCGGAGGAGTCGGCGTGCTAATCGGTGCATCCGGCATTGGTGGAGCGCTAGCATTGGCTGACGTGTTGCCGACCTCTCAAAAAAAAGAAAATACAAATGCGGTTGTTCCGTTTTACGGAAAACATCAGGCAGGCATTGCAACTGAAGTGCAAAACCACATTTATTTTGCTGCTTTTGACGTGACGGCTGAAGACAGAAACGAGCTTATTCAGCTTTTTAAAGAATGGACGAAGGCTGCCGCAGCTATGACAGAAGGCAAATCGGTTGGAGATCCAGCTAATAATAAATACCTTCCTCCAGATGATACGGGGGAAGCTGCAGGACTTAATGCGTCAAATTTAACCATTACTTTCGGCGTCGGCCCGACGCTTTTTACAAAAAACAACAAGGATAGATTTGGTTTGCAAAAAAAGCAGCCGGATGAACTAAAAGAACTGCCGAAGTTTCCGCTTGATTCATTGGAAGAGCAGTGGACAGGCGGAGATCTTTGTATTCAAGCATGCTCGGATGATTTGCAGGTTGCCTTCCATGCGGTTAGAAATTTAGCGAGAATTGCCCGCGGCAAAGCGGTTCTTCGTTGGGCACAGGCCGGCTTCCAGCGTACAAAGCAAGCGAGTCCGAAAAAGGAAACGCCGCGAAATTTATTTGGCTTTAAGGATGGAACAGTGAATCCAAATGTGAAAAATTCTGCTGAAATGAATCAATACGTTTGGGTGCAGCCCGGTGACGGACCTGATTGGCTCGTGAACGGAACGTATTTAGTAGTAAGGCGGATTCAAATGTTTATCGAAGTTTGGGATCGGACTACTTTAAAGGAACAAGAAAATACGTTTGGCAGATACCGGGATTCAGGTGCATATCTTGGGCAAAAAAATGAGTTCGATCCGCCGGATTTTGAAAAGAAGGATGAAAACGGAGAATACTACATTCCAATGACCGCCCATGTTCGAGTCGCTCACGGTGACGGAAAACAGAAAATTTTGCGCCGTTCTTATTCATATGCGGATGGAATAGATGCAAAAACTGGAACATTTGATGCCGGATTATTGTTTATCAGCTTTCAGCGCAGCATAAGCAAGCAATTTATCCCAATTCAAAAGCGGCTTTCGCAAATGGATGAATTAAACGAATATATCGTCCATCGAGGAAGTGCCGTATTTGCCTGTCTTCCTGGAGTAAAAAAAGGCGGATATATTGGAGAAACGTTATTTTCATAATCCCTTTCTCTCTTTCATAGGAGTTGAAGCTGATGTATAAAAAATTAGGGCTTATTGCCTTCGCAATTCTTTTCACAATGGGTATTTTCTCAAATAAAGCCGTAGCCGCAGAGAACCTTGATGATTTATATGTTTTGATAGGCGATGCCATCATGAAAACAAAGGAAGCGAACTGGGATGTCGTACAGGACAATTTGGAACAATTCTCACAGCAATGGAACGAAGTAAAAGCTGTTGATAGCAAAAAAACAGCTGAAGTCGATAAACAGTTAAAAAATGCGAAAAACGCCCTGGCTCAATCTGAAAAAGATGCAACGAAAATAAGTGAAAATTTGTCCGCTTTATCAAAAGCGCTTACTTCGTACGAAGAAGAACAAAATCCGACAGATCCGCAAAAAGAAAAAGAAAAGCTAAAACAGATGTATCAATTTATTGATGAAATCGAAAAAATGATTCAAAACAATAATTTTGATCAGGCGGCCATGAAATATCAGCAATTACTTTCCACTTGGACGGCAAACGAGAACATTGTTCGTACCGAAAGCGTTGTTTCGTATGGCGAAATTGAAACACAGCTTGCTTTGTTAAGAATTTCACTGACGCAAACTCCGCCTGATCGAGAGAAGGCTTTAAAGAGCCTCAAGGATCTGACAGCTTCTGTTGAAAATTTTTTAAGCGGGAAAAATGCGGGAAAATCCGCTGGAAATGAATACACATTAAGTGATGTAACAGATTTATTGGAAAAAAGCGTACAGTCGCTAAAAGATCATAACCCATCCGAGGCATCAGAACATTTAAACAAAATATTGCTTATATGGCCGGTAGTTGAAGGGGAGGTTCGGACAAAAGACTACTCCCTATACAATCGCATGGAAACTGAAATTCCCTCCGCAATCAGTTTATTGCAGTCTGACAATAAAAACGTAGAAAAAGCTCAAACGATGATTAGTGAATTATATGATTCCCTTCAGCTCATCGCAGCCAAAACAAGCTATACGTATATAGATGCTATGCTTATTTTACTGCGTGAGGGATTTGAAGCTCTTTTAATCATCGCCGGTTTGCTTTCATTTTTGAAGAAAACGAATCATGCCGACAAACAAGGTTGGATTTGGATCGGCGTTTTGTGCGGCATCATTTCTAGTGCTATTCTAGCTGTTGTCATGAACATGTTTTTCTCCAAAATAACTGTTGCCGGAAGCCGCGAATCGATCGAAGGAATCGTCGGCATCACTGCTGTTGTAATGATGATGACGGTTGGCGCTTGGCTTCACAAAAAGTCAAATATCGCCCACTGGAATCAATATATTAAAGAGCATCTCGGACACGCATTGGCAAAAGGAAGCTTGTTCTCCATGGCCTTGCTAAGTTTTCTCTCAATTTTTCGCGAAGGTGCCGAAACGATTATTTTCTATGCCGGAATGGCTCCGTCGATGGAAATCAGCCAGTTAATTTTAGGAATCGCTATCGCCATGGCGATCTTAGTGATCCTCGGGTTTATTATCATCCGCTTTAGTTCAGCGATTCCCGTCCGGCCGTTCTTTATGGGCGCAACGCTGCTAATTTATGTATTATCATTCAAAATGCTCGGAATCAGTATTCATGCCATGCAGATAGCAAACACGCTGCCAACACATTCATTGCCGAATGTTCCTTATATTGAACCAATCGGTTTCTATCCGACGATTGAAACAGTAGTGCCACAGCTGCTTCTTATTCTTATCATCATCGGCGTAACGATGTATGTGAAAAAAACGGCTGTAAATGAAAAGGCAGTTGTTGAAAAATAAAGGATCTTAAAAGCTTCAATAAAAAAATGTACTTCGGTGAATACCGCAGTACATTGGCTGAATGCACGAGGTGCTAGTTGAGCTTTATTATTGTACGACTAGCACCTCAATATTTTTCATTATGGAGTTAATTTTAAATCCGCCCAGTGCGGGTGTGCCTCAACTCTACGCTCCATATCACGGAACGCATTGAGTGAACGTCTCAGCTTACTATAAGCGTCGCCGCCTTCACTCCAACCTAAGTAGCCGATCATTCCGTTATAACCGATCTTTTTTAACTGTCCAAGCAACGCAAAATTATCTAACTCCCCAACATCCAAAGGCTCGATTGTTGCCACTCCGCCAAAACCGTGCGGATTGCGGCTGCTGCCGGACATGTTTACTTGTTTTAAGTAAGGAGCTACCGCTTGAATCGTTCCTTTTAGATTTGTTCCATCTGCCGCATACCAATGGTAGCCGCAAAAGACAATTCCAAGATTAGGATGATTCAGGCGTTTGCATAGTCTCACTGCATCTTCATGGCGTTCAATCCAGAAGGATAGATGCGTGTAAAGCAAAATGTTAATATTTCTTCGTTCGGCAATCTTCAATGCTTTTTCCAGCCATTTTACTGCGATGTCGTCCCCTTTTGGATCTGAAGGGCGGATATGCTCTCCGACAGATTGAATCGCCAGCTCAACCGTGCTGCACCCTTCCATAATCTCCAGCATCTTTAAAATGCCTGCATTTCTTGGATGGTCCTCGCCTAGTGAAAGATCTAACACAACGTACACGCCTGCAACGTCCAGCCCATATTTCTCCTTAACGTTTTTGAGCTTTTCTACATCTCTCCATCGCTCTCCGTGCCAGACGGATAAATGGGTTGCGTCATAGCCAATTTCCTTTAACATTTCACATCGAGCTTCAAAACTATAAATACCCATTGAATTATAGAAAGCAAAATCCATTGCGTAAAAAGGGTAAGCCATTTTCTAATTTCTCCCTTCCTTTTCCGTTGAACGGTACATTACAGTGATTTCAACGCTTCGCTAATTTCTTTATCTCCTGACATTAAATCGAATGCTTTTCTATACGTATTTGGTTCATCAAGAGCTTGAACAATCGTTCTTGCTACATCCTCCCGGGGAATGTAACCGACAGGTAAGTTTTCAGCTGCGGTAACCAGTCCTGTACCTTTTTCATTCTTTAGATAACCAGGACGAATAATCGTATAATTTAGGCCGCTATTCATCAACACACGGTCGGCATAATGTTTGGCGACATAATATGGCTTAAGGTTTTCCGGCCAGTTCTGACGATTATGGGCTTGGAATGAGCTCACGATAACAAAACGTTCAATTCCGATTTTTTCAGCAGCCTCCATGGCTTTTACAGCGCCGTCTAAATCTATCAGCAATGTTTTATCAGCCCCTGTGTGTCCCCCTGAACCAGCTGAAAATACGATCGCATCGCAGCCTTTGGCCGCTTCGGCAATTTCATCGACAGTGCCTTCCAAATCAGCGAGCACCGCTTCAATTCCTTTTTTCTGAAAATCCTCCAATTGCTCTTGCTTTCGAACCATTGCACGAACAGAATGCTGTTCATGCGCATGAAGCATATTTACTACTTGTTGTCCTACTTGCCCGTTGGCTCCAATGACCAAAACTTTCATCATATCCATCCTTTCTCATATGATGGTTTTTAAATTTTCTTATCATGTTAAAGCAGGGAAATGCGGAAGCACATACTCGCCTAATTCTTCAATCACTTCTTCGACTGGACGCTGTCCATATTTTAAGTTGATGATGACATGGTTCACACCTGCATCCTGTAAAGCTCCAAGAAATTCGATTACGAAATTTCGTCCCGTACGGAATCCAAGATGTATCGGAATTGGTACATGATTTGGATCTTCCGTTAAGTCAATGTAAAGAGATTGGGAAAATGGCTTAAATTCTTCTGTTAGCGAACGCCAATTATCGATTAATGCTTTTTGAAACTTAATTCCACGCGGATAGTATATCCATCCATCACTATGTTCAGCAATCCATTCAGGAGATTGTCCACTGTGACCTGTTACCATTAATGGTATATCTGACAATTTTGGTTTTGGCAGCATATCTCCACTTGTCATATGCACTCGTGTCGTGTTAATCGTCGGAAAATGGTCACGCCAAACCTTTCTTATAGCAGCTACTGATTCTCGGAATAATTCGCTCCGTTCTTCTGGATTCACAGAAAATGCTGGAAACTCGATTGGACGGTCACCAGTTGCGACGCCGAGAATGAGTCTTTCACCAGATAATCTGTCTACAGAAGCTGCCGCTTTTGCCACATGAAGTGGGTGACGCAGCGTTAAAATAATGCTTCCAGTTGCTAAAGCAATCTTATCGGTGTGAGCCGCAACATACCCTAAATACGTAAACGGATCATACATTTGTCCAACATCTCCGAAATTTGGATCGCGCAGCGGCACATCTCTCACAAACAATGAAGCGAAATTCAGCTCTTCTGCTCGTTTTGCCAGCTTCATTTGCTTTTCGATATTCATCTCAGGGACGTCTCCCATATACGATTCAATCGGAAAGAACAGCCCTAAAGTCAGTTTGTTCTCTTGATACATGCGTGAATACCCTTTATGATTTTTAAATTTTTCCATTGTTTTTACCACTCCTTAAGAAAAGGTGGGCCGTATATAAAGGAAAGGCCCTGTTTAAAATAATTTGTTTTACAGATATGAACAATATTTATAATTTGTACAAAAACATATATTATATCTGTAACGAACTTTTTATGATGCAGCCGCGGCAATAGCAGCATCGTCTTTTATCACTTTGTCAATAATGGCGCTGCCAAGACAAATCTCACCTTCATAAAATACCGCTACTTGCCCTGGTGTCACAGCCTTAACTGGTTTTTCAAATTCTACAAACACCGTTCCATCCGGACGAATATGGACACGCACCTTTTGATCCTCTTGACGGTAGCGGAATTTAGCTGTACATGCAAACGTACTAAGACGAACATCCCCATTTATCAAGTTCAGGTTTGATGCAATCAGTCCAGTAGAGAACAATGCCGGATGGTCTTTGCCTTGAGCAACAAGTAAAACATTGTTGTCTAAATCTTTATCGACGACATACCAAGGTTCTCCTGTTCCTTTGCCGCCGATGCCAAGCCCTTTTCGTTGGCCGATTGTGTAATACATTAAACCATCATGAGTACCGAGCACTTCTCCATCAAGCGAACGAATTTCTCCAGGCTGTGCCGGCAAAAAATTCTTTAAAAAGTTTTTGAAATTTCGTTCTCCAATAAAACAGATTCCGGTACTATCTTTTTTATTGGCGGTAATAAGGTTCAATTCTTGGGCGATTTTTCGCACCTCACCCTTCGTTAACTCACCCAGCGGGAACAGAACTTTAGACAAATGGTCCGATGTTAGCTGGCTAAGAAAATACGTTTGATCTTTATTCGCATCTTTTCCACGCAGCAAGGTGATTTGGCCATTTTCTCTGTTGATTCTTGCGTAATGACCCGTTGCGATATAATCCGCATCAAGTGAAAGAGCATAGTCAACAAACGCTTTAAATTTAATTTCAGTATTGCATATTACATCTGGATTCGGTGTTCGGCCTCGCTTCAGCTCATCCATGAAATACGTAAATACACGATCCCAATATTCTTTTTCAAAGTTGACGCCATAGTAAGGAATCCCGAGTTGGTTGGCAACTCGTTTAACATCTTCATAATCCTCAGCTGCCGTACATACACCATCATCATTCGTATCATCCCAGTTTTTCATAAATACCCCGATGACGTCGTACCCTTCTTTTTTAAGAAGATAAGCAGCTACAGAGGAATCCACTCCTCCAGACATTCCGACGACTACTCGTTTTTTCTTCATCATCATTCACCTCCTTAAACTGAAACGTTTTTGATTACAGTTTTATTTAAAAAAAATTTTTGCCGCAACAAACTATTTTGTTTCAGGCATGAAACGAACTTTTTGAGCTATTATTATGAATTTCATTAATGATATCTTGGACCGTCACACCTTTTAAATAGTTTAAAAAATGTTCTTCTGCATTATGAAAAATACGAATGAGTACATCTGACAGATGTTTGCCTATTATACAGTTGTCATTGGAATCGGGACATTTCGGCACAAGCGTTTCCTCACTAGTGATTCTAAAAATTTTGTCTAACGTAATTTGTTCAGGCTGAGCGTTTAACGAAAATCCGCCCTTTGCCCCTTCTTTAGAAGCAATTATATTTTCTTTTCTTAATATGCTTAAGATTTTTCTTAATCTTACTGGGTGGACAGAAACACTTTGAGAAATGTCTTCACTGGTTACTCGCTGATTTTGCTTTTCAGCCAGATACGCAACGCAGTGAACGGCAATCGAAAAATCGCTATTCATATTGAACCTTCCTCCTAAGTGTAATAATAATGATTACAGTTTATATTGTCAACTTAAAATTACTTCTTTTCATCAGCCGCAAATAAAAAAATTCGGATCATTGGCCTAAATTTAGTGTCGAGTAGTAATGATAATAAGCGATATAAAGCTCATTAGAAAAAAACAAAAATTAGCATTTTAATCATGATTCCATTCAACTATATGAGCTACGATTGCTGAAGCTTTGCCAGAGCATCGATTCATTTCCAAACGATCAAAGTTAGTCATGTACAGTGTTTACATGTAGCGCAACGATTAAAAAATTCTTTGTAAAAAATCTTCACATTGGCAGAAACCTTTTGCTATTTCATTATAGACATGATCGATAGATTTACTATACAATTATCTGCTCATTGTGTCTATATAGACTGACATCAGAGAGCAACCTGCTAGTTAAGAAAGAATACTATCAAAACAAATACTCCTCTTTGAAAAGGTGAATCTCAAAGAGGAGCAGAGAGCTTTCATTTTATTTTTTCCACGCTTATCCAGTTGGCGGTATTTAGAGTTCCATAAGTACGGAAAGTTTTATCTTGCATAAGTCCGAGTAATCTGCTTCCAATCTGGTGCAAAAATTACGGAATTTCCATGCGGTTTTCGCCTAGTTTATGCTTTTGCTTGTGCAAATCCCGTCTAAATTTATTGAGACGCTTTCGTTTGAAATAATTTTATACTAATCCCTATAAAATCACCCCTGTTAAACAGGCATCGTTCCGAAACTCTTCGCCTAATTAGTGATTAAGCAAAACCGGTGATAATCCGTAATTTGCAGCATTTATGTATTAAACGAGAAAGCAGTATCATAACAATTCTGAAAATAAATAACAACAAAAAAAGAAAGCTTCTTATAGAAGAGCTTAGTCTAAATTATATTGCCTAACTTTGTAATATGGGTAGTCCATTTGTTTTTGAATGCGAAGAACAGCTTCTCTGCCTGCAAGCAGCTCACAAATAAATAAACCGAGATCCACAGATGTTGCGACCCCGCCGCCAGTAATAACATAACCGTCCTTCACAATTCGATCTTCTATAACTTCTGAACAATAAGATCGAAGTAAATCATACTCGTTTGGATGGGTCGTCGCTTTCTTTCTATCAAGAAAACCAGCAGCGCCAAAAAGTATGGAACCTGTACAAACGGACACTTTATACGTCGCATTGCTGCCCGTTTTTAACCATTCGATAAATTCAGAATCATGCAATAATTCTCGAGTACCGAATCCCCCGGGGACAAATAACAAATCATACTGAGATAAATTAGGAGCCACTTCTTGAATCTTAACTGTAATTCCCCGATCATCACTTATTTCATCTTTCATTCCACACAAGGTCCAGCTTAATTCTTCATTAAAACCCATTGTTTTCAAGCGTGTTACCGCATCATAAAAACCTACAAAATCAAGAGCTGTCATTCGATCAAAAAGAATAAATGCAATTTTCATAGAATACCTCCAAAAATTGAAAAAATTGCCTAACTTATTGCTATCATACGGCATTGCTTTTCATACTTACAAGCTTTTATTTTGTCTTTCACCTGAAATCTCTCTGAATAACTTTTTCTCTTATCCATTCATCGTTAGCCAAATTTATTGTCTGCAAAAGAATATGATTGATTTTCGTGAAGTAAAGGTATATCAAATTTGGAGGGACCATGTATTTAGGAAAGCTGTTTTTATTTGTGAATGAATGAAAGGCAAGGGTGTTTACAAGGAATTTGCAATTGAGTTGAAAAACGTCCGCATGGTCTGCAAACAGGAATTGATATCGGCTGTCTTAAGACTTCTCCCTTTTATAAGATACGATTATAAAATCAAATGTCTAAATTCATTGAGAGATCAATAGGGTAGAAAAGTGATGCAACAGAGGCAAGAGGCAAAAATAAATGGCACTGCATATGTTTATTCGTTGATCTTTATAATTGAGAAACTATTGCTCACAGATCGGGTGCAGCTGCTTCCGCTTTCAAGTGAACTAATGCTCAATTAGTTTTGATTCCTTGTACTTAAAAACCGCAAAAAGCGAGCACTGAAGCTTCAAGATATGGCGTTTCAATTCCTTATAGTTAAGATAAAAACAAGTAAGTGTGAATGTGAGGGCGATTGCTGAACTTTAGTTTCAATTCCTTATAGTTAAGATAAAAACGGATATTCGGGTGAATTGATTGAAAGACCTGCTTTAAAGTTTCAATTCCTTATAGTTAAGATAAAAACTTAGCTGGAGCTGTTGTTGATGGTGTGTATCCAGAGTTTCAATTCCTTATAGTTAAGATAAAAACCCCAAAAAACGTTGATGTTAGTATGTTTTCTAAATAATGGCGGATGTTGGTTTTAATTATAACGAACATAGAAAAATTTAGCAATGGCCCATTATTCTGCTGTTTCCTTCAAAAAACAGCTGTCGTCGATCTCCAGGGATTTTTACACGATTGGAGGTCGACGACTTTTTTCACACTTGGGTGATGTGCTGTACTGCGTTTGTTTCAAAATTCATACCAGAAAAAATATCGTCATTGTTTTGAAACTAAACCTTGCCTTCTTCAGCTAGCCTGCCAATTAGTCAATCATGAAGGAGCTTCACCACAGATAAAAAAGTTAGTCCGCTTTTCCATCGGAGTTAAATACGTCTAAATGTTTCCAAAGAAAAAACAACATCTGGTTAAAAGCTTTTTTTGCTGATGCTTCGTTATATTTTAAAGAGAATGGGTCGCTGAATCCATGTTGTCCATTCAACTTATGAACCTCAACATTATGCTTGTTTTCTAAAGCTAAAATTAACTCATCAACATTAAACAATTTTTCTTCTTCTGGAAAGAACAGCAATTTCGGGCATTGAGGCGATATTTCCATATAATTTCTAATACGGAACCATAATACCCAATAATTCCATCAACAAGTCGTTCTTCACTACATAGCCATGCAACGGTTGCTCCTGCACTGAATCCGGCGACAAATATGTTTTTATATCCATCCTTAATCTCCGATAACAAACTTTTAATCATGACCAAAGCGTTTGTAAAACCTATGTTCTCCATAAAATTAAAGTAAGCATCTTCCTCTTGAGAATAATCAAAAGGAGTTTCCTGTTCTAACATATTCGAACAGAAGACATCAAAGTCGAATTTCAGATAATGATTGACAAACATGTTTCATATGTTGATTGATTCCATAAATTTCGTGAACAAGATAATTGCAGCATCCGAATCTTTTTGTATGCTAATCATTATTGCTCCTCCACTAAAGCTGTTGCACCTACTTTAAATTCTTTTTTTTCTTTTTCATCACTATACTACCAGCAGCGCAGCAATCTTTATTTTTCAACTCAAGTTTATATATCAATGATTTTCAACAACTTCTTCAATAATTGAATTTCCTTCCGTTTCCTTATCATCGAGCCATTTCCAATTCTCATACAGTCTAATTCGCCCATCTGGTAAGATTTTTGGAGTAGAAGTACATTTTCCACCCCTAATCTCGTTTTTGATATTCACATGGTTATACCTAAACTCTAAGCATCCATCTTCTTTTACTATCCCAATTAAGAATCCTTTTATAATTTCTCCACCGCTATACGTTGCTGAGATTATATTTCCTTCTTGTTTATATTCAAAAAGCGTTTCTGAAGAAACTTCTCCATTATCTGTATTTTCAATTGAAACAAACTTGCGGCCATTATAATTTATCACAAACAACGCTCCTCTAATTTTTAATTTTCACTATTTTACCACATGTTTTATCCTTTTTTAGCCATCAAATTTATTTTCTCATGTTCAACTATTTCACAAGGGATACTTTGAGAAATACTTAATCAGATTTTCTAGTGCGGAATCGTGTCAAAAAGGGATTCCTACATTCAGCAGGAATCCTTGATACATCCAATGCCGAACTTAAATTTTAGTACAAGAAGGCGGGGTTATCGCTCTGCCTTTAGCTTCTCCGGATTCCTTACTTTCGTTCCCCCGAGTTCAGCAGAAGTTAAAAGTAGATCTCCATTTTTGATACCGCTTTTACTTTTAATGAAAAAATTATTCTTGAGTTAAATAATTGAAATGTTTATCAGTGATATATGTTAGATCAATTCCAAAATTCATCTTATTTAAAATAGGTTTAATATATTCTATTAAATGTGCACCAGCCTCAAAATGATCAGGAAATTTACTAATATAAAATGAATTGTTATTGTCACAATTTGGCTTATGCTCCACTAATCCTTCAATTACTTCAATAATTCGACCGACAATATTTTCTTCTAATTTTTCCTCTGAAATTATTACAGTGTGGATATAATTCTCCGCGCCTTCAAATGAATTTTCATCCTCTATTTCCTTTAAATTTGGAAAATCATCCAAAACACTTGGTCTTCTGTAATCTAAAATCAACAGCATACAGATAGTTTCATTATCTTGATTATCTATACGAAACAATTCTAGATCTCGCAATTTTAGCATTCTTACCAATTTGAACATTAAATATCATCTTTCTAACTTTGGATTCCTTTTTCATTGAAGTATACTAAAGAATTTAGAATAACTATACTATACTTCATATAAAATTATATCCGTAAGTTAGAGTAAGCTGAATACACTTTGAGATGAATAACTTATACCGAGAAAAAATTTTTTATGGTTTTTCCGCAACTTTGATCGTCTCAGAAATAAGGAATAATGCTCACTGATTTACCTTCCATACATATAAAAGAGGTGCACTTCATATCAAGTGCACCTCAACAATTGACTGAGAACCTTTATTTAAAAGCCATCGCAGCTTTTACAGCTTTTTGCCAGCCTTCATATAATTTGTTACGTTTTTCTTCATTCATAGATGGTTCGAATGTACGGTCAATGTTCCATTGTGTCGCGATCTCTGATTGATCTTTCCAATATCCTACTGCCAAGCCGGCTAAATAAGCCGCTCCAAGAGCAGTAGTTTCATTGACAACAGGACGTTCAACAGGGACACCTAACAAATCGCTCTGGAATTGCATTAGAAAATTATTTTTTACTGCCCCGCCATCTACACGCAAGGTTTTCAAGGAAATGCCCGAATCCGCTTCCATAGCAGTCAGCACATCTTTTGTTTGATAGGCAAGGGACTCTAAAGTTGCACGAACAAAGTGTTCTTTTTGCGTTCCCCGTGTCAAACCAAATATAGCTCCTCTAACATCGCTGTCCCAATACGGTGTTCCTAATCCGACAAACGCCGGTACTACATATACACCGTCTGTGGATTCTACACGTTCTGCATATTGTTCGCTATCAGCAGCATTTTTTAACATACGAAGTCCATCTCTTAACCATTGAATGGCAGATCCTGCAACAAAAATACTTCCTTCTAAAGCATATTCCACTTTTCCGTTTAATCCCCAAGCAATTGTTGTTAGTAGTCCGTGGTTAGAAGCAACAGCTTTTTCGCCCGTGTTCATAAGCATAAAGCAGCCCGTACCGTACGTATTTTTCGCCATGCCTTCTTCAAAACAAGCCTGACCGAATAGTGCTGCTTGCTGATCACCAGCCGCTCCAGAAATCGGAACTTCTTGCCCAAAGAAATGATACGGAACTGTATGTGCATAAATTTCTGAAGATGGACGTACTTCCGGAAGCATGGATTTAGGCACGGTTAAAATTTCTAACAGTTCATCATCCCATTTCAGCTCATGAATATTGAACATTAATGTTCTTGAAGCATTTGAATAATCCGTCACATGCGCCTTTCCACCCGAGAGCTTCCAAATTAACCAAGTATCAATTGTTCCGAATAAAAGCTCTCCTCTTTCCGCTTTTTCTCTAGCCCCTTCAACATGATCTAATATCCATTTGACTTTTGTTCCTGAAAAGTATGCATCAATTAACAGACCTGTCTTTTCACGAAATGTATCATTTAATCCCTTCGCCTTTAACTCCTCACAAATATCTGCCGTTTGCCGTGATTGCCAAACAATGGCATTATATACCGGCTGACCTGTGTTTTTATCCCAAACAACCGTTGTTTCGCGTTGGTTCGTAATTCCGATGCCTGCAATTTGCTCAGGTTTTATTCCTGACTCAGACAAGGAAGTGGCGATGACGGATAAGATGGAACCCCAAATTTCATTGGCATTATGCTCTACCCAGCCTGGTTTAGGAAAATATTGCGCAAATTCTTTTTGTGAAATATGAACGATTTCCCCTTTTTTATTAAAAATGATCGCACGTGAACTTGTCGTTCCTTGGTCTAGAGCTAAAACATATGTTTCCATTTTCTTCACCTCATTATTTTATTAAAATTATAAACTTAAAGTGTTGCTTTCGTTTTCTTATAGACATTCAAGCTTTGTTCTTTATTGCTTACTAGCGCTGCCACAACGATAGCTGCTACAACAATTGTGAAAATCCAAAAAGCAGAGGTACTGACTCCTTCAAAAGCCCATTTATAAAATAACGCTCCATACGTTCCCCCAATAATCGGCCCTACAACAGGAATCCAAGCATAACCCCAGTTAGAGCTTCCTTTACCTGGAATCGGCAGAATAAAATGAGCAATTCTCGGACCTAAATCACGGGCAGGATTGATGGCGTAACCCGTAGTTCCGCCTAAGGAGAGACCTATTGCAACGATGAGAAATCCAACAATGAACGGGTTCATTCCTTCTGCAAATTTATTCGCTCCAAGTGCCAACAATCCAAGCAACAAAATGAATGTACCAATGACTTCACTTAAAAGATTCGCTGCAGGATTTTTGATTGCAGGATCTGTTGAGAATACGGCTAATTTTGCACCTTGGTCATCGGTTGCTTGCCAGTGGGGCAAATAGTGCAAATAAACGATCACAGCACCGATAAATGCACCAATCATTTGGGCAATAATATAGGTCGGTACATCACTCCAAGGGAAAGAACCGATTGCAGCTAATCCGATGGTTACAGCCGGATTAAGATGGGCTCCGCTAAATTGACCTACAGCATATACCGCCATCGCTACGGCAAGACCCCATCCCATCGTAATAACAATCCAGCCTGAATTTTCAGCTTTTGATTTTTTAAGTACAACACCGCCGACAACTCCACCCCCAAAAACAATCAAAATCATCGTGCCAATTAACTCACCTAAAAATGCAGACATCAAAGTTTCCTCCTTTTTCATATATTTGTTATCTCTTGCGAAAAGACTACAATTTTGGTCAATAAAAAAGATCCGCAGCAAATTCCCCCCTTAGTATGCAGGCTGCATACAGGGAATTACTGTGGATCTCCATTTCTCCATCACAAATATTAACTTGATTTCAGATTATTACAAAAAGAAAGCGTTGTCAATCACTTTTTTTGAATTATGATATTATTTGTTTTGAAGTAAGTTCTAGGAAATGGGACCCATGAACCTAATATGAATTTTTGCAACAATTCAAAAGCAAAGGCTTGATTACGATTCTTTACCTGATTGGAGAAAAAAATCAATAAACGCTAATGCGTCTTTCTCATCTTCTCCATCAGTCATCACTTTGATCGTCTGTCCCTCCATTATGGCAACGCTCATAAGCTGAAGAATACTTTTCGCGTTAATCCTTCTGTCGCCGATCATTAACTCAACCTTGCTTTTATACTGGTTTACTTTTTTCACAAAATCTGCTGCTGGTCTGGCATGCAGACCATTTTCAATGGTCACTGTAATCTCTTTTTCGATCATTGAGTTCACTCCTAATTTTTCTCGCTAGTCATT
Organism: Aeribacillus sp. FSL K6-2833; assembly: GCF_037965815.1. Taxonomy (GTDB): domain Bacteria; phylum Bacillota; class Bacilli; order Bacillales; family Aeribacillaceae; genus Aeribacillus; species Aeribacillus composti. The sequence continues at coordinate 825,317 of NZ_CP150189.1, read as the reverse complement.
GATTTTGACAAGTTCCTTTGCACTCTCGCCAGCTCGAACGACCTCTTCAATCGAGCTTCCCAAACCAGCCTCAACGACCGCTGCATAAGCTCCTTCTACGAGAGGAGCATCGGCTATTATAATGTTTTCATTGTTCTCTAGCATCTCAATAGCCATTTCAGCATTAATGAGTGCACTCCCTAAATCAAACAAAACGACAACGCCTTTCTCAGAATAGACTGATTCAATTGCTTCCTTAATGTCTAATGCATTTGTTCCGATATCGCCTTCAACCCCTCCAGCGATGGCTACAGATACTTCAGGTTGAACTTGATTCAGAAGCTTTTTTAGGCCGCTTACAATTTCATAGCTGTGTGAAATTAAGACAAGACTTACATATTTCATTGGGCCACCTCTCCTTCTTCGAACAATTCAGCTAAGGAAGCAAACAATAAATACGATGAAGCTGCCCCAGGATCAATATGACCAATAGAACGCTTTCCTAAATAAGCCGCACGGCCTTTCTTTGCCTCAAGCTCTTTTGTGCCGTCCATTTTCTCTTTAGATAAATCAGTAAGCTCTTTAGAATGAATCGTTTCACGATTTTTCATATACTCAATGACAGGCTCCCAAACATCGATCATCGTTTTATCTCCTACTTGTGCCTTTCCCCTAACTTTTAACCCATCCAATGATGCTGCTAATGCCTCAACTAAAGCCTTTATATCAACTTCTTTTTTACCCTTTAAAGCAAGAGAAGCTTTCATGAAAGCTGTTCCATATAACGGACCTGAAGCTCCGCCTACTTTAGCAATTAAAGTCATGCCAACATCTTTAAACAAAGAACCAAGATCATCATATTTGCCTTCTGTAATTTTCTTGACGGTTTCCTGAAATCCTCGTGCCATATTTAATCCATGGTCTCCATCGCCAATTGCTTGATCCAGCTCCGTTAAATACTCCTTATTTTCCTGAATTTTATCGTTAAAAGTCATGATCCATTTTTTAGCCTGTTCAACGTCAAATGTCATTGATCATCTCTCCTCATATTCCTTCTATAGACAGACTGCAAGAAAGCGAGATTGCTATTTTTTGAATGCGATTGTATCCGCTTGTTCGTCTAACAACTCAATGAGTTGATCGTCTAATTTTAATAACGAAATAGAGCAGCCATCCATTTCAAGCGATGTCATAAATTCACCAACAAACGTTTCATGTATATAAATGTTCTTATCCTTTAGGACCTCAGAGACTTTTTTGTTCATAATATATAATTCCATTAATGGTGTTGCACCTAAACCGTTAATCATGACCGCAACCTTGTCGTTTTCCTCAAGTTTTAAGTCATCTAAAATTTTTTCAAGAAGTATTTGTGCGATTTCATCCGCTGGCTGGATTTGTGTTTTTTCAATGCCAGGTTCTCCGTGAATCCCCATTCCAATTTCGATTTCATTTTCTCCGAGCTCGAAGCCAGGTTTTCCTGCTGCTGGAACAGTGCATGGAGTTAAGGCCATTCCCATTGACCGCACATTTTCCACAACTTTCTTAGCTACTGCTTCTACTTCTTTTAGCGTTGCACCCTTTTCCGCTAATGCACCGGCAATTTTATGAACAAAAACCGTACCTGCTATTCCCCGCCGGCCTGTCGTATATGTACTATCCTCCACAGCTACATCATCATTCACAACCACTTTTGCTACGTTGATTCCTTCTGCTTCAGCCATTTCGGCAGCCATTTCAAAATTCATAATGTCGCCAGTGTAATTTTTAATAATCAATAACACCCCATTTCCGCTATCAACCGCTTGAATCGCCTCAAAAATTTGATCTGGGGTTGGGGAAGTGAACACTTCTCCACATACCGCTCCGTCTAGCATTCCTTTACCTACATAACCAGCATGTGAAGGCTCATGACCGCTTCCTCCACCGCTAACCAAGCCAACTTTTCCTTGAATAGGTGCTTCTTTTCTTACGATTACGTTTGTATTTGGCAATCTCTTCATTCGATTAGAATGAGCCGCCACCATCCCTGCTAACATGTCTTCAACTACTTGATTAGGATCATTGATTAATTTTTTCATAGACATACCTCCTCTTAACTTTGCACTTTTTATTAATGCAAAAATGATGCCAACAACGAAAGCGCTTTACGGATGCGTTTTCATATTTTTGTGCCGAGTTCATTGGAAAAAAATATCAATCCATTTGATACTTTTTCCCAACTAAATGCTCCAATCCATATTCTCTTATTTTTTTAGCTGCCGTTTTATGAGTGATCCCAAGCGCTTTCGCTAATTGGTTATAGCTTGGGTAATATTGACAAGCAAACGAAAAAATTTGTTTTTCATATTCTTTGAAGGTCAGCACTTCGTTGCCAAAATTGATACTCTGTTTCTGCATTATTTTTTTATTTTCTTGACATTGAGGGTTCGAGATGTAGTAAGGTAAATCCTTGCATCGCAAAATTTCTTCATCTGCGAGATTAAATAACCGTTCAATTACATTTTGTAATTCTCTAATATTTCCTGGCCAATGGTAACTGCACAATGCTTCCATAAATCCTTTTTCATACCCTTTGATATTTTTTCCCAATCTAGCATTCAATTGTTTTCGAAACGCCTCCACCAAAAGGGGAATATCTTCTTTTCTTGCCCTTAAAGGCGGCAGATGAATTGGGACAACATTCAACCGATAATAAAGATCCTCGCGAAAACTGCCCTCATCTACCATTTTTTTGAGATCACGGTGAGTCGCGGCAATTACCCTAACATCAAGCTGAATGGGCGCATATCCGCCAATTCTTTCCACTTCCCTTTCCTGCAGCACACGTAAAATTTTTGCTTGCAAATCCAAACTTAAATCACCGATTTCATCTAAAAAAATCGTACCTTTATTAGCGAGTTCAAATTTTCCTCGATGTGTTTTATACGCTCCTGTAAAGGCTCCCTTTTCATAACCAAATAATTCGCTTTCCATTAATTGAGGAGGGATGGCTGCACAATTCACTCGAATAAATAGGTTATTCTTTCTGTCGCTTGCTTCATGAATAGCCTTAGCGATAAGTTCTTTCCCTGTTCCGCTTTCTCCTGTAATAATCACTGTCGAATTTGTTTTTGCAACCTTTGCGGCGATTGTTAAGGAATCTTTTAATGTCTCGCTGTTTCCTATAATCTTATGAAATGCCTCATCAAATCCTTGATGTTTGGACAGCTCCATTTCCAAATATTTTGTTCTTTGCTCCATTAGATCAATTTTTTCGAGGAGCTTTTTAATATCATCGAAAGGAGTCATGGTGGCGACTGTTCCGCGAAATTCATCGTCAACGAAAATAGGATTTATTTTTGTAATATAACTAGATTGTTGGTTTACTTGAATTAGTTTCATAATCTGATTTTGAGTGCTTTTAATATTTTCCCACTCGTGTTGGCCGATTATTGATTGTATGTTTGGGACACTGTTTAATTTTTTTAACAAAACATCCATTTCATCATTTTTGTATATAAAATTTCCATTTTTATCTGTTAATCCGATTAAATCTGAGACAGATTTTAAAACAAGATTTAATCTCTGCTGCAGCTCTTTTACTTCATTCAATTCTTTACTGATTTTCTCAATGGTAGATATATCTTGAAAAATAGCAACAGCCCCAATCGTTTTTCCATTAAAAATAATTGGCGAACGGGTTGTTAACAATGTATGATGGTTGATTTCTTGCTTTTTGGATAATTCCATTTTTCCTGTCTTCAGTACTTCATGCAATCTTGAATGGGGAATCACTTCGTCAGCGCGTTGATTGATAAGCTCATGAGGATCTTTTTCCAAAAGTTTTGCTGCAGCTGCATTGACATAAGTGATGATATTGTCGCTATTCACAACGACGATTCCATTCGGTAAAGCAGATATGGCCTCATGAAGGGTAATGGAATTTTCCATGAGAAGTCGATCTGTTTCTGCTTGCTGGGAATCTTCAAGATCCGTTTGTTCAAAAAAATCTTTTATCTGCTGGACGATTTGATCGTCTATTTTTTCTTCAAAATGCAGGATAAATTCCTCTCCTTGTCCAATCTTTAAGGACACTAAAGATAATAGATTATTCACTTGAACTTTTTTATCCTGATAGAGAACGTACGTCTTTTTTAATATCTCTTTATTTTGTATGAGATTTTGAAGCAGCGAAATAAAAGCTGCTGCCATCCGGACATGAAGACCGTTCTTTTTGTAAACTGTTAATTTAATGAACATGAAATCCCCTCCTTTTTCCATTTTAATATACTTGTTAACAGGATTACTGGAAAATTTTTTGAAAAAGATAGTAGTTATGAATCTCACGATTAAAAAATTTTTTTCACCCTGTAAACGATCATGCGTGGATGTTCTCGTTGCTTTGACAGCGCTTTTGTTTATGGTACAATTATAAATAAGTTAATAAATTGTAGCGGAGAGAAGGAGATCCACATCAATTCCCTTTAGTCGTTTGGATGAAGGGGTGTTTTGTTGTGGATTTCTTTTTTTCTAGAGACTTGAAGCAAAGACCTCTTCTCTGTTTCAATTAAGTTTGAAAGCTGAATTCACACTGATTTTTGCCAATAATAAAAAAGGTGGAACGAACAATGGAATATAAAGATCAAAAAATTATTCCAGCGATTCGCAATATGAAGGATTTTGAAATTTTTCTTCAGAGTTCCTATGCATATGGTGTGTTATTAGATGTCCATATTGCCCAGTTGAAAAATATCGTCAATATTTCTAAGCAGCATTGTAAAAACTTGTTATTGCATGTTGATTTAATACATGGTCTTAAAAATGATGAATACGCAACCGAATATTTATGCCAGTCCTTCAAGCCCTATGGACTGCTTTCGACAAAAGCAAGTGTCGTTTTGAAAGCGAAACAAAAAGGCGTATTGGCCATTCAACGAGTTTTTCTCATTGACTCAAACGCTTTAGAAAAAAGCTATTCCTTATTAGAAAAAACAAAACCCGATGTGATTGAGGTTTTACCTGGCGCCATGCCGAACATTATTGCTGAAATTCATCAACGAATCCAAATCCCGATCTTTGCTGGTGGATTTATCCGCAGTATTGACGATGTCAACAATGCTTTACAAGCTGGTGCTGCAGCCGTGACAACATCCAATAAGCAATTATGGAAAGAATTTGAACAGTCATAATTTATTTTGAATGGCTACCCAATTTTTCGATGCTTTAGGTTTTGGCGGCAGTTTTAGACATTCAGTTTCAGAAACGCTGTAGAAGACATGAAAGACGCAAGCCATCTTCATCAATTGAATGAAAAAAAATGGCTTGTGCGATGGTGTCAATAGCGTTTTCAAACACTGATTCTTCATCAACTGAATAAAGAAAAGTTCATTATGGGGAAAAGCTTTGAATTTTAAATTCGCATACAAAAGAATTTTCAGAAGATGAAGAATATGCTATAATACATTCAAAGTTAATATTCGGTTGGAGACAAGGAGAGACCACATAGCATTACGTCTGTAGAAGAAGCGTAGTGTGTATGTGGTCTCTTTTTTTAGGACTTTTGACGGATCACAGGAGGAATAACAAATGAACAAAAATGTATTTGCTTATCAAAGACAAGAAATATTAAAAGACGTCGATGGAAAACAGTTTGATGTCATCATTATTGGCGGTGGTATTACAGGTGCAGGAATTGCACTTGATGCAACAACACGTGGAATGAAAACAGTTTTATTTGAGATGCAGGATTTTGCCGCAGGAACCTCAAGCCGTTCCACGAAGCTTGTGCACGGAGGCCTCCGTTATTTAAAACAGCTGGAAGTGAAGTTAGTCGCTGAAGTTGGGAAAGAACGCGCGATCGTCTATGAAAATGGCCCGCATGTAACTACACCTGAATGGATGCTTCTTCCGATTTATAAAGGAGGAACATTCGGTAAATGGAGCACATCCATTGGACTGAAAATTTACGATTACCTTGCTGACGTGAAGAAAAGCGAACGAAGAACGATGTTGAATGCGAAGCAAACTATTGATAAAGAACCTTTATTAAAACAAGATGGATTATTAGGCGGAGGATATTATGTCGAATATCGAACTGACGATGCCCGCTTGACGATTGAAGTTATGAAAAAGGGAGTCGAATGCGGTGCAAAAGCGATTAACTATGCAAAGGTAGACGAATTTATTTATGAACAAGGCAAAGCCGTAGGTGTAAAAGTTGTTGATCAATTAACAGGAGAATCATATCAAGTGTTCGCAAAGAAAATTATAAATGCAACAGGCCCTTGGGTCGATACGTTACGGGAAAAAGATCACTCTTTAAAAGGAAAACATTTGATTTTGTCAAAAGGAATTCACCTTGTTTTTGACCAAAGCCGATTCCCATTAAAACAAGCGATCTATTTTGATACACCTGATGGACGAATGGTGTTTGCCATTCCGCGTGATGGAAAAACTTACGTTGGCACAACAGATACTTTCTATGATGGGGATATTGCACATCCTAAAATGACTGTTGAAGATCGAGATTATCTTATTAAGGCCATTAATTATATGTTCCCAACGGTCCATATCACCGTGGAAGATATTGAATCAAGCTGGGCCGGGCTCAGACCATTAATCCATGAAGAAGGAAAAAGTCCTTCTGAAATATCACGCAAAGATGAAATTTGGACGTCTGATTCAGGTATTATTACCATTGCCGGCGGAAAATTAACAGGATACCGTAAAATGGCAGAAACGATCGTTGATCTTGTTGCCAAATTATTAAAAGAGGAAGAAAACGAAGCATTTTCCCCTTGCAGAACGAAAAACCTGCCGATTTCGGGAGGAAATTTCGGAGGTTCAACAAATTTTGAATCGTTCGTAACTAAAAAAGTTGAACAGGGAGAAAAATTGGGATTTAGCAGAAAACAATCGGAAAGATTGGTCCGATTATATGGAACGAATGTAGACCGGGTGTTTGAACTGGCAGTTGATTTAAAGAAAGTAAGAGATGAGTTTCAATTACCGATTGATGTTTTAGCCCAGCTTCAATATGGTTTGGAAGAAGAGATGGTCGTAAAACCGGAGGACTTCTTTATCCGGAGAACAGGATCGTTATTTTTTGAAATTCATTCAGTTCACCAATGGAAGGAATCCGTTATTCAATATATGGCGAAAAACTTGGAGTGGACAGAAGAGGAGCAAAACCGTTATCGCAAAGAATTAGAAACATATCTGCACGACGCCGTCACGCCTGTTGATGAAAAACAATAATAGACAAAATATATAATGACAGCAAAGGCTTTTATTATCCGGTTATTTGAACGAAAAGGAAAAAGTAGCCGAATTTTGACAGCATCCCCCTATAAGGAGACAGTAAATATGCATCAATTTACTGTTTACTTATGAGGGGATTTTTTTCGATAATGGTGGTGTTTAACTTTGCGCCGGTTATTTCTTAAATTCGTAAATACAAAAAATCATATTAAAGAAAGCTTATTATGTAAAAAGTTTTTAAGAAGTGGATGACGCAAAGTAATGCAAGGTCTAACTTAGAACAGCTGTATCAAGCATTTCACATCCAGTGCACCCCAACAATTGACATAGCCTGACCAATCTGAAAAATTCAATCCCTGACCGGCAAATGGGATTTGCCATGGAAGGGATTGGGAACGTTAAAGTTCCGGACGAGAACACCAATGGATTGGAGAATAAAGTTCGAGCTTATCTGAGTGAGAAGACGGGGTTAAATCTAGGCGAAGGTAAAGCAGGCAACGATGGCATTGAACTTAGCACTAAGGGTACTGGCAAAACAGTTGATGATTTAATTAAAGTTGCTAAGCCTGGAAGAGCAACAAAAGGAAGAACTATTCAGTATGAGTTATCTGGTGGATTTAGTGAAGCAATGAATGACTTTCACTCGTTGGGACCTAAAATTACTAAGGATACGCCTGACCTCAAAGTCGGTATTTTAAAGGATGGAAGAACAGTTATTGTTAGAAAGAGAAGTAGTGATGGCCGTCCTACACTTGAAATTCAAGATGGCAAGAAGAGAATAAAGTTTCGTTACTAGAAAACAAATATGGAGGAAGTTTTATGGAACAATGGAAAAGATGGATACCGCTAGATGATATACCTTCAACAATTTATAATGATATGCTTTTGGATGGTAAAGATGGTGTTATTTTAGAATTTAGTGATGAAAATGGTGAAAAAAAAGTTGTAGTGAATTTTAAAGAAGGAGTATTATCGTATAGAAATACTGATGAAGGTTCGTTATTAGAAACGCTAAATTATTTAGATCAATATTACGGTACAGATTTTTATAGTGATTGGTCTTTATTTAAAGTTAAAAACTCAGAATACTTGAAATGGTTTCATAAAGAAAGTTGCGGTATATACGAGTCAAGAGAGGTAGAACATTATGTATTTTTAACTTCTAATGATGTAATTGAAATATTATCAATATATCCTCCTAGTATTACGGTAAAGTAATTTTGTTATAGTGTGTGAAGCAAGATTCCCTAATACAACGATAAATAAACAATCCGCTTGAACAAAAAGTTCAAGCGGATTGTTTATTCCTCAAGGAGCGCTTCGAATAAACTATATAGAGCAATGCCCTATACAATGCGCGCGGACCTTGCTTTCCTAGGAGATTCCCTCTTTTTAGCCATGGAGATTCCCGGCATCGGTTCCGCCGCCATCCGCGAGCTTACAGACGAACTGATTCATTGGCTCGACCGCTATGGAGAAAAGCTGAATGAAGCGGAGGAACTGCTGTATCAGACGGCCGCGTCCATCAGACAGGCAGACCAAACGCTCGCCGACAACATAAAAGAATTCGGTCTGAAGCTTCTTTGCTGGTATGACTTGCAGCGGTTGTTTGGAGAATACGACCCGATTACTGGAGAACGGATATCCGGATGGGACCGCCTGGTTGCGGGAGGAAATGTTATTGTTGTCCGTCATTCCTCCAGCCAAAGGGGCAGGAATCGCTGGAAAAGCGGGGATCAAAGGAGCGAAAGCGGCCGGGATAGCAGCGGATGTTTCGAAATTGGTCCCGCAAATGAAATATGTTCTCCGCTATGATAAAATGATGTCTGTCTTTCAAGCGGCGTACCTCCAAGTCGTGAAAGCGCCGATTACCAAAACGCTGCGATATTTTAATAAGCAATGGGATGACCGTCTTACCAGCGTTTCGTCTGTCCAATGGCAGCTAGCCTTGGCGGGAATTGGTCCAGCGTCCCGCGCATGGATGAGCAAGGCTAAGGAAGAAGTAAAAGAAACTGCGATTAACATGATTGGCAAAACTGGGGATGAGGTGGACGGTAAGGGTACGGGTAAATTTAGTAAGTATGATGTAGGATTATATAAAGAAATAAAAGGTGTACCGAGGTTAGATGCACATCATGTTGGACAAAAAGCAATTATGAAAAAATTCATTCGAAATTATGATCCAAATAATGCACCAGCAATATTAATACCAAAAGCTGGACATACAAGAAAAGGTCCTAGGGGAATAGTTTTGAGAAGTTCAAAAGGAATTGAGAGTGTAAGACAATTATTAGCAAGAGATATAATGGAGTTAAGAAGAGTATATCCAGACATTCCTAATTCTCAACTTCGAAAATTAATTGAATTAAATAAACAATTGTATCCAGAGATGAGAAGGAGATGAGATATATGAATAAAGAAGAGTTTGTTAAACTTTTACATCAGTCAATTATAAAAGAAAATCGTAATTTTTATCGAGATATATTCAATAATACTGATATTAATGAAGTTACAGACCCTTATTGGAAAGAAGCGTTGATGTTTTATTCAGAACTATCAGATAAAAATAAAGAAATATTATTTAAAATAATCGAACAAGTAGAAGTGGATGCTGTATCTAATATTTTAGGGGTGTTAGATGGGGTAGTATCAATAGGAGAAGAGGATATTGAGTTTAAAGTGACAATTAACAATAATAATGAACCAATTAATGGAGATTTACAAGACCTATTTTTGGAGTATGATGAAGAGAATAGGTAACAAGTAATGTTAGACTAAAAGTAGACACAGATTATTATAGTAATAATAGACTAAAAAATGAGGTGTCTACATGACAAAAAACAAAGGCGGTACGATCGGGATTAAGCCAATTACTTGTTATGGCCTTCGCCACACTCACGCATCAATGCTCCTATATAAAGGGGTGAATATTAAATACGTTTCTCGACATCTTGGTCATAAGGACATTGTGACAACATTGCAGACGTATTCACACATTTTGGACGAGATGGAGCAAAAAGAATCCCGGCAGGTAGACGTTGCAATGGAGGAGCTCTACCATACAAAATAGCCGTGCAAAATTTTTTCGAATTCTATCGGATTCTTCCGGTTTTCCAAAAAATGAAAAACGACTGCGTTTGCAGTCGTTTTAAAGCTTCCACGATTTTTGATCGTGAGATATCGGATACTAATGATGCCGATGGTGGGAGTCGAACCCACACTCCCGCAAGGGAACACGATTTTGAGTCGTGCGCGTCTGCCAGTTCCGCCACATCGGCGTAATGATATTGATGCAATTCCTCACTGGTGCCGAGGACCGGACTTGAACCGGTACGGTAGTCACCTACCGCAGGATTTTAAGTCCTGTGCGTCTGCCAATTCCGCCACCCCGGCTTGTAATGGAGGCGGCACCCGGATTCGAACCGGGGATAAAGGTTTTGCAGACCTCTGCCTTACCACTTGGCTATGCCGCCATTATTGGAGCGGAAGACGGGATTCGAACCCGCGACCCCCACCTTGGCAAGGTGGTGTTCTACCACTGAACTACTTCCGCACTTAAATTTAAAAGGTGGCTGGGCTAGCTGGATTCGAACCAGCGCATCACGGAGTCAAAGTCCGTTGCCTTACCGCTTGGCTATAGCCCAATGATATTAATATGGGGCGACTGATGGGAATCGAACCCACGAATGCCAGAGCCACAATCTGGTGCGTTAACCACTTCGCCACAGTCGCCATCTTATAAATGGCAGGGGCAGTAGGAATCGAACCCACACCGGAGGTTTTGGAGACCTCTGTTCTACCGTTAAACTATGCCCCTATCATGGTGGAGGGGGACGGATTCGAACCGCCGAACCCTAAGGGAGCGGATTTACAGTCCGCCGCGTTTAGCCACTTCGCTACCCCTCCGATTGTAAAAAATGCCGGCGAGAGGAATCGAACCCCCAACCTACTGATTACAAGTCAGTTGCTCTACCAATTGAGCTACACCGGCATATGTATACATATAATGGTGGCTCGGGACGGAATCGAACCGCCGACACAAGGATTTTCAGTCCTTTGCTCTACCGACTGAGCTACCGAGCCTTTTATGGCGGTCCCGACGGGAATCGAACCCGCGATCTCCTGCGTGACAGGCAGGCATGTTAACCGCTACACTACGGGACCATTGGTTGCGGGGGCAGGATTTGAACCTGCGACCTTCGGGTTATGAGCCCGACGAGCTACCGGACTGCTCCACCCCGCGCCGATAAAACAATAAACACTCTTCACACAAAAATTATGTATACATATCATAACATGCTGTGGCCCTAGCGCCGAAATTCATTAATATTCATTTTATTTACTATGTACATGGTGGAGGATGACGGGATCGAACCGCCGACCCCTTGCTTGTAAGGCAAGTGCTCTCCCAGCTGAGCTAATCCTCCATGGTGACCCGTACGGGATTCGAACCCGTGTTACCGCCGTGAAAGGGCGGTGTCTTAACCACTTGACCAACGGGCCAAAAATTTCATTCTGGCGGAGAGCAAGGGATTCGAACCCTTGAGACGGCGTTGACCGTCTACACGATTTCCAATCGTGCTCCTTCGACCACTCGGACAGCTCTCCAAATGGCTCCGCAGGCAGGATTCGAACCTGCGACCGTTCGGTTAACAGCCGAATGCTCTACCACTGAGCTACTGCGGAATGTAAAAGAAGACTAGCTGATATTACTATTATGTAGAATGCCTCATTTTCTATAGGCTGAATCAAATTGAAAGAAATAAACTTACAACTTCTTTTCTATTGTAAAGTGATTGCCTGGCAGCGTCCTACTCTCACAAGGGATAGACCCTCACTACCATCGGCGCTGAAGAGCTTAACTTCCGTGTTCGGGATGGGAACGGGTGTGACCTCTTCGCCATTGCCACCAAGCAAATTATTGTATTCATTTGTTCCATTCAGTGGATAGACAACTACTATTATAACTTTTTGACCGTAGTTGTCAATTCCTTTTTAAACATGATCTTTCAAAACTAGATAACGGTTCCTTCACGAATAGATGCTCTTTCTTGGTTAAGTCCTCGATCGATTAGTATCCGTCAGCTCCACGTGTCACCACGCTTCCACCTCGGACCTATCTACCTCGTCATCTTCAAGGGATCTTACTCGCGTTTAGCGATGGGAAATCTCATCTTGAGGGGGGCTTCACGCTTAGATGCTTTCAGCGCTTATCCCTTCCGCACATAGCTACCCAGCGATGCCCCTGGCGGGACAACTGGTACACCAGCGGTGCGTCCATCCCGGTCCTCTCGTACTAAGGACAGCTCCTCTCAAATTTCCTGCGCCCGCGACGGATAGGGACCGAACTGTCTCACGACGTTCTGAACCCAGCTCGCGTACCGCTTTAATGGGCGAACAGCCCAACCCTTGGGACCGACTACAGCCCCAGGATGCGATGAGCCGACATCGAGGTGCCAAACCTCCCCGTCGATGTGGACTCTTGGGGGAGATCAGCCTGTTATCCCCGGGGTAGCTTTTATCCGTTGAGCGATGGCCCTTCCATGCGGAACCACCGGATCACTAAGCCCGACTTTCGTCCCTGCTCGACTTGTAGGTCTCGCAGTCAAGCTCCCTTCTGCCTTTGCACTCTCCGAATGATTTCCAACCATTCTGAGGGAACCTTTGGGCGCCTCCGTTACCTTTTAGGAGGCGACCGCCCCAGTCAAACTGCCCACCTGACACTGTCTCCCGCCCCGATCAGGGGCGCGGGTTAGAATGTCAGTACAGCCAGGGTAGTATCCCACCGTCGCCTCAGCGCAAGCTGGCGCTCACGCGTCTCTGGCTCCTACCTATCCTGTACAAGCTGTACCCACATTCAATATCAGGCTGCAGTAAAGCTCCACGGGGTCTTTCCGTCCTGTCGCGGGTAACCTGCATCTTCACAGGTACTATAATTTCACCGAGTCTCTCGTTGAGACAGTGCCCAGATCGTTACGCCTTTCGTGCGGGTCGGAACTTACCCGACAAGGAATTTCGCTACCTTAGGACCGTTATAGTTACGGCCGCCGTTTACTGGGGCTTCGGTTCGCACCTTCGCTTTTCGCTAAGCGCTCCCCTTAACCTTCCAGCACCGGGCAGGCGTCAGCCCCTATACTTCACCTTACGGTTTCGCAGAGACCTGTGTTTTTGCTAAACAGTCGCCTGGGCCTTTTCACTGCGGCTCATCATGGCTTATCACCTTGATGAGCACCCCTTCTCCCGAAGTTACGGGGTCATTTTGCCGAGTTCCTTAACGAGAGTTCTCTCGCTCACCTTAGGATTCTCTCCTCGCCTACCTGTGTCGGTTTGCGGTACGGGCACCTCTCACCTCGCTAGAGGCTTTTCTTGGCAGTGTGGAATCGGGAACTTCGGTACTTCCTTTCCCTCGCCATCACAGCTCAGCCTTCCGGCAAGCGGATTTGCCTGCTTGCCAGCCTAACTGCTTGGACGCGCACATCCAGCCGCGCGCTTGCCCTATCCTCCTGCGTCCCCCCATTGCTCAAACGGTGAGGAGGTGGTACAGGAATATCAACCTGTTGTCCATCACCTACGCCTTTCGGCCTCGGCTTAGGTCCCGACTAACCCTGAGCGGACGAGCCTTCCTCAGGAAACCTTAGGCTTTCGGCGGAGGGGATTCTCACCCCTCTTTCGCTACTCATACCGGCATTCTCACTTCTAAGCGCTCCACCGGTCCTTCCGGTCCGGCTTCGATGCCCTTAGAACGCTCTCCTACCGCTGACACCAACGGTGTCAACCCGCAGCTTCGGTGATACGTTTAGCCCCGGTACATTTTCGGCGCAGAGCCACTCGACCAGTGAGCTATTACGCACTCTTTAAATGGTGGCTGCTTCTAAGCCAACATCCTGGTTGTCTAAGCAGCTCCACATCCTTTTCCACTTAACGTATACTTTGGGACCTTAGCTGGCGGTCTGGGCTGTTTCCCTTTTGACCACGGATCTTATCACTCGCAGTCTGACTCCCAAGGATAAGTCATTGGCATTCGGAGTTTGACTGAATTCGGTAACCCGATGGGGGCCCCTCGTCCAATCAGTGCTCTACCTCCAAGACTCTTCCCTTGAGGCTAGCCCTAAAGCTATTTCGGAGAGAACCAGCTATCTCCAAGTTCGATTGGCATTTCACCCCTACCCACACCTCATCCCCGCACTTTTCAACGTGCGTGGGTTCGGGCCTCCAGCAAGTGTTACCTTGCCTTCACCCTGGACATGGGTAGATCACCTGGTTTCGGGTCTGCGACCTCGTACTATTTCGCCCTCTTCAGACTCGCTTTCGCTGCGGCTCCGCCTTTCGGCTTAACCTTGCACGAAATCGCAACTCGCCGGTTCATTCTACAAAAGGCACGCCATCACCCATCCCGGGTCCCCGCAAAAGCCTGCTTTTGTGGGTGGGAATAGGGCTCTGACTACTTGTAGGCACACGGTTTCAGGTTCTCTTTCACTCCCCTCCCGGGGTGCTTTTCACCTTTCCCTCACGGTACTGGTTCACTATCGGTCACTAGGGAGTATTTAGCCTTGGGAGATGGTCCTCCCTGCTTCCGACGGGATTTCACGTGTCCCGCCGTACTCAGGATCCACTCGGGAGGGAACGGAGTTTCGACTACAGGGTTGTTACCTTCTCTGACGGGCCTTTCCAGACCTCTTCGTCTACCCCGTTCCTTTGTCACTCCTTAATCGAGTGTCCTACAACCCCAAGAGGCACGCCTCTTGGTTTGGGCTGTTCCCGTTTCGCTCGCCGCTACTCAGGGAATCGCTGTTGCTTTCTCTTCCTCCGGGTACTTAGATGTTTCAGTTCCCCGGGTTGCCCTCCATACCCTATGGATTCAGGTATGGATACTGCCCCATTACGGGCAGTGGGTTCCCCCATTCGGACATCTCCGGATCGACGCTTACTTACAGCTCCCCGAAGCATTTCGGTGTTTGTCCCGTCCTTCATCGGCTCCTAGTGCCAAGGCATCCACCGTGCGCCCTTTCTAACTTAACCGTTTCTTCCTAACATGAGCGATCTATTCGTGAATGTCTTTCCGTTATCCAGTTTTCAAAGAACAATCAAGAAGGATATGATCCTTCAAAACTAAACAAAACGGAAAAGCGCACCCTATTTCAATGTATATATCCTTAGAAAGGAGGTGATCCAGCCGCACCTTCCGATACGGCTACCTTGTTACGACTTCACCCCAATCATTTGTCCCACCTTCGGCGGCTGGCTCCCGTAAGGGTTACCCCACCGACTTCGGGTGTTACAAACTCTCGTGGTGTGACGGGCGGTGTGTACAAGACCCGGGAACGTATTCACCGCGGCATGCTGATCCGCGATTACTAGCGATTCCGGCTTCATGCAGGCGAGTTGCAGCCTGCAATCCGAACTGAGAGTGGTTTTTTGGGATTCGCTCCACCTCGCGGTTTCGCTGCCCTTTGTACCACCCATTGTAGCACGTGTGTAGCCCAGGTCATAAGGGGCATGATGATTTGACGTCATCCCCACCTTCCTCCGACTTTTAGCCGGCAGTCACCTTAGAGTGCCCAACTGAATGCTGGCAACTAAGGTCAAGGGTTGCGCTCGTTGCGGGACTTAACCCAACATCTCACGACACGAGCTGACGACAACCATGCACCACCTGTCACCCTGTCCCCGAAAGGGGAACGCCCTATCTCTAGGGTTGTCAGGGGATGTCAAGACCTGGTAAGGTTCTTCGCGTTGCTTCGAATTAAACCACATGCTCCACCGCTTGTGCGGGTCCCCGTCAATTCCTTTGAGTTTCAGCCTTGCGGCCGTACTCCCCAGGCGGAGTGCTTAATGCGTTTGCTGCAGCACTAAAGGGTGGATACCCTCTAACACTTAGCACTCATCGTTTACGGCGTGGACTACCAGGGTATCTAATCCTGTTCGCTCCCCACGCTTTCGCGCCTCAGCGTCAGTTACAGGCCAGAGAGCCGCCTTCGCCACTGGTGTTCCTCCACATCTCTACGCATTTCACCGCTACACGTGGAATTCCGCTCCCCTCTCCTGCACTCAAGTTCCCCAGTTTCCAATGGCCGCTCGCGGTTGAGCCGCGAGATTTCACATCAGACTTAAGGAACCGCCTGCGCGCGCTTTACGCCCAATAATTCCGGACAACGCTTGCCACCTACGTATTACCGCGGCTGCTGGCACGTAGTTAGCCGTGGCTTCCTCGTCAGGTACCGTCAAGGTACCGCCCTGTTCGAACGGCACTTGTTCTTCCCTGACAACAGAGCTTTACGATCCGAAGACCTTCTTCGCTCACGCGGCGTTGCTCCGTCAGACTTTCGTCCATTGCGGAAGATTCCCTACTGCTGCCTCCCGTAGGAGTCTGGGCCGTGTCTCAGTCCCAGTGTGGCCGGTCACCCTCTCAGGTCGGCTACGCATCGTCGCCTTGGTGAGCCGTTACCTCACCAACTAGCTAATGCGCCGCGGGCCCATCCTGCAGTGACAGCTAAAAGCCGCCTTTCAACCGAAAACCATGCGGTTTTCGGTGTTATCCGGTATTAGCTCCGGTTTCCCGAAGTTATCCCAGTCTGCAGGGCAGGTTGCCCACGTGTTACTCACCCGTCCGCCGCTAACCTAAAGGAGCAAGCTCCTTCGGTTCGCTCGACTTGCATGTATTAGGCACGCCGCCAGCGTTCGTCCTGAGCCAGGATCAAACTCTCCAAAAAAAGTTTGTTACCAAATGCTCTTTTAGAATCAACAGGCACGCTTTTCGTTTTGTTCAGTTTTCAAAGATCATTTCCGATCAGGTTTTTTATTCTAGCAGATAAATGAAGTTATGTCAACAATCGGAATAAAATTTTTAAACTTACATTTATAGATTATTTTGCTGTTTCGAAGATTATTCATCTTTTCAACAGCGACGCTTTATAATATATCATCATGAAATTTTAGTGTCAACACTTTTTTTAAAAAATATCAATAAAAACTGCCAACGCCTGTTCCTTTGATTCTAAACAACTGAATCCGCTCGATTAAATATTCCAGCAGCACACTTAATCCGCAAAATACAGTCTGACTTTAAGATGTTCAAATAACTCGGAAAAACATTTTTTGAGCCGCACAGAAATCAGCTATTGAACGGATTAGACAGCCAAACGCAATATAAAAATAATTTGAAACGTTTTTATACTGCCCTTTATCATATTCAATTAATTCAATTATTTATACAGCTTGGTTTACTTGAGCACATATAGCAACCAGAAACCGATCACTTCCGGTCTTTACAAGTGATGCAGTGCAGCAACAATATGATTATATGCTTCAAAGATATCGTTTTGCATCAACAATGCTTTTCCTTTAGCCAACACTGTCTAATTAATTTTGCAAATTCAACTGAATTTTTCCACTTTCTCTCTTCTGGTTGAGTTCCTGATTATCTTCGACGATGGTAACTTTTCCGCCCCGAAATGGTAATGTATTTTAACGCTCGATTCAGATCGGAAAGATACTCGTTCCAGTCAAACAATATTTTTCCATTATTTAAACATCAGTCGATAATTCTCCGGCTACTGCCTAAAAAATTTGTTGCTATATTGAGTGCTGCCTTTTCATTAAGTAATCCATAATATTTTATAATCAAAGGTTTATCGGAGGTTTGTATAAACAACAGCAGCAAAGCAAAGGCCAAATAATCGGATTGCAGAGAAGCAGCATTCTTTTTCTATTAAATAATACAGCTAATGTATCTGGATGGCGAGTCCTTTCTTTAAGTGTATATAGATTCGCTGCAAATCATTTATTCATCCGCTGTCTGAATAAAACACATTAAACAAAAGCTTCTATAAATAAAAAAAGAAATACTGTTAGCAATTGGCCGTTCTGTGACGAAAAAAAAGTGAAAATATGCTATAGTAGTGTTCAGGAGGTTTGTACAATGGCTAAAAAATATACAAGCAAAATAAATAAAATCCGCACTTTTGCCTTAAGTTTAGTATTTGTTGGTTTTATCATTATGTACATAGGCATCTTTTTCAGAGAACATGTATGGGTCATGACCATTTTCATGCTGCTTGGTTTATTATCCATCATCGGAAGTACTGTCGTCTATTTCTGGATCGGGATGCTATCGACGAGAGCTGTTCAAGTTGTATGTCCTTCATGCGGGAAAGTGACAAAAATGCTCGGTCGTGTGGATATGTGCATGTATTGCAGAGAGCCTTTGACTCTTGATAAAGAGCTTGAAGGCAAAGAATTCGACGAAAAGTACAATCGTAAATCAAGGAAAAGAGAAAGCTGATAGTTTGTTTTCCTACCAGCTTTCTCAGTGCATATTTTTTTCTTTTTGCTGACATGCAGGGCATTTCCCGTATATTTCCATTCGGTGGTGGCTAACTTTAAAGTTCGTTACATGCTCTGCAAGATCCTCCACCTCGTCTAAACCTGGATAATGGAAATCAACGATTTTTCCGCATTCCTCGCAAATGACATGATAATGCTCCGTTGTCACAAAATCGAATCGACTAGATGCATCGCCATACGTTAATTCTTTTACCAGTCCAACTTCACGAAATACCCGAAGGTTGTTATAAACAGTTGCAACACTCATGTTTGGAAACTTACCTTCTAACGCTTTATATATATCATCAGCAGTTGGATGATTCATTGAATTAACTAAATACTCCAAAATCGCATGACGCTGCGGAGTGATGCGGACTCCCGTTTGTTTTAAAATTTCAAGAGCTTCCTTTAACGTATTGTCTGACATCGCCATGCACCTCATTTCTTGAAAACATTCTTATTTTGTATCATTATTACTTTATAATATTTATAATTAGTGTACATTGATTATAAGACTTTTGTCAATGGGAGCGTTTAATTTAGTAGAACATTTTATCTATCCATTGAAAAAATGCACCAATTTAAGAAAAAGATTTTCGCTTTTGCACGGGAAAAAGCGGGCACAAATGCCCGCCTTGACAACATAGGGTGAACAGAGCAAATCATTTGCTGTCATTCTTCTCTATTTTGAATAAATGTGAGAGCTTCTTCAACATGTCCTTTCACTTTTACTTTTCGCCATTCTTTCACTAATATTCCTTGTTTGTCTATAATAAAAGTAGATCGTTCGATTCCCATGTATTCTTTTCCAAAGTTTTTCTTTAATTTCCATACTCCGTATTGTTCCGCAACTTTATGATCTTCATCAACGAGAAGCAAAAAAGGGAGCCCGTGCTTCTCTTTAAATTTTTGATGTCGTTCCTGCGGATCAGGGCTTACTCCTAAAATGACGGCATCAAGCTCTTGAAAGCTTTCATATTTATCGCGAAAATCGCACGCTTCCGTTGTGCATCCCGGAGTCATATCTTTCGGGTAAAAATACAGCACTACATATTTTCCTTTAAAATCAGAAAGTTTTACTTTTTCTCCAGTGTCAGCAGTCAGCTCAAAATCTGGTGCAGGCTTTCCCACTTCAGCTGCCATATCTAATCCCTCCAGTTGTTCATTTTATCTTCAGCGTACCGAATTTCGCTTCATGTTACAACTATTGTTTCTTCTCAATATCAATCATTGTTTTGGCAACAACAACCGTAGGCAATATGTAGCCAATCATCGCCTGTACAATTGCAATCCACCTTCCAATGCCGAAAGGAGTGATATCCCCATAGCCTACAGAAAACAGCGTAACTGCACTAAAGTATAAGCAGGTGGTTAAATTTTCTAAATACGTCCCATAAAGAGGCCGCCCAGATTCAGCTAAAATCGGAAAGCCGTATTGAGTTAAAATTAAATAAATCACACCAAATCCTAACAAAAAAGAGGCATATACTAAAGCAATTAAATATACAGTTTCAAACGTAAGGAACGTACCTCTTTTCACAGCAGAAAACATCGTTCGAATGCTCATAACCAAACAGAACATTATCCCTGTTCCTACGACAATCGCCATAATTTCCCCCGAAAATTATTGTTTGTACATGTTATTCAGCCTTATTGAATTTTATCACTAGCTAAAGGAAACTTGTTCGTCAACCAAACTGATGTCAACAGCCTCTTTGAATTTTATCGCTTAACGAAAGGAAACTATGATCAGCTTCCTGCCCCTCGATATCGCTTCACTCCAATATTCCAAATAATAACCGACAAAATAAAAAACAGAAGGCCTATCACAGGAGTTAAAAAAGCGTAAATATACCAATCCGTTTTTCGTAAAAAATAGGAAGCCGGATAAACTCCCACAAAGGCAAACGGCAAAATCCACGTTAAAATAAAACGTATCACATCGTTGTAAATATTTACTGGATAGCGGCCGTAGTTTCCAATGTTATACATCATTGGCATAATCGATGTTTTTGCATCCGACCAAAACCCAATCGATGCAAGCGCAACAAAAATACTGCCGCAGACAAGGGTGCCGCCAAATACAAATAGAATAAAAATAAAAATGTCATACCAATGAAAAGTAAGATTCAGCCGGGCTGCTGCATACCCCATGACAACAAGCCCTGTAATAACGCCAAAAAGCGATTCAAGCTCCATTCTCTCCAATATCACCTGAAACAAACTGTGGATCGGTCTCGTTAAAATGCGATCCATTTCACCGTTTACAATATATCGTTCATTAAAATCCCAAATGTTAAAAAAGGTGCTGAATAAAGCATAAGGAACTAAGAAAAAGCCATAAATGAAAATAATTTCATCTCTTTGCCAGCCGCCAAGCGATTCTGTATGTCCAAATACGACGAGAATAAAAACTAAATTTACTGCCTGAAACAATAGATCAGACAATATCTCTACAATCATATCCGCTCTGTATTCCATCCTTGTTTTTAAATATTGAGCGATATATTGAAAAAACATTGACACATAAAACATCTTTTCACCCCCCTTGAATAATCATTTTTCTTTTCGCAACCGCCCACATAGCACAAATTGGAATGATCAATAAAATGGACCAAAACAATTGAAAAAGAATAGCGTCTGTAATTTCAGCCTCTTGGAATCCTTTTGTAAAGATCATGCTTGGAATATAACTGATTGCTTGAAAAGGCAAATATTCCATTATTTCTTGAGCCCAAACTGGGTAGAAGCTAATGGGGAGCAGCAGTCCGGAAAACAAGTCAATGATGACGCGTTTCGCTCTCATTAGTCCGTCGTTGTTAAATAAGAAAAAAGCTGAGATTCCTGTCAATAAATTAATTTCTGTATTAATAACAAAACTAAAAAATATGGAAATGGCAAAAAAAGACCACGCCTGCCAATCAAGCGGCAATTCGAGCGGAAAAATAAAGCTTACAATCACCATTCCAGGCATGGAAAAAAAGAAAAGGCGAAAAACGCCTTCTCCAAACGCCTGCATCGTTTTCATGCCAAGATAATTGTAGGGACGAATCAGCTCCACTGCCACTTTTCCTTCTCTAGTTTCCATTGCGATTTCCCTGTCGATGTTGTTAAAATAAAATGCTCTTGCCATCCATGAAATTGCCACGTATGTCACCATTTGCGCTGCATCTAAACCTTGAATGCTTTCTTTTCCCCCATAAATGGCTGTCCATAAAAAGTAGTAAGCACCGATATTAATGCTGTATATGAGAATTCCAGAATAATAGTTTGTCCTGTAAGCGAGCATCATTAAAAAACGGATGCGGATCATTTCCAAATATTTAGACATTCATGATCACCTTTTCTAAGTTACTGTTCGCATCACCTTTTTCATAAATGTTGCGTATAATCTCCTCCGTTGATATTTCTTTAATGCTTAGATCCACGATAGTTTGAGCCTTCATGACGCGGCTAATGATTTCCGGCATTTCCTCATGATTCGCAATTTGCGCGATCCAAACATTGCTTTTATCTCCCTTCATCCATTGCACGTGAAAACCATTCGTTAATTGCAATATAAGGGATTCATCAACAGAAGAGGCAAATTGAAATTCAATTTGCTTCCCTTTTCCCCAATTCCCGCGCAAATGGTCCAAAGAGCCGTCATATATAATCTTTCCTTCATCAAGCATTATGACGCGTTCACACAATGCTTCTATATCCGCAATATCATGTGTCGTCAGCAAAATCGTTGTTTTGTATTTGGCATTTATCTCTTTCAAAAATTCACGAATTTTCAGCTTGACTAAAACGTCCAAGCCGATCGTCGGCTCATCCAAAAATAAAAGAGGAGGATTATGAATTAATGCTGCGGCAAGCTCGCATCTCATCCGCTGCCCTAATGACAGCTTTCGCACCGGCTTATCTAACAAAGGGCCGATATCCAGCGTTTTAATGACATGATCCATATGTTCGTTATAATCTTGATCGGACACTTTATATACCTTTTTTAAAAGCCTGAATGACTCTTGAACAGCAATATCCCACCAAAGCTGTGAACGCTGTCCGAATACAACACCGATTGTCCGGACAAACTTTTCCCGTTCCTTATGAGGATTCATATTGTTCACCAGGACCTTCCCTGATGTCGGTGTTAAAATCCCTGTTAGCATTTTGATCGTTGTCGATTTTCCTGCGCCGTTTTCACCTATATAACCCACCATTTCTCCCTGTTTCACTGTAAAGGAAATATCATTAACAGCTCTGTTAATTTTATAGTTTCTAGTGAATAAATCGCGAAAAGCCCCCTTTAATCCAGAGCGGCTTGAATAGCTCTTAAATTCTTTGCGCAAATTCTCTACTTCAATGACATTCATAGCTGCAACCTCCATCGATCAATCACAAACATTAGTTTACTCGAATTATTTGAAATTAACAATTTGCATGCACCTTTTTTCTTTTTTATGAAAAGTGCTAGAATAAACGAGGATGCTTGAATATTTTTGGCTGTACAGTTAAGTAAAAAAGAAGGTGAAACAATGAATTTTACAAAATCAGAACAGCTGCATAAAGAAGCGCTCGAACATATTGTAGGAGGGGTAAATAGCCCGTCCCGTTCTTATAAAGCTGTCGGCGGAGGAGCACCTGTTGTAATGGAGCGGGCGCAGGGCGCCTATTTTTGGGATGTTGATGGCAACAAATATATCGATTACTTAGCAGCATATGGCCCGATCATCACCGGCCATGCACACCCTCATATTACAAAAGCAATCAAGCACGCTGCCGAGACAGGCGTCCTATATGGAACACCGACGCCTCATGAAATCAAATTTGCAAAAATGTTAAAAGAAGCTATCCCTTCTCTAGAAAAGGTCCGCTTCGTCAATTCTGGAACAGAAGCAGTAATGACAACAATTCGAGTTGCCCGTGCATACACAGGAAGGGATAAAATCATTAAATTTGCCGGGTGCTACCATGGACATTCCGATTTGGTGCTTGTCGCAGCAGGATCAGGTCCATCGACCCTTGGAACGCCTGATTCCGCAGGGGTACCAAAAAGCATTGCTCAAGAAGTTATCACTGTACCTTTTAATGATGTGGAGGCGTTTGAACAAGCTATTCATAGATGGGGAAATGAAGTTGCAGCCGTTTTAGTTGAACCAATTGTCGGAAACTTTGGTATTGTGGAACCTAAGGAAGGATTTTTAGAAACAGTCAAACAGCTTACTCACAAAGCAGGCGCGCTGCTTATTTTTGACGAAGTTATTACAGCGTTTCGATTTATGTACGGCGGTGCCCAAAATCTGCTTCATGTAGAGCCTGATTTAACCGCACTTGGAAAAATTATCGGCGGAGGCCTTCCGATCGGAGCTTACGGCGGCCGTAAAGAAATTATGGAGCAGGTGGCGCCATTAGGACCGGCTTATCAGGCAGGGACGATGGCAGGAAACCCTGCATCGATCTTAGCAGGAATTGCTTGTTTGGAAGTGCTGAGCGAAGAAGGAGTTTATGACTATCTTGATAAGCTCGGCAGGATGCTTGAAGAAGGCATTTTAAACGCTGGAAGATCATATAATATACCGATCACCATCAACCGTTTAAAAGGTGCATTAACAGTATATTTTACACGCGAAAAGGTGACGAATTATGAGCAAGCCGAAAAAACAGACGGAGAAATGTTTGCTAAATTTTTTAAACTGATGCTTCATCAAGGCATTAATTTGGCGCCGTCTAAATATGAGGCCTGGTTTATTACAATCGCTCATACAGAAGAGGACATTAAAAAAACCATTTCGGCAGTCGAACAATCGTTTAAACAGCTTTCACATGACAAAAAATGAGTCTTACTAAAGCGCCTACTGCACAAGCAGGCAGAATGAAAAAGTAAATCTTTAAGCAGCCTGAGCCCGATATTTATGGACTCAGGTTGTTTATTTCTTTTGGAAACGATGGAGGTGATGTAAAACTGCCGCCTCTTCAGTTGTACGAAAAAAGTGCAAAAGTTCGCTCGATCACAACGTAACTATTTGGTCTGTCTATATTAAAGGATCATATCATATTACAAGAGTGTTAATTTTTTCCTTTCTCTTAAAATAACCTTGAATATTCGTGTTAAACAATGTATAGTCTGAATAGCTTACAACCTTTTTGATGAAAGGAAGGAAAAATTTTTATTCAACATGAAACTTGGAGCCCGTATCTTAAAAACAGGTATTGCAATTACACTGGCATTAATGCTGGCAGAGATGCTTCATTTTCCATCTCCAGCATTTGCAGGGATTGCAGCTATCTTTGCGATACAGCCGTCAATATATAGATCATATTTAACCGTCATTGAACAAGTTCAGGCAAATATAATCGGCGCTGTTGTCGCAGTTTTATTCGGGATTTCTTTCGGAACAAACCCGTTTATTATTGGTCTTACAGCAGTGATTACCATTGCTATTTGTTTAAAATTAAAGATTGAAAACACAATCGCAATTGCTTTAGTAACGGTTATTGCGATACTTGAAACAACAGGTGACGATTTTGTACAGTTTGCTACCATACGGTTTTTAACGATTTTACTTGGGGTTTTATCAGCTTTTTTTGTTAATTTGATATTTATGCCGCCAAAATACGAAACAAAGCTTTACCATAAAATCACCGAAATTTCCCATGAGATTATGAAATGGATTCGGATCAATATTCGAAATAAATCTGAGTTTGCCCCTCTTAAAGAGGAAATAGACAAAATCAAAGATCAGCTGATAAAACTTGATCATTTATTTTTGCTTTACAAAGAAGAGCGAACTTATTCTAAAGCGAAGGTATTGCCAAAATCAAGAAAACTTGTCCTGTATAGACAGATGATTATCACAACGAACAGGGCATTTTACACATTGCGCCAAATTCATTGCTTGGAAAACGAACTTCGGCAAATACCTAGAAAGCTCCATGAAATGCTTATATCAGAGCTTGACTTTTTATTAATTTTGCATGAGCAGGCGCTGTTAAAAATAACGAAAAAAATTAAAAACAATCACGATGAAGACCTGCTTCCTTATGACAAATTTAATCGAAAAGAATTCATTCAAGCGTTTTTGAAATTTGAAAAAGAAGCGGAAGATTCCGATTCGTTTTACCAAATACTATCTTTAGTCTCCGCCATCGTTGATTATCACGATCAATTGGAGCATTTAGATACATTGATTAACAGCTTTCAACATTTCCATAAAAAAGAAAATAAAATTCATGTGGAGGATGAAGAGTAAACAAGTTCATCTCCGTATATTACAGCCTTCAGAAGGCGATGAAAAAAGCAAAAAATTGTAAAAGACTACAGAATTTCATTCATGAATTCAGTAGTCTTTCATCTTTTTTAAGACAATCATTTCATTTATTTGAGAAGCTGAATGACCTCTCTTCTCTCAGAAAAGTATCGGTAGCTTTTCTGCCTTGGAAATAAATCTTATTTCATTTTTATCCGCTGCAAATGATAACTGGAATTTCATGGACGCAGCTTTGCGGATAAAGGCTGCGTTTTAATTTGTCTTCAAGATCCAACTGATCCCCGCCGAAATGCTGTTTCCAAACCGCTTCATCTTGTTAAATTGAAATCGTCTTATATCATCCAAGCGCAGGCAAGTTTTATATCATTTGGAACAGCTGTATTTTCTCAGCTTTCCAACTCAAAGCTTTGTTGGATGTTATCACAAGGAGGCTCCTTTAGAATCACGGTCAGCTTTTTGAGCTCAAAGCTCTCAGACAGTCTCGACCTGCGTTTCACTTCTACTAATAAAATAAATAGGAGCTGTCTAATAAGTCGTTTTTTCGGCTTATTGACGCCCCCTTTAATGTTTTAGAAACGTTGATATATCGATGTTTATGATTTTTTTGTTTTTCAATGGGGATTTGACTTTATGGACAGCCCCTAATCTAAAAATGTGCTAAGCATTGCTTTAATCTCCGCTAGAAAACTTATTTATATTCGTTTCGACCGCTTTATTGTTTAAGGAATGGTATTCATTCAATATTTCACATTGTCTTAAGTTTAATTCAAAAACTGTCAGCGGATCATAATAAATCTCTGGGTTTGTTTTCAAGCTGTCCAATTGTTGTTGATCTGTCCGAATTTGCTGCTCTCCTTCTTGCACAATTTGTTCAAGGTTGTGAACAGGTTCACGGAAAAACATTTTCACATCTCGTTCAATTCCTTTTTCAAATAAGTCGAATTGAGCAAAAAATTTTCGGATCATCGATTGAATCGCATCATCGAATGTTTCAGTTTCAATGTATTTTTTGTATTGCTGTGCGATAAACAGCTTGTTTTTCCCAATGGACGAAAACAGCTTTCCTGCTCCTTTTAATATAACTTGTGCAGGCTTAAAGCGGTTCATAATATTTTCTTCTTCGATGTTCACCACTGTTGTCAGACGATCAATATCCCGCCGCCAATCATCCACTACTTTGAAATCAGACATAAGCTTCACACGGTCATGACCGTACAATGAATTAAACGATTCACACATTTCATCTAAATAGACTTGGCATTGTTTTAGCTCGCTTTCAGCAAATGAAACCCATTCTCCCATTTTTTGCGACATTTTTGGAAGCAGCGTTTCAGCAAAATGCGCCTTCACCTGATCGTTCATTTTTTTGTTCAATTCTATGTGTAAATGGCTGAAATCGCTGTTTTCCGTTATGAATTTCGATGCAGATCGCAAAATAGTCCTTAACTCATCATGAAGATCCTTTTTTATTTCTTCCAAAGTGGAGCGGAGTGACTGCCTCAATTCCTTAGCTTTTTCATTTTCCATATCGCCAAGGCTATGTATTAATCCTTTTAATCGAGACACGATTTCTTTATTTTTTTCGATGTTTTCTTCTAAATGCTGCTCTAATTCCATCCGTTTGCTATAAGCATATTTAATAGCTTTTTTCAAGAAAAACAACAGCTTCTCCGTTTTGTTATCTTGATGAAACGGAAAACGTGAATGAATAAATTCAGCGAAGGACTGTTTCCGCTTCTCTCCTTCATTTCTTGAAGGGTATGGGAAAAATTCAGCTTCCGGGAAAAAGTCAAGTATTTGTTCTTTAAAATGATCATGAAGCATGCCGCTATCTTCAAGCAAAAAGTAAATTGGAAGCTCCTTTTTTAAAGCAATCGATGCCAGGCTTTCTATCATTTTTTCAACTGAAGCAGGTTGATGCTCTGGATGGACATATACCAACCCATCAGCCAGTTGTATATATTCCTTTAGCTCCTCTTGATCAACATGCTCTATGTCAGGTACTTCTATTAAACTTAGCTTATGATCGTTTAACAAATCATTAGGCGCACATACCGCAACAATTGTTCCATCTTCACGAACTGCCGCATCTTCTTCAGCGAATACATCTGTTATGCTTTCATTATTTATTTGCTTTATGTCTGTCCGGTCTTCATGGCAGTAAATAGTAATTTTTGATGAAGGAATGCTTGGAAGAGAATGGCCAAGCAGCGATCGGGCAAAACCGCTTTCTCCAACAATGAGCAAATAATGTTCGTTCTGTTCAAAAATCTTTTTTAATATCCAATGATATTTTTGCCCAAGATTTACTTGATTTATTTCCGCCCAATCGACCAGCTTCGCAAATAGCCGTTTTTCGGCTTCATGACCATCAGCACGATCATGACTAACTGATGCCAAAACGTGCTCCGCTTCTTCAATCACTTTCTCATCTAAGCTTGAACGGTAAATTTCACTCCATGCAACGACAGCTGCTGCAGCGGTCGATAGTTGTTTTCCTGTCGATAGTTTCAGCCAATTGGCTAAAATGTCCGGCATAAGATCTTGAAGCTCTTTTAGTAAATATGATCCGCCAAGAAGCTTATTATAGGATTCTTCATAAAAGCGTGATATTTCATCCCAATGCTGAAATTCGTCCACTTTCACATTGAAAATTAGATTGTTTATCGTTTTTAACCATGGAATAAAATATTTTTGATCGTGTTTATAGCATCGCCACAGTGAAACAGCAAGCTTCTCGAATTGCTCTACGTCGGTTCTGTATAAAACCGTTAATGCTTTAAAGAAATAATCCGGCTCTTTTTCTTTGACAAAACCTTGTTCAACATAATTGATCAAACGCTGAAACCATTCCGCTTTTTCAGTCCGAATTAATTCTTCAACCGTAAGATGGACCGCTTTGTCCCAATCTTCCTGTTCTTCATAAAATTGAATAGCGATGGTGGATGCTTGACCATGGTCAGGGTTGATCGATACCGCATCACGAATCGCCTCATACGCCTTTTCTTTTTCTCCTTGAAGACGGTGAAGCGAAAACAGCTTTAGCGATGCTTCTGCTTTAAGAACTTTTGAATCCGTTTCAATGGAACGGTACATTTCTTCCGCAGATGAAAATAATCCTAATTCAAAATATGCATCTCCGATATTTTTTCTCGCCCATGGCGCCAGCTCATTCTCTATATTTTCCCATTTAAAAATCGCCGCTTCATAATCTTTGTGGTGGAAATATACTTCTCCTTGAGCATAGCGTACATAAGACAGATCATATGCGACCTTTTTTTGTTCTTCTTGAAAAAGCTCCCCAAGCAGTTGGATCGGATGTTTCGTTTCATTTTCTTTTAATAATGTTTGATAAAAGTTTTTTTCAATTAACTGCTTTTCCGCCGCCATGACAACCTCCGTTCTTATACGAATTTAGTCTTTTCTTTTATTCTACCAAAATCGTTTTTTCAAAAGGGATTGAATCAAAAATTTATGAAAAACTTGACTGGCAAAAGTCTTGCTAAAATTAAAGTATATTATGGATTTCAAAGCAAATGACTAATTACCCATTTTGCTGCGGTATTTTTTACCATTCACCCAATTGCTGAATTTGAAATAGTTTATAGTAATGTCCGCGCTTTTTCATTAGTTCTTCATGAGTTCCGGTTTCAACAATTTTCCCGTTTTCAATTAGTACAATTTTATCTGCATGAGTAATTGTAGACAGACGATGGGCAACAATTAAGGTCGTACGGTTTTTTGCCAGTTTATCAAGGGCTTCTTGGATAAATTGTTCACTTTCTAAATCCAAAGCAGACGTAGCTTCATCCAAAATGAA
Source organism: Aeribacillus sp. FSL K6-2833 (assembly GCF_037965815.1). Lineage (GTDB taxonomy): Bacteria > Bacillota > Bacilli > Bacillales > Aeribacillaceae > Aeribacillus > Aeribacillus composti. The sequence goes on along the minus strand of NZ_CP150189.1, from coordinate 795,701 downwards.
AATCGGCGGATTTTTTAAAAATACTCGGGCAATTGCAATTCGCTGTTTTTGACCGCCGGATAACTTCACGCCTCTTTCGCCCACTTTCGTATCATAGCCATCAGGCAAACTCATAATAAACTCGTGAGCGTTAGCTGCTTTGGCCGCTTTTATGACCTCTTCATCCGTTGCATTTGGTTTGCCAATTAAAATATTCGTTTTTATCGATTCACTGAATAAAAAAGGATCCTGCAAAACTATGCCGATCTGCTCCCTGACGCTTTGCACTTTATAATCTCTAACGTCAATGCCGTCCAACAAAATTTTTCCTTCCGTTACATCCCAAAACCTCGGAACAAGACTCACAAGGGTGGATTTTCCCCCTCCGCTCATCCCGACAAAAGCGACCGTCTCCCCTTTTTGAATCGTTAAATGAATATCCTTTAGTACAAATTCTTCGTTGTCATGATAGCGAAAGGATACTTTGTCAAAAATAATTTCCCCCGAAAGTTTGTCTGCTGCTATTGCATCCTGTTTATCAACAATATCGTAAGGTTCGTCAAGAAACTCAAATACTCTGTCCATTGAAGCGAAAGCCTGTGTTAAAGTAGTTGATGAATTAATCAAACGGCGAAGAGGATTGTACAACCGATCAATATAGGCTGTAAAGGCAACCATCGTCCCGATCGTTAAATTCCCTTGTATCACTTCATAAGCCCCGTAAAAAATGACGAAAAGAGGCGCTAGGTCAGTAACGGTGTTAACAACAGCAAACGTTTTGGCGTTCCATTTTGTATGATCAATCGCCCTTTCAAGAAAATTGCGATTTTCACGATCAAATTCTTTTTGTTCATGCTCTTCATTCGCAAAGCTTTGAATGACAGCCATTCCGCTGACCCTCTCATGCAAATGCCCCTGCACCTCTGCCAGCGCCTGCGACCTAACTCTTGTCAAATGACGAAGCCTGCCGTAAAAATATTTAACTGACAATCCGTATATAGGAAGCAACATCATCGATACAATGGTCAACGTGACATCCATCGTAAACATAATCCCAATGGCAAATATAATAGTAAAAAGGTCAAGCCATAGATTCATAAGGCCCGTAATAACAAACGTCTTTGTTTGTTCAACATCATTAATCACCCGCGAAATAATTTCTCCCGCACGATTGTTTGAATAATATCTTAAGCTCAGCCGCTGAAGATGAGTAAACAGTTGATCGCGAATATCATATAAAATTTTGCTTCCCGTCCATTGCGCAAAATATTGCCGATAATACTCGATCGGCGGCCGTATGACGAGGAATATAAATAACATGATGCCCATTAAAAAAAGAAGCATCTCTATCTTTACGTCATTTGATAATGATCCGTTTAAAATATTGTCGACGATATATTTCAATACGAGCGGAATTAACAAAGGAATGCCAAACTTTATAATCCCGATGAAAATCGTTAAAAAAATTTGTTTTTTATATGGTTTTACAAATTGAAAATAGCGTTTAATCGAACCCAACCATTTCTCTCCTTTCAGATCAATGCAAAGCGAAAAGTCTGTTGATACTCCAACAGACTTTTCCATCATAAATATGTTAAATATCTTTCATACCACTGATCGATAAATTCAGGGGAAAACGGACCTTTTCTACCGCGTATCCAATAAATTAATTTGTTCACATTATTCTTTAAGATACGGTCAATGACTTGCGGATATTTCATTGATTTCTTATGCCGTTCATATTCATCTTCATCTAACAGTGTATAGGTCATATCCGGGAACACTTTAATATCCAAATCATAATCAATATACTTTAATGCCTCATTATCCCAAACAAAAGGAGAACTGATGTTGCAATAATAATAAATGCCGTCACCACGAATCATTCCAATTACATTAAACCAATGACGTGCATGAAAATAACAAATCGCCGGCTCCCTTGTAATCCAAGTTCTGCCGTCAGCTTCGGTAACCGTTGTTCGATCGTTGCCGCCAATAATACAGTTTTGCGATCCTTTTAAAACGGTCGTTTCCTCCCAAACACGATGAATGCACCCATTATGTTTATAACTGTGTATTTGAATGATATCTCCTTCCTTTGGCAGCGCCATTTTGTTCCCTACTTTCTAATGAACAGTTCACTTCAAATCCGAAAAAATCATTTTTCTTTATTATAACGTTTGATATTCAAAAAGAAAATAAAAGAGCCATGCCGCTAAAATGGCTGACTCGAGTCATACATTTCGATTTGGTACATTTTAATAACTTCTTCCGTTTGCTTTTCAAACGTTTTTTGAATGTCTATCAACTCATTTTTCATTTTTTCAATTTCTTTTTGCACAGAACGCAATTTCTTATCATCATTTTGTCTCAAAAATTCCAATTCCATTTGTTGATAATGCTCTATTTTAGATTGAAGCGATACAAGCTTATCCATCGTTTCAAGCTGTTCGCCAACTAGCAGATCAAAGCGGTTATATGTATTCAAATGAATCCCTCCCTAATAAAATGTTTATGGATACATATTCTAACTATTTCACTTGATTCCTTTGACAAGTTATGTAGACAATTAAGAAGTTTTGTCGTATGAACGCTTAGGTCAAAATTATTATTGACTCTCCATTCATTCATTATGTACAATCTGACAAGATTGAATCATTACAAACTTTGATTTTTTTTGAGAGAAAGGAAGTTACTATATCGTGTGGGAAATCATCACAGCAGTCATTTTAGGCATTGTTGAAGGGTTAACGGAATTTGCCCCTGTTTCTTCTACTGGACATATGATTCTTGTTGATGACATTCTTCTAAAATCTAAAGAAATATATTCAGAGCCTGTCGCCAACTCTTTTAAAGTCGTCATTCAGCTTGGATCAATACTAGCAGCGGTGATCGTATTTAAAGATCGCTTTTTCGATTTATTACAGATTAAGAAAATGCAGCATCAAAACGGTCAAAGATTAACGCTTGGCCTTGTCATCACAGGACTTCTTCCTGCTGCCGTCTTAGGTTTTTTATTTGAAGACTATATTGATACGTACTTGTTTTCCGCTCATAGCGTATTAGTCGGCCTTGTGTTAGGGGCATTATTAATGATTGCAGCAGACCTATTTGGTCCAAGAAAACCGAAAGCAGAAACGGTTGATCAAATTACATACAAACAAGCGCTAACCATCGGCCTCATCCAATGCATTTCCCTTTGGCCTGGTTTTTCGCGTTCCGGTTCAACGATTTCCGGCGGGGTTTTAGCCGGTTTAAGCCATCGTGCAGCTTCCGATTTTACGTTTATTATGGCTGTGCCGATAATGGCGGGGGCGAGCGGTCTTTCTCTTATTAAAAATTGGGAGCATTTCACGATCGACGTCCTGCCGTTTTTTATCGCCGGATTCATCAGTGCGTTTATTTTCGCGCTTTTGGCCATAAGATTCTTTTTGCAGTTGATCAACCGCATTAAACTTACACCATTTGCTATTTATCGGATCATTTTGGCGATCATCATCTATGTTTTTTTCCTTTAATGAAAGAAAGCGGAGAGCTGAAACGTTCTCCGCTTTTTGCCTGGCTCTTTTAAAAGAAACATTCAAAATTAATAGTTAAGAATTTTGTTGTTTATTTTGTTCAGATTGTTGATTTTGTTGTCTTACTTGTTGTGCATCTGTTTCAGCAGCAAATTCTGTTCCAAATCCTTGAGCTGATTGTTGGTTTTGCTTTCTCACTTGTTGAGCATTTGTTTTGTTTTGCTGTTGTTTTGCCATCATTTTTCACCTCCACGTCATATATCATGTCCAGGAGGGAAAAAACTTATCCAAAAAAATTTGCAGTTACAGCAATAAGGAAATGCCTCCATCTACGATCAAAGTTTGTCCTCTTATCATGAAAGCTTTTTCAGAGAGCAAAAATTCAACTGCATTTACGATATCCTCTTTTTCAATCATTCTTCCAGCCGGAGTCTTTTCTTTTGCTTCGTTTAAAATTTCCTCCCTGTTCGGAAAATGTGTCAATGCATCCGTATCGACAGCTGCGCCGGAAACCGCATTTACTACAATATTTTTCGGTGCTAATTCAACTGCTAAATATCTAGTTAAAGCTTCAAGAGCTGCTTTAGAAACCCCTACTGTCGTGTAATTTTTTAAATAGCGAATAGACCCTAAAGAGCTGATGCTCACGATGTGTCCGCCGCCGTGTTTTTCCATCAATTTTGCTGCTTCCTGCGCACAAAAAAGAAGTGCTTTTGCATTAATATCCATCGTCCAATCCCAATGGGATTCTTCAATTTCCATTAGAGGGCGTAAAACTCCAGATGCTGCATTGTTTACTAAAATATCAAGCCGTCCAAACGTTTTGTCAATTTCTGCAAACATTTCCTTTATTTTTTCTGGTTTTCCGACGTTTGCCTTCACCACAAGCGTTTTCACACCAAGACGTTCAATTTCTTCCGCGGTTTCGATCGCTTTCGATTTGCTGCGAGCATAATTAATGACGATGTGATACCCTTTTTCAGCAAGCCTCAAGGCAATAGCTTTGCCGATTCCTCTTGAAGATCCTGTGACAAGCGCTACTTTTTCATTCATATTTTACATCTCCTTATGTATTGAATAGTTATTTCTATCGTAACAAAGAATAGATATAGAAAAACATATAAAAAGGAGTTTTTGTAAATTGCCTATACGAGATATGACAGAGCTCTCCATGATCTCGAAGCAAGCTTGGAGCAGTGAGGAGCTTCAGCATTATCACCGCGCCTTTCAACAAATTATGCCTTACCTGAATATAGAAGGTCATACCATTCACCGTGAAATTATAGAAGAAATTGAAGCGCGCGGCGGTATTAACAAAGACTGATTAAACCAATTTTTGAGACATAATGGATGCAATCGGTACATGCCGATTGCATTTTCATTCACTTCCCAATGGAATTACGGCTCCACTTGTATGCCAGCTTTTTCCTTATAAAGAGCAAATATTTTTTGATGAGGTACAGGAAAAGCATATCGATCAATATCCTTGATGAAAACTTTTTCAAGCTCTTTCATTGATTCATCGCTACAAACTTTGCCGAAATAAACATTAATATTCCATGTCAAATGGGAAAAAACATGCTGAATCGTTCCTTTTAGCTCGCTTAATTTCGCTTCAACACCGTATTCTTCCCGCAAAAAATTTTCTAGATATATCCTTTTAGGAATTCTGTTTGTGCGAACTTCGCAATTTGGAAATTCCCACAAATTCGCAAGCAGTCCTGTGTCAGGTCTTTTATGAATATATAAATCGTTGTTTTGCACTAAAACCGCGCAAGCAATCGAAACTTGCTTTGTTGATTTGCTTCGTGTTTTTACTGGCAGCTTTTCCTGTAATCCTTCTGAAAAGGCAAGACAATGCTCCTGTACAGGACAAAGCAAACAGGACGGAGAAGTCGGCGTACAAACCATTGCTCCCAATTCCATTAATGCTTGATTAAAATCGGAAGGACGTTCTTTTGAAATAAGATTTGCAGCCGCTTCTTCAAATATTCTTCTTGTTTTTGGCTTTGCTATATCTTCTTCAATCAGTAAAATTCTTGACAATACTCTCATCACATTGCCGTCAACAGCAGGCTCAGGCTTGTTATAAGCAATGCTTAATATTGCTCCTTTCGTATAAGGCCCAATTCCTTTTAATTTTCCAAGCTGCTTCGGGTCATCCGGAAGTTTTCCTCCGTATTTTGCTGCCACCTCTTTCACTGCACTGTGCAAATTTCGGGCGCGCGAATAATAGCCTAGGCCTTCCCATGCCTTTAAAACCTCTTCTTCATCCGCATTTGCCAGCGCCTCAACATTCGGGAATTTTTTAATAAAATTGTTAAAGTACGGTATAACCGTTTCCACCCGTGTTTGCTGAAGCATTATTTCAGATACCCATACTTTGTATGGATCTTGGTCCTTTCTCCAGGGCAAATCTCTTTTTTCCCGTATATACCAGCCGATCAGGTCCTCCTGAAATGTTTTAATATCGAAATTCTCAATTTTTTGCAGTGATTGACCCATTTTTCAATATTTCCTCCATTATGCACTTCAAAATATGTTACACTAAAAAGAACTTATGAATTTATCGTACATTATTTTTTTTTGGCATGAAAGAAAAAATGAATTTATGTTTTTTGCGTTCAATGGAAAAAATTCAAATATCATCATAACGATTGTTTTTTCAGCTAAGGAGGATGGCTTTGGATACAGGTACACATTTCGTCATGGGAATCGCATTGGGAGGCTTAGCAACTTTGGATCCGGCTGTCGGCGGTTCCTTTCTGACAAGCGAGGCAGTTCTTGTTGGCACGATTATCGGTTCACAAGCACCAGATCTTGATACGGTTCTTAAATTTAAAAATAATGCAGCTTATTTAAAAAATCATCGCGGAATAACTCATTCAATTCCCGCAGTTTTATTATGGTCGCTGTTGATCACTGGAGCAATTCATTTTCTTATGCCAAGCAGCAGCCTCATCCATGTATGGATTTGGACGTTATTAGCTGTTGTTCTTCATGTTGTTGTCGACATTTTCAACGGCTACGGCACTCAAGCTCTCAGACCTTTTTCTGAAAAGTGGATTGCGCTGGGCACAATTAATACGTTTGATTCGTTTATCTTCATCGCTCATATTGTCGGCATTGGCATTTGGCTTTCCGGCGCCCATGGGGGCTATACCTTTTTAATTATTTATTGCATAATCGCTTTATATTATGTCGTTAGACTTCTAATGCAAAGATCGATTAAGAAAAAAATCTTAAACAGATGGAAAAATGTTGAAAACGTCATATTTAACCCAACAATGAAATTCCGCAAGTGGCAGCTCGTCATTGTGACAAAAGAACATTATTACGTTGCATATTCAAATTTTACCGAAATTCAAATCGTCGACCAATTTGAGCGCAAAGAGCTGCCGAATCACCCTGCAATGGAAGCCGCAAAAAAAGACCGGAATATTTCAGCATTTTTGCATTTTTCCCCTGTTTTCCATTGGCAAATAAAAGAGCAGCTTGATTATACCGAAATCCGTTTGATTGACTTGCGTTATTTCAGCAAAGGTCATTATCCCTTTGTAGCAGTTGCACAGCTCGATAAAGACCTCAACATTGTTCGTTCGTACACAGGTTGGATTTTCAGTAAAAAAAGAATGAAGAAAAAACTTAAACCGCTAATTGATTGATTATGACATTTCCTTAATTTTCTTTTATATTGGCTTCTAATAAGCAAATACTATTTATGCGCGTCCAATAGCGCAAATTTTTTTCTCCTTGGAGGATCTGCGATGCGCAATAAAGCAAAAGGATTTCCGCAGCATGAAAAATTTGACGGTGAGCCACGTGCTAAAGCGGAATTCGCGTCACGTCGTGCGAATGGAACCATTAACACACACCCTCAAGAGAGGATGAAAGCTTCAGGAGAACGGGATAAAAATTTTTCATAACCATTGACCTTTCAAGAGGTGTTTACTAATGGACACTAACCGATCATCCTTATCAAAAAAGCAGAAAAACGAATTTTTAGGAGCTTGGGGAAAACCGAAACATTCATTCCGTCAAGTAAACGGGGAAACCCAGCAAACCCAAAGCTTAATCATTTTGGAAAACGAAATGCGAAAACGTTCATAAATAAATAATACGAGATCATGCCATTATTTGGCATGATCTTGTTTATACAGACCTTTTTTAATTTTTAAAAATAATCGCCTAGATTCAAAACTCAACTATGATTTCCTCGATTAAATTTAATAAAGAAAATATTTAGCTTCAACATTGCTTGAGTAAACAAATTTCCATTATTCGCCTTATTTTTTGATACTATTTGTTAACAAAAGATTTCAAGCTAAAAACGAAATCCGTATCCTTTCAAGGTCAATTGAGAGAGTATTCAGTTTGATAACCATAATGCAAAGTTAGGCGCGAGGAAGCATAGCCACGAACAGGAAGAAAAAAACGATTGAAAGAAATCAACGGCCACTCTTTTCCCCAACTTCCTTCATTTTTCGTTCTCGACTTATTTCTCATTTATATTACTTTTTTTAATCAACATCGATATCGGCAGTGCTTCCTCCTTTAAAGGAGATGATAACCGATACCCCCAAGCGAAGACTCCTTTTAAATATTCAACTTTGAAATATTCACCAGGAGCTCCATCGATTTCATACGTCTCACCTGGCGGAAAATCGTCAGGATTCAACATATATGCTTTTGCCATAGCAATTTTCCTTTCCAGGACAGCATATTCGTTGATCATTCCGTGCTGTTCCGCTTTGCGCGCTTTTTCTTTTAATCGGGCAATTTCATTTTTTAGCTCGTATTCCGTCATTTCACTGTACCGTTTTTCCATTTCCTATTCCTCGCTTTTCTCTAAGTGTTTTTGCAAATATTGCTGAATAAGTTCTTGCGAAAAACCTTTTCGATATAAAAATTGCGCAAGCTTTTGACGATATGTGTACATATCTAGATGGGAATACTTTTTTTTCCCTTTTTCGCCTTGTATTAATAATGCTTCCCATTCTTGGTCATGACGTTCATGTAAAGGCAGCATCTCTAAAACAGCTTGAATCACTTCGGATGAAAAACCTTTCCTAAACATTGTCTGCTCTATTTTTTGCTTTAGCTGCGACATAGATATGTTCGCTTTTTTTCCCAATTGCTTTTCAGCTAATTTATACGCTGCTTCTATTTGTCTTTCTGTCGTGAAATGATGAAGAGCTGCTTCTATCAAATCGTTCTCAATCCCTTTTTGTCCCAGTTCTGCTTTTATTATGCCGGGCCCTTTCAAAGTGGTTTTCATTTGCGTTCTTACAAAGGCTTCCGCAAACTCCTTGTCATTTACATAATTTTTTAATTGAAGCTCAACCATTACACGTTCAATAACCCTCTCATCTATACCTTGACTTACAAGATGGTCACGGACCTCTTTTTCCGATCTCATTCGATAGCCAAGAAAAGTTAAAGCTTTGTTGAATGCTGCTTTTATTTGATCCTCGTGCAAAATCGCATCTATATCCAGCTCATCAAGCTCCATCCCTTTTCTTAGCCCGTGCTTAATTAAAACATCTTCCCCGACGCTAAAAGCAAATATTTCACCGTTTCCTCTATCGACGTAAATATTAAAACGATTTTTCTTTTTAGGTTGAACTTCTATTTTTACAATAAACATGTACAGACACCTCATTTTTATAGTACCATAGAAAAAATAAATAAATGGAAGTTTTAAGCATGAAAGTGTATGAATACTGTAACAATAGATTTTTCAGCTTGTAAGGAACGTTTTGCTGACTTTTCTAGCCGTTGATGCTATAAAACTATGAAGCAAAATTCAACCGTTCTTATTATGATTTCTAAATATTTTGCTGGCAGCAGGCAAATCTGCTTCAGTCAGGAAATGCGGTCCTCATTGTTATTGCATCAAAGCAATAGGAAAAAAATATCGTCAAAGAAAATATTGTAATTTTGTCCTATTCACTGCTTATAGAAACTCTTAAAGTAGTAAGAAAAAAGTAAAATTTTCTTAATAATCTTTTTACAAATTTTTTGTTTTCTTTTCCATAGAAATCAAGTATGATACTAGAAGAAATGCTGACAATTAAATTTATTTGTTTTTAAGGGAAGGCAAATGGTGCGCCACCGGTCTTTTGACCGGTTCTAGTGGGTTCGATTCCCACCCCGAAATTTTTACTTGATAAATAAAAATTTCGAGGGTGGGATCCGTTAGATTTCGTGGTAACCGCCCTCGTTGATAGAGGAGGATGAGCATGTTAAAAAAACGTGATCTAGCGGATTGTCAAGAGTTGTTCGAACTTATGGTTCATCCAGAGGTCTTCCCTTATGTTCGTCATAAAGCAACGTCGATTGAAGAATACATGTTTATAACAAAACAGTTGATTGAAGCAGAGGAACGAGGGGAATTAATTTCCCGCACCATTTTGGATGAATGGGGCTCTCCTATTGGAACAATCAGCTTGTATGATATTTTTGATCAAACTGGATTTCTCGGAACTTGGCTCGGCAAGCCGTACCATGGTAAAGGATATAATCAGCTTGCTAAGGACGCTTTTTTTCAAGAGATTTTTTATGAATTTGGAATTCAAACGATCTTTATGAAAATACGGAAAGACAATGAACGTTCCATGAAAGCCGCGCAGAAGCTTCCATATGTCTCCCTTGCCGATGAATCTCGTCAGCTTCCCCATATTGAAAACAAAAACTTATACAACATCTTTGAAATTTCAAAGGATATGTACACACTGTATACAAAACGAAACGGTTTCATGACAGACGAAGAAAGCAGATTGAAGGAAGCATAAAAAAATTGGAAGAAGACATCCGAACGAATCAAGATGTCTGCTTCCATTTTTTTATCATTTCTTATTCTCTAATCTGTCCGCTTCCTTTAATAATATATTTTGTAGAAGTCAGTGCAGGGAGTCCCATCGGTCCTCTGGCATGGAGCTTTTGCGTGCTGATCCCGATTTCTGCGCCAAACCCAAATTCAAATCCGTCTGTAAAGCGCGTCGATGCGTTGTGGTAAAGAGCTGCGGAATCAACTAATTTGAAAAACTTTTCTACATTTGCGGCATTTTCTGTGATAATTGCCTCAGAATGGTTTGTTCCGTAACGATTAATATGATCGATTGCTTCATCTACATTCGAAACAAGTTTCACCGCCATTGTATAATCTAAATATTCCGTTTCCCAATCTTCTTCTGTCGCTAATTTCAAATGCGGGAATTCATTGTACAATGCTTGATCGACACGCAACTCCACATTTTTCTCCTCGAGCTTTTCAATGAGCTCGCGAATATACTCCTTATTCCAATTTTCATGGATGAGAAGAGTTTCGGCTGCATTGCAGACGGAAGGTCTTTGTGTTTTTGCGTTTACAGTTATATCAATCGCCATCTTTTTGTCTGCTGATTCATCAATAAACACATGACAATTGCCTGCGCCCGTTTCTAACACAGGGACAGATGAATTTTCAACAACTGTTTTAATCAGATTTTTCCCTCCGCGAGGAATTAACACATCTAAATAATCATTTAATTTGAACATTTCCGCTGCCGTTTCCCTGCTGGTATCTTCCAGAAGCTGTACACTGTCGGCAGGAAAATTCGCTTTTTCTAACGCCTCTCGTATCACCTTTACGATCGCCATATTTGAATGCAATGCGGATGAGCTGCCGCGAAGAAGAACAGCGTTCCCTGTTTTTAAGCAAAGGCTTGAGGCATCAATTGTCACATTTGGTCTGGCTTCGTAAATCATCCCAACAACTCCGAGCGGCACCCGAACTTTTTCGATTTGTAAACCGTTCGGACGAGTCCAGCTTTCCAGCACTTCCCCAACTGGATCTTGCAAATAAATCAATTGTCTTAACGATTCAATCATTCCGTTAATTCGTTCTTCGTTTAAAAGAAGACGGTCAATTAGAGCGTCGGATAAACCATTCGCTTTCCCGTTTTCAATGTCTTTTTCATTTTCTTTTAAAATATAAGGCGTTTCTTTTTGCAATTGTTCAGCGATGATTGATAATGCGTTGTTTTTTTCTTCAGTAGTCTTTGCAACCAGCTTGGCAGCAGCTTCTTTTGCCAGCTTCCCTTTTGTCAACACTTCACTCATATCATCATCTCCTTACTCGTTATCGCTACAAATTGATCACGGTGAACCACTTCAGGATGTATGCGCTTTGTCATTTCCATCGCTTTTTGACTCGGCATGCCCATAATTTCTTTTAATTCTTCAGATGAATAATTGACTATGCCTTTTCCGATCAGCTTTTGTTCCTTGTTTAAAATTTGCACCACGTCTCCGGATTGAAAGTTGCCGCTGACACGCTTAACGCCAGCAGGAAGGAGCGATTTCCCTTCCTTCAAAATAGCCGCTACTGCTCCATCATCGACTTCCACATCACCAGATATGATCGAATGAAGAGCAATCCATGCTTTTGAATTACGAACAGCACTTAAATCGTTTTTGCCAATATATGTTCCGTCACCGTTCCCATTTAAAATTTCGATTAATTTCTCTTTTCCTTGACCTTTCCCGATAAATACGGATACACCGAGGGCAAGTGCCGTTTTTGCCGCCATGAGCTTTGATTTCATGCCACCTGTTCCAACTTTCGAACCGGATGTTGCCTCTGTTTGTTCAATTAATTCATCTGTTACTTCCGGCAAAAAATCAAATCGTTTCGCATTCGGATTTTTGGTAGGATCTTCTTCATATAAACCGTTAATATCCGTCAAAATAATAAGAAAATCGGCATGCAATAATCCGCTCACAAGAGCTGACAGCATATCGTTGTCTCCAAACGTCAATTCCTCAATCGAAACCGAATCATTTTCATTGATGATCGGGAGCACTTGCCGCTTTAGAAGCTCCGATAAGGTGGCGTATGCGTTTTGATATTGCTCTTTATGCTGAAAATTGCTCCTTGTCATCAAAAGCTGGGCACATACAATGCCGTATTTTTTAAATGCTTCTGTATAAGCCTGGATAAGCAGCCCTTGACCCACTGCCGCAGCCGCCTGTTTTCCTCTAATTGTCACAGGCCTGGAAGGATATCCAAGATCTCCATACCCTGCTGATACCGCTCCTGACGAAATTAAAATTACTTCATACCCTGCTTCCTTCAATTTAGCAATCGCTTCAACATGCTCGTGCAGCTTTTCTTTACTGAGTCCCCCGTTGTCATCTGTTAAAGAACTGCTTCCTATTTTTACGACCACTCGCTTTTTCCTCACTAAAAAACACCTCTTCATTGCTTGACAGTCATAAAAAAGACTCATATCATCCTTTCGAAAAAGGACGAATATGAGTCTATATCCGCGGTACCACCTTTTTTAGCACTAGTTTAGTGCTCCCTTTAGCCTGTAACGAAGGATACGGTCAGGTTATGAGCCTGACAGCTCCAGGGGTAGGTTCAATAGCTTATCAGCGATGAAACCTTTCAGCCATAGGGTTTCACTCTCTTTTTCGCCTAAAGTCTATTTACTGGCCCCTTTCAACGCCGAAAATATACTTTTTTTAAAATTATGTTTCAAAAATTTTTAAAAGTCAAGATGATTGCTGCATTTAAACATTTGCTTGTTGATTGAATTTTTTGTTTGTAAATTTATCTCTCAAATACGGCAGGATAAACCGATCAGCTCCCCAATAATACGCAGCTGCGCCTACTGCCATTAAAATGATTGCTTCAGTGTACATAATCGGATTCGTGCTTGTTGTTCCAGCTAACATAAAATTCAAGTTCATAAACGCACCAGCAATTAATGCAGGAGTTGTAAACAATCCCAAAATCAGTCCGATGCCAACTAACACTTCTCCAATTGGAATAATAAAATTAAAAAGTTCTACATTCGGAAGAGCAAAGTTTTCAAGGAACGCTGCATACCATCCTTGAACGGCCGGATGTTCTCCGGTTGCTTTAGCAATCGCCCCTTTTAAAAATCCTGTCGCATCAAATCCACCCAGCTTTTCGACTCCCGCGACAAACCATTGATAACCGAGCCAAATTCTAAGAGCCGCCCAGACAACCGCCATTTTTGGACCTTTCAGCCATTCCATCTTCAACCATCTCCTTTGTTTGTTTTTTCACTTTTATTTTTCGAAGAAGTTTGTGAAATATTTCACTAACCTCTTCAATTTCAATATATAATTTTCTGAATTTAACTTCAATATATTTGTGAAATATTTCACAAATTGTTAACAATTACTATAGTTATCCACATTCATAGTAGGATTTTATGGAAAAAATCCAGCTTCTTAAGCTCCAACAGTTACATAATATCCACAAAAACAGTATGGATAATGTGTATAAGTAGTGAATTGTCTGAAATATCTGTGGATAAAATAAAAAAGCACTCACCTTCTCTGGACGATGAATGCTTATACACAAAGAACGAACTCTCGAATTTACATGCAAATTAGAGCTGTTGCAAAAGAAACCGTCATTTTACAGAAGTGTGCATATTTTCCGATAACAAAAATTTTAGACATAACTAAATCTATTAAAACGTGGAATTTCTTTTCATAAAAAAACAGGCGCCGTTTCAACAGCCGCCTGCTAAGCACTATGCTGCAATTTATTTTCTTTCTCTGCACGCTTATTTTTCTCATAACCGATCGCTAACACAATCAATGTCATAATTCCGATAAGTAAATATTCGATCCACAAGTTTTGGATGTGAAACCATTGTTCAATATGCTTATCCTTAAAGATCATCTCACCGGCGGTCCAAGCTAAAATTCCAGATCCAACATATACAATCCATTGAAATTTGTTCATTAATTTTACGATCGCTTTTGATCCAAAAATCATAATTGGAATACTGATCAAAACTCCAACCGCAATCATGCCGATATGGCCGTGTGCCGCACCTGCTACTGCAACCACATTATCCAAACTCATGACGGCATCTGCAAGAATGATCGTTTGAATAGCTTTAAGCAGACTGCTTTGAGATTGGACATGCGCAGCTTCTCCGTCATCTACCAAAACTTTATAAGCAATCCAAAGCAGCAAAAATCCGCCGACAATGTTGACAAATGGGATTTTCAACAGGACAACAATAACGGATGCAAACAAAATCCGTAATGCGACCGCACCTCCAGTCCCCCAGAATATAGCTCTGTTTTGCTGTTCTTTCGGCAGATTTCTCGTTGCCATTGCAATTACAACTGCGTTATCGCCGGATAAAATAATATCGATTGCAATAATTTTTAATAAGGCAATGATGGCGTCAGATGAAATAGATATACCAACTGAAAATAAATCCAATTGTTATTCGCTCCTCTATTAAAAAATGTATACGTATAGATTCTATCCCTACCTTCCTTTGAAAGCAAATCCAATATTTTACCTATTTAAAAATTAAAATGAGTCATCTCCTTGTCAGCTGCTGGATAAATGTTCGAATGGCAGTGGAAGAAAGAAGACCTTTTCGATAAATAATTGCAACCTCTTTACGCGGAAGTTCGTCTGCAATTTTCAAAAGCTTGACAGAAAACTCCGGGCTGTTTTCAACATAAAGCTTTGGCAGGATCGTAATTCCGTTATGTAAAAGCGTCATCTTTAACAACGAATACGTATCCGACAATTCCACAATTGGGTTTAACTTAATGCCTTCTTTATTACAAAATGAATCGATCGTCTGTCTAAGAACATATTGCTCGGGCAATAAAAAGATCGGGTACGATTGAAGCTCTTCCAAATATATTAAATTTTTTTCAGCTAAAGGATGATCAAGGGATACAATGGCAAAAAACTCTAATGAAAACCATTTAATAACCTCTACTTGCGGATGATGAACTGGTAAATAGACAATCCCTATATCGAGCTCAGACTTGACTATTTTTTCTAACGTTTCTTCCGTTTTTAGATCGTAAACAGAGAGTTTTATATTTGGAAACTGTGAGTGAAACGTAAGCAAGGAAGAATAAAGAAGATGATTGCCAACACATCCGATTTTTAAATGGCCGCGATTCAATCCTTTTAATTCATGTATTTTAATTTTTGCTTGATCAATTTCAGAAAAAATTTTTTTCACATGTTCAAGTAAAATCTCTCCGCTTTCCGTTAATTCAATTTTTTTCCCCATTCTTCGAAAAAGAACTGTATCAAGACTGTTTTCAAGAAGGCGAATTTGCTGGCTTAATGTTGGTTGCGTAATCCCCAGCTTTTCTGCAGCTTTCGTAAAATGCAGCTCTTGACTCAATATTGCAAAATATTGCAAAAGACGGAACTCCATTTTATAGCTCCTTTCTATAGATATTTTCTATTATTATGATAGTTATTATAGTATTGTACTATCTTTTCTTTTCAAGTACAATTCTGATTACGGAATTATCTGACTAGTATTAATTATCTAAATTATGTTGAAAGGGTGTGTGTTGTTTGACCAGCCGATATACGACAAGCAAGGCACTTTTAGAAGCGTTACAAGAAGCTGATGTTTCCTTTATTTTTTCAAATCTAGGAAGCGATCACCCTGCCATTATTGAAGCCCTTGCCGAAGCTGAAAAAGAGGGAATTGATTTTCCGAAAATCATTACTTGTCCACATGAAATGGTTGCCTTAAGCGCTGCACATGGATATGCTCAAGTAAGCGGGAAACCTCAAGCTGTTTTAGTGCATGTTGAATGCGGCACGCAAAACCTTGGCGCTGCCATTCACAATGCTTGGAAAGGTCGGGTGCCTGTCCTCATTTTTGCCGGAACTTCTCCATATACTCAAGAAGGGGAGCTTCGGGGAAGCAGGAACGAATTTATTCACTGGATTCAGGATGTTCCCGATCAGCCCGGAATTGTAAGGGGTTACATGAAGTATACTCATGAGATTCGCACCGGGAAAAATGTAAAACAAATTGTCCATCGTGCACTGCAAATTGCTCAAAGCAGCCCGAAAGGACCCGTATATTTGACGAGCGCTAGAGAAGTTTTGGAGGAGGAAGTAGAAAAAGTAGAAATTCATCCTGAGCAATGGAGACCAATTGCAGCGCGTGCACTGGCACCGCAAGAAATAGATCCTTTAGTGAAAGATTTACTGGCAGCAAATAATCCGCTCATTGTCACGTCATATATTGGCAAAAACAAACAAGCGGTGAAAGAACTCGTTCAATTTTGTGAAAAACTTGCGATACCTGTTTTAGAGTCAGTGCCAAACTATATGAACTTTCCATCTGATCACCCGCTTCATTGCGGATATCAGTGGAATACTTCAACACAAAACGATTTAATCGAAAAAGCAGATTTTATAATGGTCATTGACAGTGATGTTCCTTGGATTCCAGTGAATAATAAACCATCGCCAAATTGTACGATTTACTATATTGATGAAGATCCGCTGAAGGAAGGGATGACATTATGGTATATCCCATCAAAACGTTTTTTCGCAGCTGATGCCGAAACGGCCTTGCACCAGTTGAACGAAGTGATTAAAAACGCTGACATTGACAGCTTGCAAGTAAATGAAAGGAGAAAACAAATAGAAAAATATCATAAAGCTCAGCGTGAAGAATGGAAAAAAGCTGAACAATTTTTTGACGACATTATCACGCCTGAGTATTTAACTGCCTGCATACGGGAAGTGTGCGATGAAAACACGATTATTGTCAATGAAGGCATTTCAAATTTCCAAACATTATATACCCATTTGCAAATGACCAAACCAGGTTCTATTTTTGGCAGCGGCGGAGGCGGACTTGGATGGAACGGCGGAGCAGCGATAGGAGCAAAACTGGCAGACCCGTCTAAAACAGTGATCAGCCTTACTGGAGATGGATCTTATCTGTTTAGCGTCCCTTCGAGCGTTCATTGGATATCGCAAAAATATGACGCGCCATTTTTAACCGTAATTTATAATAATCGCGGTTGGAAATCTCCGAAACTGTCAACCTTAGCTGTTCATCCGAATGGGATCGCAAATGAAACGAATCAATTTTTCGTAGATTTCACTCCTCATGCTGATCTTTCGAAAATTGCAGAAGCTGCAGGTGGCGCCTATGCAAGAAAAATAGAAAACCCTCATGAGCTGAAAGAGGCTCTGAATGAAGCAATAAAAACTGTCAAGTCTGGCCGTTCCGCTGTTTTAGATGTATATTTGCCCGCTATTAGTCAAGAAAATCAAATGAGAGAGGAAAAAAACCATTCCACAGTTTAAAAAGCGGGAGCAAAAAGCATTTAAAATTTGAACTCATTGGGAATAGCGGAAAGTACAAAACTTTAAAGCTGCGGAGAAAGTTCAAAACTAGATGGAATCATCAAGAATGTAGTCTAAAAAATTTTATATTCCTTTCATCGCACATCGTCCGAAATATAGAAAATCAGCATCCAATTGATCTTATATTCAACCAGCAGCATTTTCTATTTCTTTTTGCCCTTTTATGTAAGCGCTATCTAAAAGTTGTGTTAAATTTTAAATCTAGATAGGAGTGAAAATGATAATGAAAAAATGGGAAAGGTACCATACAATATGGGGAATGTTGTTCCTAGGATGGGTTGTTTCTTATATCGACAGAACTGCGACAGGCCCAATTGTTACTTGGATGATAGAACATAAAATATCATTTTTTTCAGATGTCCCGAATCCTCATGAATTTGGGGGTTTAATAGGCAGTTTGTTTTTTGCCGGATTTATGTTAAACCAATTTCCTGGAGGAAACTTGGGAGATAAATTTGGATACCGCCCTATTATTATATTAAGTATTTTGTGGGCAGCCGTCGCCACTTTTTTCACAGGCTTATCAGGCGGTCTCGTCATGTTTGTTTTATTCCGTGTATTACTTGGATTAGGTGAAGGAATCCTTTATTCAAATGACAGATCCTATATTGCTTTCAACACTCCTCCGGAAAAAATGGGCTTAGGAATGGGAGTTGTTATTACTGGTCTGTCTATCGGCTTAACGTTGGCAACAATCGGTACACCTCTTCTTCTGGAAGCTTTTGTTCCTCTAATGGGATATGAGGCTTGGAGAGTTCCTTTTCTATTCATGGGATTCATTACTTTAATCGTTGCTGTTCTTATGTTTAAATTTATGAAGCCTGATAAAAAATTGATACAATCAGCAGATCCAAATTCACCTGGTGTGAAGGAATTTTACGGAAAATCGTTATATCACTTAAGTATTTATTCACTTGTGTTTTTGGTTATCATCATGGCTATATACTTCACATCAACAAAATTAGGGCTCTCATCGATTGTCATAGCTTTTATTTTGGCTAGTTTAGCCCCCATATTGATCATATATCTTTATGTAACAAAAAAATCAGAAGTGCACCCTTTGATTATGAATAAAGACCTGTTTTTCCTTTATCTATCTTTCCTGCCGATTTTATGGCATTTATGGTTGTATGGATTCTGGTCTACGGCAATTGTCCAAGAATTTGGCGGCGGAGCACTAGTTGCCGCAGCAGCAGTAGCTTCATTTAACGCAGTAGCAGGGGTTATCGGGTTCCCGCTTGGCGGAAAAATTTCTGACCTGTTAGCTGATAGACCGAACGGCCGCAGAAATGTATTAGCGCTTTTAACTTTTCTTTTAGCTGTTTCAATATTTGTTTTTGCTTGGTATATTCAAACGGAAAATAGCAGCCCGATTATTACGTCAATCATTTTATTTATATCAGGATTATTCTTTTTTGCATTGCAGCCGGTTTCACATGCCTTAAATGCGGAATTGGCGCCGGAAGGCAAACAAGGCGGGGCATTTGGCATGCTGAATCTGATAGCAGAAATTGGCGCCGTATTGTCGCCAGTCGTATCAGGATATTTAAGAGACAGCACAGGCAGCTGGGGAGCTCCACTAATATTGGACGGAGTTTTAATTAGTATTAGTTGTTTATTTGTTTTAGCAATCTCAAGCAAAGCTGTACAATCTGCTCAACCAAAAAATATCTCGTCTAGCGAAGCAAATATGTAAACAAGTTATGTATAGCGATGAAAATTTTCTAAGCAAATGATGCTGTTGTTAATTGGCGAATATCATTCATTTATCAGAGGTAGATCATTTTCCCATTGATGGAAAAGATTCCCATTGAAAAAAGGGCTTTGCAAAAAGTTAATTGAACTGACTTTTTGCTGGCCCTTTCTTTTTAATACTATTCCCGATCAGGTTTGCGATAAGTCTTGACTTGAAAGGGTAACTGTGACGGTCTTTTCTTTTCCGTCCCGATATAATTTGACTTTGACTGAGTCCCCTGATTTCTTTTCACTGTACAAATATTTTCTTAACTCACTCGTGTTGTGAATGCTTTGCCCATCCAATGCGACGATCACATCCTTTTCCTGCAATCCGGCCTGATCGGCGGGAGAATTTGCCTGAACTCTTCCAACTACCGCACCTTCTTTAACGTCAGATGGCAAATTGAGTGTGTCTCTAAGGAAATAATCAGGAAGCTCGCTTACATTTAATAATGCAACTCCAAGAAACGGACGGTCAATTTTTCCTTTTTCCATTAATTGATTGATCGCCTTCACAACATCATTGCTTGGAATAGCAAATCCGAGCCCTTCCACACCTTCCTGGCTGATTTTCATACTGCTGACGCCGATGACTTTCCCATCCATGTTAATTAAAGGGCCTCCGCTGTTTCCTGGATTGATCGCTGCATCAGTTTGAATGACATCAAGCGCCCAGTCTCCTTCAGAAGTTGTAATCGTCACTGTGCGATTGACTCCGCTGATAATCCCTTCTGTTACAGTTCTAGAAAGATCGCTGCCAAGCGGATTCCCGATTGCAATGACCTGATCGCCGACTCGTATATTATCGGAATCACCAAACTCAGCTACTGTGTTAACACTATTGTTATTAATTTTTATGACGGCCAAGTCTGTCAATGAGTCAGCACCGACTACCTCTGCTTTTTCCTTATCGCCATTGGAAAGCGTTACCTCCAATGAAGAAGCCCCTTCAATAACATGGTTATTTGTAACAATAAAAACATCATTGCCGGACTTTTTAAAGATAATTCCTGTTCCGCTTCCGCTTTCCACTTCTTCGCTGGAAGAATCTTGGCGCGATCCAAACCAATCTGTCCTTTGCTGCTGCAAATTAGAAATGCCGACAATCGCTGGTGAAAGTTTTTCAGCAATTTCTGCAATATCGCCTTGATTGGAAATCTTCGCAACATTAACAGATGCTTCCTGATCGTTTGTATTTTGACTGACCGCTGCATGCTCTGTTTCATTTGAAGCTTTGTTATGATCTTGGAATGGCAAGTAGGTCAACGCACCGTATACAACAGCTCCGCCCAAAACACCGCTGATTAAAGAAGAAAGAACCGGCTTCAACAAACTGTTCTTTTTTCTTTCCACACGATTGTTTTGATCTATTTCATCATAATATCCCATAGCAAAAGCCCTCCTCTTCTTCATCGTTTGTCTTATTCACATACTAGGCAAAAAATATGACGAAACGATGAACAAAAGGTAAAAAAACATTGAAATATAAAAAAGATCGGACGCCGCTCGATATTATGCGCCTCTTACCTTTTCGCCAAATCCATAGTTCAAAAGCACTTTTCAAAAATCGTTTCTCCTGCCAAGCCCTAACGAAACGGTGAACATCAATCTGGATCGCCCGCGGTACTTTCATTTATTACAAAAAATGCAATTCTGAAACACATAGATGTTGTTGATTGAAAATAAGCCTTTCTGAAAAATTGGCATTTGAATTCGTATGCATGCCCTGGATTTCATTCAACGTATTCAAACTTCAACTGTTTTCCCTTCTTCAGCAACATGGAAAAGAAGATGAGCAAGATGCTGAATGGGGCTGTATATTTCCTCTTCCTCCTGCTCCGCCATCACTTCATCACCGAATTCTAAGTCATTTAGATAAAGAGCTATAAATTCATAAAAGTCTTTTAGTTCAAACCGGTAGCATTCGCTCGGATCTTCCTCGTCCTCCTCGTAGCGAAGGGAAAGATAAGACATATTGCCATCGCTGTCCTCAGCGTCAAAAAAGACGAAAAAACCAATGTTTGTATCGAGATCAAACAAATGTCTTGTCCCTCCTTCTGTCACCCTTTCAAAATCATCCGGGCTCAGCTTTTGCACTTTCATTTCTTCCATATCATCTTCAAGGTGAAATTTAACAGTGAATTCACGCATCGTATGTCTCCTCCTCAAATATTAGAAAATACTTAATGAATATGTTTTAGATAAAAATTCAAGCAGTTTGATGCCGGTCAGACTATTGCCTTTGTCATCCAATGCTGGACCGAATATGCCGATGCCGCATCTTTTTGGAACAGATGCGAGTATGCCTCCTGAGACGCCGCTTTTTGCCGGAATCCCGATTTTAATCGCAAATTCTCCCGAAGCATTATACATGCCGCAGGTGACCATAAACGTTTTGCAAATACGCGCTACATCAAGCGGCATGATTTCCTCTTCTGTAAACGGATCGCGCCCATCCATCGCAAAAACGAGGCCGATGCGCGCCAAATCGATGCATGTCATTTCAATGGCGCATTGCTTCGTGTAAAGCTCCATCAAATCTTCGACATCTTCGTTTATAATATTATGCTGTCGAAGAAAATAACATAAGGAGCGGTTTAAAAACGCGGTTTCAAATTCGGATTGAGCGACTTCTTGCGAATAAGAAATGGTTGGATTTCCTGTTAGCTTGCGGACAAAACGAATGAGTCTCTGCAGCCGTTCTTTCACCGTTCTTCCCGAAATCATATGCGTTACGGCAAGTGCACCGGCATTGATCATCGGATTCAGCGGCTTTGTAGGCTGTGTTTCCTCAAGCTTAGCAATGGAATGAAACGGATCGCCCGTCGGCTCCATCCCAACTTTTTTGAATACCTCCTTTTCACCGTGATCCATAATGACAAGAGCTAAAGCGATAATTTTTGAAATGCTTTGAAGCGTCACTTTTACCGTTACATCCCCAGCGTCAATGATTCTCCCATCAGGCATATATATAGCAATAGATAAATCATTTGGATTCGCTTTGCCAAGAGCCGGTATGTAACTGGCAACTTTCCCCTGATGCCCATACTTTTTCGCTTCTTGGACAAAGCGGATCAATTCTTCTTTTTCGTACATTCAGCCATCACCATTATTTAGTATGGCTCGCTGTATAAAATTTTATAAACAACCCCTTTGATATTTGACAAATGAGTATGATATGTTTATTCAATCTAGAGATAGTCATTGTTGCATAGATTGTTTTCTCTCACTTTCATGCTTTCTTTTGCTTGATAAAATCCCCCATTGTCCCAGTAATGTCACTAATGCAAGGCCGCCGGCGGCAAACGGAAGTTGGGAAGGAGCCAATCCAGCCAGCATCACTATCCCTCCAAGAAGAGAACCTATTGCACTGCCCAAATAATTTGCGGAACTGTTCAAAGCAACGGCCGCTGCACCTTGATTAGGCTGTATGTGAAGCAATTCATGCTGCTGCGGGGCTTGCGATGCCCAGCCCATCGCCCCCCATAGAATAAAAGGCAGAAATGACAGGATCGGAAATGAAAGGGCGAATGGCACACTGAACATGGACAAAGCCATTATGGCCAAAATTCCTGCCATGAGCAAACCCGGTTTGCCTGTCCGGTCAATCAAAGCACCGATGGAAAAACTGCCAACTACGCCGCCAATTCCCCATGCCCAAAGATATGGCGTGTTGTTGGAAATGTCCGCCAAGTTATTCAAAATAACAGCAATATATGTGTAAAGACCCAAGCTGGCAACACTGGTCATAAAAGTGATGCCAACAATTGCTGCAACCCGTCCATTTGTCATCATTGCGACGCGCTGGCGGAGTGAAGGTGGAGCTGAAGCTGCAAAATGTGGAAACCAGATGGCAATTCCCATCATGGCAATTAAGCCTAGTGCAGTGATCACCCAAAGAGTTCCATTCCACTTCAGATGTTCCGCAATCACCAGTCCAAGAGGGACTCCTATCACTGTTCCAGTGCTCATGCCGCCAAGAGTCATGCCAAGTGCTCTGCCGCGTTTCTGTTCGGGCACTAGTGATGCTGCAGCTGCTGATGCTAGCGGAGAGTAAAGTCCGGCGCCGATGCCTGCAATTGCCCGTGCAATCAGCAACATGGAAAAATTTGAAGCTAGTGCACTTATCCCGTTGCCTATCGAGAATACTGCGAGCGCCAACAATAAAATATTGCGCATCGGTTTTCCAGCAAGCAGTGTTGCAAATACCGGAGCGGCCAGTGCATAACAAAGCGTAAAGACGCTCACGGCTTGCCCTGTTTGTGAAGGAGTTATATGAAAAGTTGCACCGATATCCGGAAGCAAACCAGCTATCACATAAGCATCAAACCCAAGAGCGAACATACCGATCGTCAAGAGAAAAACTTTTTGCATGATAACTTAGCCTCCATTTTTACGGAATTATCTTTACGGAAGATTTATCTATTTTTCACTTTACAAGACGGAATGTAATATGTCTAATATATATTTATAAAACTACTAATATCTTATAAATATTAATAAAGGAGGAGATTAATTGGAACTGCGCCACTTGAAATATTTCTTAACAGTTGCTGAAGATTTGCATTTTGGGAAAGCTGCAGCCCGTTTAAATATGGCACAGCCGCCTTTAAGCCTTCAAATCCGACAATTAGAAGAAGAAATAGGCGTGCCTCTTTTCCATCGAACGAAAAGAAAAGTAGAACTGACGAAAGAAGGCCAATTGTTTTTGGAAAAAGTTAATCAAATTTTCAAAGATCTGGAGGAAGCTGTCGAATCAGTAAAAAGGGTGAACCGTGGAGAGGTCGGAGAAATAGCGATAGGATTCATTTCCTCATCAGCCTATGATATTCTTCCAACAATTATAGAGCACTATCGTAAAGCATATCCTAATATTCATATAGATTTGCAACAATTGACAACTAGAGAGCAATTAAAAGCTTTGCATGAGGGCGCAATTGATATAGGAATCCTTTGCCAACCCGCCAACATAAAAAATGACGGAATTCATTTCGAGGTTATTCGGCAAGAACGAATGATGATTGCTCTGCCAGAGGATCATCGGCTAGCTTCCGGCACTTCCCCGATTCATCTTGAAGAATTGGCGGGCGATTCATTTATTTTGACGGGAAGGAAGGCAAATCAAAGCCACTATGATACTGTGATAAACAGTCGCTATCAAGCGGGATTCCATCCTAAAGTAGTTCAAGAAACACAAGAATTGCCTACAGTCCTATCCCTTGTTTCATCAGGAATGGGCGTAGCGATTGTACCATCCTCTATCCAGCATGTATTAAAAAATAAAGTTGTCTATCGCGACATTTACAACAACCCAATTACTACTTCAACTGCCTTTGCGTGGAAAAGTGGAAATTTGTCTCCAACTGTTCATGCATTTCTTAACTTAATGAGAAAATCTGTCATTCCGTTTTTTCACCAAGTTTAATAGAAATAATCTCATGAAATGATACTGGCAATTAAAATTCTCTATCAAATCCTTAATTAAACAAGGAGAATAATTGAAATAACCGCAATAAAAAAAGAAGCAGGAGTACAATGAAAATAATCATTTCCCTCTCTGCCAAAGTAAATTTCAATGCATTTTAGCAGCCGATTTGATGATTGGGGAAAGAACTCTTGTATCTATCTCCTCTTTTTTTGTCTTTAACATCATTTTGCCGTTAAAAAATTGGTTCAAAAAACCGATAAATTTACAATTATTATCAATTGAAATTTTGCATTCATTTAGCCTAGACGCTCCCAATCATTTTCATCGTTGTAAATTTCCCGTTGTGAACCAACAACATAATTTATCGGTCCAATTGTCTGAGCATCACGTTCTATTGTATTTAATAATTTTTGGAGCTTCAAAGCTGTTTGAAGGCTAGCAAACGGTTGTGAAGGAGCTGCTCCGTTTACTACATACCCGCCAACATCATTAACCAATCTTACCAATTTGCGTATTGTTTTTAGTTCAGGCTTCGAGTCATCAATATTCGTTTTCATGTCCATTATGACCTGTTCTCCGAAAGGAGTTCTTTCCCATATACGAAGATGGTCAACATCCCATACAGGTGTATCAAACACCATATTGGCAAAGATTAGACGGTTTTGTGGAGAAGCGAATACAAGATCGACTTCTCTCTTTCGGACAATATTTACGAAGCTGCTATACCCGGTTATTGCCGCTTTTCCTAAACATGCAGTTACGGCTGCACTGTCAAGTACGTCAGAACCTGATACGGAGAAGTCTGATCGAGTGCCTTGAATAGACTTTAACTCCAGATCAGTATTGGATGCACAAATCCATTGGATAAGATCTAGCGGATGGATTATTTCGCTGATCACACCTACAGTTGGCCTATAATCATTCATTCTGTTCTTTCCCCAGTAAAAATTGGCCCGAATAAGCTGCAAATTATGCTCTTCAACAAACTTTTTCAAGACGATGGTTGCATCAGAGTAACGTTCTATAAGGTTAAGACAGAATCCAGATACACTTTTAAGTTTCGCTTCCAGCAGCTCTAAATCATCGTTCGTATTCGCCAAGGGCTTCTCGCAAATAACAAAGCCTTTGTATCCTTCCAACTTTTTAATTATATCCATGTGGAACTCATCATTTACACTAATTACAATAATGTGAGGCTCAAATTGTTCAATAGCAGCATCCACCTCTTTAAAGTATTGAATATCCCTGCGTTTAGGATTTCTATTAACATATGCAAAATTGATTTTTCTAGCTCCAACAATATCTTTATTCATATTGGAAAAAGCTTTAAGAAATCTTGTCCCTGCATATCCCAAACCACAAATTAAGACGTTCATCAGTTGCCTCCCTTTAACATTTAAATTTCTTTTATTAAAAGCTCTTCGCCTGAATCAATAAATCCGAGCTTTTTATATAAATTTTTTGCAATCGGTGTTGTTTGTAAGATAACTTTTTCAACATTATTGGCCTGAAACCAGTCCAAAATATAGTTCATTAAACATTCTGCAAACCCTCTACGGCGCCGTTCAGGGTGAACAACAACCGATTGCACCCACCCAACAAGTCCGTTTAAACATCCTTTCATCGGCGCACGTTCATCAATGATTCCTATAGCACAGGCCGATATTTCGGTTTCGCCATCATAGTGGGCTACAGCAATTACCATTTTTTCATTTGCAGGTATATTGTGAATAAGCCATTTCCGATAGCTTTTCTGCCATGCCATTTGTTCTTCGGGTGATTTCGAAACATAGTGGCCTGCCCCTTCATTGAGCAACAGCTTCCTTAAATCAATCAGCATGTCAACATCATTGATGGTTGCCTTTCTAGCAACAATTTTTAAATTATGATCCATGAATAAATATCCTCTCCTATTCTGTTGTATACGTTAAGGGTGGCAAAAAACTATGGACTACTCTTATCTCAGAATTGTAATAGGTTATCTCTAACCAATTATGCGAACACATCGGCCGATTGTGCAAATGGAATATTAAAGTGGCAAAAAACTTCATTTAATGCATCGGTTAGCTGCAACATCTGCTCTTCAGTGTGGTTCGGTGTAACATTGACTCGAAACCGTTCTGTACCAACAGGAACTGTCGGCGGGTTAATAGGCTGCAGATAGATTTTATGTTTTTCAAGCATTCTTTGAGCAGCTGCCTTACATTTTTTTGCATCCCTAATCATTACAGGAAGAATGTGTGTTACACTCGATGGCATTACCGATATACCTGCCTGAACGAGCATCTTTCTTAGCTGATTAGTCTTTCTATGCAGTTCATTTCTCTCTTTATCAGAAGATTTCAAATACCCGATGCTTGTATAGCATGCAGCAACAATTGTCGGCGGCAGGGAGGTAGTAAAAATAAAGCCGGATGCAAAGGAGCGGACAGCATCAATCAGCAATTCCGATGCAGTAATATACCCGCCTATCACTCCTATCGCCTTCGCCATTGTTCCTTGTATAATGTCAATGAGATTGGCAACTCCAAGCTCTGCAGCTATTCCTGCTCCTCGAGGACCGTACATACCGATAGCATGAACTTCATCGAGAAATGTTAGTGCGTTATATTTTTTAGCAAGATTCACAATTTCCTTAATCGGTGCGATATCGCCGTCCATCGAATATATTGACTCGAATACGATGATTTTGGCTCGATTATGCGGCTGGGAAGCTAGTAATTCCTCCAAATGTTCGACATCATTATGCCTAAATATGGCGCGGTCAGCTTTTGCACTTCGTATCCCATTGATAATGGAGGCATGATTAAGCTCGTCGGAAAACACTATGCAATTAGGGAACAGGCGCAATAAGCATTGTAATGTTGCATCATTTGAACTGTATCCGGTCGGAAAAACGAGTGCTGCCTCTTTACCGTGCCAGTCAGCCAATGATGATTCAAGCAAAGTGTATTGGTAGTGTGTGCCGCCTATGTTCCGCGATCCGCCTGAACCGGCTCCATTTAACCGGATTGCTTCTTGCATCGCTTCAATTACTAAAGGATGCTGGGACATTCCCAGATAATCATTGCTGCACCAAACAACAACAGGCTGCTCATCTTCCTTGCCATTCAACTTCGCCAAAGGATACTGGCCGCATATGCGGTTAATCGTAATAAATTCACGGTATTGCCCTCTTTCCTTCAACGAATTTAGCTTGTCGCTGAGAATTTCTGTATACATAACTCTATCATCCTCCAATAAATATAAATTCCATTCAAGAAGGAATTGTAATTTTTGTTTTTCAGCCGCACTCTTAATGTAAAATCAATTGTTTGTTAATATTCTCCTCCTGTGCAACGGGCGGAAAATTGACAGAAAACCTAACAGGCATGCCTTTTATAAATCGCAAAACTTCCTCGGCAATTTGTGCAGCGACCTTAAACTGCGCTTCTTTTGTCGAGGCTCCTATATGCGGCGTCGCAATTACTGACGGATGATCAGCCAATTTTGAATGAATAGGCGGTTCGACTTCAAAAACATCAAGCGCTGCACCTGCGACATGGCCATTTTCTAGAGCTTCTAAAAGAGCTTCTTCTTCAATAATTCCGCCTCTTGCACAATTGATAATCCTTACCCCTTTTCTTGTTTTTGCCAATGTATCTTTATTTAACAATCCTCTCGTTTTTTCGTTCAGGGGTGCATGAACTGTAATTATGTCCGCACTTGAAAGAACTTCATCAAAAGAAAGCATTTCGACACCGAAATTATTTGCTCTCTCTGGAGTTAGGATTGGATCAAATACATGCACTTTCATTCCAAAGGCTTTAGCCCGCTTGGCAACTTCAATACCAATGCGCCCAAAACCGATAATGCCTAAGATCTTCCCGTAAAGTTCAGATCCAACAAATGCTGACCGATTCCACTTTTTTGCTTTAACTGAAATATTCGCTTGCGGAATGTGCCTCATCAAAGAAGAAATCATCGCAAGTGTATGCTCGGCTACCGAAATGGTATTTCCATTGGGAGCATTAATGACAATTACTCCTTGCTTTGTTGCCTCATCAATATCAATGTTATCTACACCGACTCCGACTCTTCCGATAATTTTTAAAGAGGTCATCTTTCCTAAAAGCTCTTTCGTTACTTTTGTGCTGCTCCTCACCAAAAGAGCATCAAAAAGATTTAGTTCATCTTCTGCTTCCGATACACTTTTTTGGACAACTTCAACCGCTTCTGATTCTATCAACGGTTTCAGTCCTTCATTGTTCACTTTGTCAGAGACTAGTAGCCGAAACATTGTTTAAATACCTCCTGTAATTTATTTTTAGGATCTATTAGCGCACGCTTACAAAGCAATTCTATATTTGCTTTTATTTTCCTTGTAAAAAAAGTTAATTTTTGTTAATTTATAGTTAAAGTTGTAAATATTACTAAAATACTATTAAAAAATGCTGATTCATGTAACGTCATTATTGATGCTCCTTACCAGTTCTGCGTCCAATTGGCGAATAAAATAATTAACACATCAATGCCTGAAATTGCCCTTAAAAAACCCCTTCAATATAGGCAGAAATGCCTTAATTGAAGGGGATGCTCACATAACGTTTTATAAATGCTTTTTTGCATAAAAGCGTTCATTTTGCATTTGCCGCATACTTTTTTTCAGTAAGCGCATGGTGATAAACTTTTTCAAGCATGCGTCCATAAAAAGAAGCTAAAACCTGCTGAAAAAGCATGCCTAAGACAACCGGTACCGCCACTTGCGGCGGAAAATAAGTGATCGCAAGCACTGCACCAGCGCTAATATTCCTCATTCCACCCGTAAACGTTAAAGTGATGATATCATCCTGTTGAAATTTTAATAGACGCCCGGTCATCCATGAAAAAAAGTAGCCGCTTGTAGCAATCAAAAAAACGAAAAAACCAATCAAAATTAATTTTTTATTCGGGTTCGCCAAATAAGGAGCCACTATCGCACTGTTGATGATCACTACAAGCGATAAGGCTATTTTCGAAAACGGACTTAAAACGGCTGCAATACGCTGTTTCAATTCTTTTTTCGTCCACTCATTTACGAGCATTCCCAAAATGGAAGGCAGGATAATCATGAAAAATAAGCCAGACATCATATTCCATACGTCGATTTCTACCGTTCTCCCCACCAATACTAATAAACTGGCAGGAACGACAAAAGGAGAAATAAACGTATCTATTAATATAACTGCAAGAGCTAAAGCCAAATTTCCTTTATGGATTGATACCCAAATAAAGCTTGTAACACCAGTTGGAATGATCACGGCCAAAACTAAACCAATGATTGTGAAGCTGTCTTCTTGAAAAGCAAGATGGCCGACAGCAAACGCCCAAAGCGGGATGAAAAGATGAAGCAGCAAAAGAACGACGAAAATCGGCAGCGGATGCAAAAGAGCCTGCTTAAACGCATGAAAACTAAGATTTAAACTGCCCGCAAACGTAATAAAAGCAAAAATCCACGGAACAAGCTGAGAAAAATCGTCAAATATAGTTGAAAATACAATCCCGATCACAACACTTGACGGGGTTAAAAAAGGAAGCATCTTTTCCATTATGCTGTTTATGTTTTTTAACATTTTTCTCTCTCCAGTGTTAAGCTAAATCGAAAAGTTGCGCAATCCTAATGTTCACAAATAGTGAACAATCTTTACTTCATTATATAATATGCAATTTTTTCTCACCAATCCAGCGCTATGTCAAAACATTTTGCGAAGTTACTATGAACCTAGTCTCATGCCTTTTCCCTTGGTTTTTTAGGGAAGCGGCCATTCTTCTGGGCTATAGTATCTATCAAATATGGAAAACCCTTTCCTCTTCTACTTTGCAAATTCTGATTGTATAATGTTTATACCATTCCTTCCTGCCTTTATCCTGCGCCGCTTTATGCAAAGCATTTTCTTTCCAGCGTTTGATATCATCCAATGATTCCCAATATGAAACTGTAATTCCGTACCCATTCTCATTTCTTGCACTCTCTGCACCTAAAAAACCTGGCTGTTTGGACACCAATTGATCCATTTCCTTTGCCATTGCCTCATAACCATTGTCCCCTTCTGTTCTTTCCGATGTAAAAATCACGGCGTAATACTCGTTTAAACGTTTTGTATAATTCATTTTTCAAGCCCCCCTTTCTTATCAAAACGAAAAGTTTCATACTGTTTTATCATATAATGAACAAAAATGAATTCTCAAACTAGTTTTATTTTTTTTAATAATAGATATATAATATCTATAAAATTACTTTGATTTAAGGGAGAAATAAATAATGAAAAGAAATGAACAAGAACAACGGAATCCTCAAGCACTCAGAGATGAAACAATTGTCATCCATGGCGACGATTCTATAACGGACGAAAAAGGAGTCAATCCTGCTATTTACTATTCCGCAACATTCCAGGCACATAGTGCAAGCGAATTTTCTGAAATTGCTGGAACACCTCGTCATCCGCGATATTACACACGTTACGGAAACCCAGTGCATGAACGGGTTCAAAAAATTGTAGCAGATCTTGAAGGAACTGAAACAGCCTTAGTAACCGGCTCTGGTATGGGAGCGATAGCGACAACTATTTTATCGCTTGTAGCAGCAGGCGATCATGTGATTGCCCAAAAAAATCATTATATGAGCACAACGAAAATTATGGATGAGCTGCTGCCGAAATTTGGTGTTGACGTGACGTTCGTTGACCAATCCGACACTTCTGCGTTTGAAAAGGCAATTCGTCCGAATACAAAACTTATTATGGTTGAGACGCCTGCCAATCCTACATTGGTATTGACAGATTTAGCTGCAGTGTGTGATCTTGCCCGCCAACATGGAATTATCGTTGTCGCAGATAATACGTTTGCTTCCCCTATCAATCAGCGTCCACATGACTTTGGGGTTGATGTTGTTGTCCATAGTGCAACAAAATACATGGGCGGCCATCATGATTTGACAGCTGGCGTAATTTGCACAAACGAGGAATTAGCTGAACGTATTTGGAATACGCATATTTCCATCGGTTCAGTGCTTTCGCCAATGGATGGTTGGCTGTTGCTGAGAGGCTTGCGCACGCTTCCTATGCGGATCGAACGGATTAACGCGAACGCTTTAGCGTTAGCCGAATTTCTTGAGAATCAGCCTCAAGTTGAACGGGTATATTATCCGGGGCTGCCAAGCCATCCGCAGCACGAGCTTGCTAAGCGGCAAATGAAAGGCTTTGGTGCCGTTATTGCCTTTTCCATTAAGGGCGGTTATGCGGAAACACAGCGCTTTGTTTCCGCATTAAAGCTTCCTCCTAACGCTGTAAGCCTTGGCGGAGTCGAGTCTCTCGTTGTACATACAGCAGCGATGTGGGAAGGAACAATGAACGAAGAACAAATGCAGCTCGCAGGAATCCCGGCAAACTTCGTGCGCTTCTCTGTCGGCATAGAACATATCGAAGATTTAAAAGAAGATGTCAGACAAGCTCTGCAAAAAATTTAATGAAGGAATGTGCGGACAATGGCGGGGGGCTGTCTAATAAGCCGTTTTATCGGCTTATTGACGCCCCCTTTCATCTTTTTGAAAGTTTATGATTTTTTGTTTTCAATGGAGATTTGACTTTCTGTACAGCCTCAATTAAAAAAAAATGCATTTCATTTTAGGAGCTAGTGCTTGCAGAAAAATCTTGATTTTATTAAACATACATCTTGCAATTTGAAACACTCGAAATCTATCATTTCTAAATATCACTATTGAACACACTACCTGCAGTTCTATTTAATGGGATGTAAATTTTGCCGTATTAATAGTAAATAAGATTAGTTTCTCCCCATCCTTGGAGCAGATGAGTTATGTCAACACAGCACTCCGCCTCGCTTCTTAAAGTTAAGCTGATTTGTTTTACATACGCACTCCAAGACAGCATGTGTTGTCAATAAATCATCGATATAGAGGCCCGCTTGACAGCTATTTTTTATTTAAAATGATTTTAACTTCCCCACTTGCACGCTTCTCGAAAAAAACCGCATTCCCTTCTCCATGTGATTTCAATCTCTGCCATTCCATTCTAAAGAAAGATGCCCAAAAAAATGAATCGTCCCAAAATTTTCTTCTTCATACCAGAACATATATTCGCATATAATAAAAATAGAACAAACGTTCTTTTTTGTGAGGTGAAAATCATGAACGGTTTGCTGCTGAATGCCAAAAAGTACGGTTTTGCTTTAAAGATGATCTACATGACCGATCAAGGGGTAATAACAGAAAGATTGATTACGGTAAAAGACTTTAACGATAAATACATTCGCGCTTACTGCCACTTTCGAAAAACTTTCCGAACGTTTAAACGATCCAACATTCTTTCAATTGGTCCCATAAAAAAACGAAAAATAGGGTGAAACGAAATGGGTAGATATCACATTATGCTAACATATTTTAAAGGTCGGCAAAGAGTTGTACAGGTCATGGATTTCAGCGGTGCGCAAATGATTACTTTTACAATGGATGAGCTGGAAAATGACGAGATGCCCGTTGAACTAAAGAAATATATTAAAACAATCGAAAAAGAAATAAATGAAGGACGATGGGATTATTGGAAAAGAATTTAAGAAACGGGCATTTACTCTGCCTTTCCTTAAAGAAAATGCTGCCTTATCATTTGAGGAGAAAATGGCAATAGCTAAGCTTCACATTACAGGGAATAATAAATTATATTCCAAACAAATGGATGAAAAACGGTTTTCACGGCGAAAGCGTTCAAAATCAAAAATAACTGATCAAGGCTCATTCGCAGATCAGCCATGTTTATTGACCGATAAGACGTGAAAAACAAATTAGACAGCTGAAAACAAATTATTTGACTAAATTTGGATAAATTTTTTTGCAAACAAATCATTTGAAATCTAAAACAAATTCCTATAAAATTATCTCGAAATAAATATTTTCAAAATAAAAATTTATAAATTTTATTTTTTCACTAAAAACTAAAATTGCACCAAGAGAGGAAGGTTTACGTTGACAAAAGTATTGTACATTACAGCACATCCACTTGATGACACCCAATCTTACAGTTTGGCAGCAGGAAAGGCTTTTATCGAAACCTATAAAGAAGCGAATCCTGACCATGAAGTAATTCACCTTGATTTATATAAAGAATATATTCCCCAAATCGATGCTGATGTATTAAATGGCTGGGGGAAACTGAGATCCGGAAAAAGCTTAGATGAGCTTACTTCCGAGGAAAAAGCGAAAGTTGGACGTCTTTCAGAGCTTTGTGAACAATTTATTGAAGCGGATAAATACGTTTTTGTTACACCTTTATGGAATTTTTCATTTCCGCCCGTCTTGAAAGCATATATTGATGCAGTTGCAGTTGCAGGCAAAACGTTTAAATACACTGAACAAGGATCTGTTGGGTTATTGACTGATAAAAAAGCCCTGCATATTCAAGCGCGTGGAGGCATTTATTCAGAAGGTCCAGCAGCTCAAATGGAAATGGGTCACCGCTATTTGGCTGTTGTGATGCAATTTTTCGGTGTTCCTTCATTTGAAGGCTTGTTTGTAGAAGGACACGCTGCTCAACCTGAAAAAGCAGAGGAAATTAAACAAAACGCAATTGCGAGAGCAAAAGATTTAGCGCATACGTTTTAAGTAAAAAATAAAGAGGCTGATCTTTCATGATATGCTCCCCTTAAGGTAGACAGATTAAAATATAAAAAATCTGTTTTACCTTAGGGGGAGTTTTTCTATGTATAAGCAATATACTACAGAGTTCAAACTTGAAGTTTTACTTGCATATGAAAACCGAGAATGTACTATTCAAAAGCTTTGTAAAAGGTATCAAATTACTAAATATTCTTTAAGGCAATGGATAAATGAATTTGAGGAATTTGGAATAGAGGGTTTAGAACGTTCAAATTCTTGGAAAGGTTTTAAGGAAGCAGCTGTAAAAGATTATTTATCTGGTGAGTTCTCACAGTACGAGATTGTCAGGACATATGGTATTTCAAGTAGATCGGTGCTTCAACGATGGATGAAGAAGTATAATAGCCATAGAGATTTAAAGGATACGTCGAAAGGAAAGACAAGCTCTATGACTAAAGGAAGAAAAACGACTTGCAATGAACGGATACAAATTGTGCTTGATTGTTTAGGGAACGGAAAAGATTATAAAAAAACAGCAGAGACTTATGAAATTACTTATCAACAAGTATATCAATGGGTGAAGAAGTATGAAAATGGTAAAGAAGAAGCGCTTAAAGACAAACGAGGAAGAAAAAAAGAAGAAGCAAAGTTATCTCCAGAAGAAAAAATGAAACTGGAGATGAAAAAGTTAGAAAGAGAAAATGAACGCTTACGTGCGGAGAATCTTTTTAAGAAAGTTAGAGGAAATCGAAAGGAGGCGAAAACAAACCAAATTCGTTTTGAAGACAAGTATATCGCAATCCGGGGACTTCATGAGAAAGAAAACCTAAGCATAATCTTATTATGTGAAATCGCCGGTATTTCACGAGCTGCTTACTATAAGCGGTTAAAACGTTCGCCTTCCTCCCGAGAACTTCAGAATGAAGAAATCGTAAAAGATATGAAAGCTCTCCATGAGAAAGTTGACGGCATCTATGGTTACCGTCGAATGACGTTGAATATAAATCGAAAGCTTAGTCAGAACTTCAATCACAAACGAATTTATAGACTGATGAAAGTTGCCGGTATGCAATCTGTTATTCAAAAAAAGAAGAAATCTTATAAGTGATCTACCCCTCAGCATGTTGCAGAAAATATATTGAATCGTGAATTCACAGCGGAAAAGCCAAATGAAAAATGGGTAGCTGATGTCACAGAATTAAAATATGGTTCATCAAAGAAAGCATTCCAAAGACCGAATTGTAAAAAATTCTTTTCAATTCATGGTATAAATTCGAACTGCATCCCTTAAAAATTCCGCTGTTCCAAGATGTTTTTTATCATAATACGCTTTAAATCTTTCATCTGCTACATACATCTCTGTTACTCCTCTATGAGCTTCCTTCGTATAATGATCCCAAAAATAGCAGAGCCATTGACGATGCAAATCAGCTGCCTTCTGTGCCAGCTCGCTCGCTGGATCTCCAGTTACAAATGCTTTATTCAGTGTATTCAAGACCTCTTCCTCAAGCTGTTTCAGCTGTTCGAACTGCTCTTTTGTCATGTTTTTCAGTTTTTGATTAGATCGATCGACGACTTCGCCTCCATATTTTTCTCTAACTTCATGCCCATATTTTCTTTCATTTTCTTCAATTAATTTTTGTTTAAAAGCTTCAAATTTCTCTTTATCGTTCATCGTGATCCTTCCTTCCTTTGCCGCTATTGTTTTCTCCACATTTGCGATTAATGAATCTAGCTGCCTGCGTTTTGCAAGAAGCTTTTCGCGGTGTTCCTTTAAAGCTTTCATGCTGTCGAAGGATGGTGAATTGATGATTTTTTTAATTGTATCTAAATCAACTCCAAGCTCTCGATAAAAAAGAATTTGCTGCAGTTTATCAACCTCTTTTTCCCCATATATGCGATATCCGGATGAATTGATTTTCGCTGGCATAAGAAGCCCAATTTCATTGTAATATCGCAATGTCCTTGTTGTAACTCCGGTCAATTCTGCTAATTGTTTTACCGTATATTCCATCCTTTCACCTCCTGACAAGATCATCATAAACCTTTACGCAACGTCAATGTACAGAGAAAAATTAATGTTATAATAAACATAATATTGAGAAAATAAAATAAGGCTGTGATCACTTAGTGTTTTTACAAAAAAATATCCTCAATGCTATTTCTTATGTTAAACCCAAATTAACCGGCGCCGGATTCTCGCTGTTTATTTTTTTTACTGTTTTTTTCATTGCAGCTGATTTTGACTTGTATGGAGTTTCAAAAGATTTGAATAACCCTTTTCTTTGGAGCATTTTTTACGGATACGGAATAATTTGTTCTATTTTTATTGACCTGCTGGCTGTGAAAATTCCTAAAATCACTGGAACCATTAAAATTGCCTTTTACGTTTTGGCAGGATATCTCATTTTTTTGCCTTTCGGATGGATGATGGTGATTGTTGGCGGAACAGTTGGAGCTCTTTGTTCATTAGTTTTTTATTTTGGAACATACATGGCGCGAAAAAACGCATTTTTTAAATATATTTTTGCAATCTGTGCTCCGTTTATTTTGTGTATTATTTTAAACACGGATTTTACTGTAAAAAAAGATTGGCGCGAATGGAAAAGGAATTCAAGCTATATCGCACTTTTCGACTATTTCCACGGAGAACACGCCATTCCGATTTATGCGGAAAAAGGTCAAACGATTACGTTTTCCGTTAAAATTCAAAACAATAACGGAGGCGGACATGGTTTTCATGTATTGAACAAAGACGGCGACGTTGTCGCCATGAAAGAAGTTGACGAAAGCACATATCAAATCAAAGCGGCAGAAAAAAGCATCTACCATATCATCGTCACAGGCGACAAGCTGAAAGGAAGCTTTACAGTTACTTGGGATGTAAATGAATAATAGAATCCTGCAGTTGCGATTAAATGAAACAAAACAAACGGTGAATACGTATGAAAACATCGATAATGGAAAACGGAGGTTTTCTCTGTGGAGAAAAAAAAGAAAATTGAAAATGTTCTTTTGACACTTTCAATTATTGGGCTTTCAGCAATGTTCATTTACGTCACTTTCATTTGGGAGCATTTGCCGGATACTATACCACGGCATTTCAATTTCAAAGGCGAACCGGATGGATTCGGCGGAAAAGGCTTCATTCTTGTTCTGCCTTTTACAGGACTAGGAATATTTATCTTGACAACATTATTGTCCCGCATTCCCGACGCATTTTATTATCAGTACAATGCTACAAAAGAACAAAAAAAGCTTCTTTATAATCAAGGAAGGATTTACATCCGTTTATTGCAAGCAGAAATAGTTTATTTCTTTTTATTCGGGGGCTGGCGAACTGCTCAAGTTGCACTCGGAAAAGCAGATGGTCTTGGAGTCTATCCGCTTTATATTTTCTTAATTGTCATATTAGGGACATCGATTTATTTTGCTTTCCGCACAAACAAAGTCCTGAAAGAAACGAGGTGACTCTGTTCGATAATCATCTGGTTCCTTTCATCAGCTGCGCATCACATAACGTGGAAGATCCGTATTTCCCGTACATAGACGAAAAGCTGCCCTTTATGGTGGATTTCATGAGCCATCGCAGTTTGAAATCATTGCAATCCAGACATTTTCGAATTAAAAATTTTGGAAAGATCGACTTGGCGCTAAAGATCCTCATTCATCACGGATTCTAACAGGCTTTTTGTACTTTCGATATATATTTCTGCCAGTTTTTTTAAGTCTTTTTCCATCTCTTTCAATTTTTCGCCAAATGCATCCGGATTTCACTGTTTTTGCAAATCGATAACATTTGAAACACAAGATCTTTCACAGGCATCGATGTCGGCGCAGGCTTATAGTTATAATGCTCTTGTTTCATTTTATCATCCGTTCTATGTCACATTTCGATGAGCCAAAAAGTACTGAACAAACCGATTCGTACGAATCATAGGTATCCCTTTATATAAGAATCCCGAAGAGACCATCTCCTCGGGATTTTACAAAAATTATTTTTCGACGGCTACATCTTCATTTATTAACTCAGATTGTTTTTTCTCTTTATAATAGACTGAATGCTGCTCTTGAATGAACAATACTGCTAAACCGCCAAGCACTGCTGCACTGGCAATAGCTGCAAAATTATATTGCGGCTGTAAATTTAATGAAAGTAAAATCCCGACAAATGTAGGGGCAACTATTCCGCCTAAACGACCGAATGCCATTGTACTTCCTACAGCTGTTGAACGCATATTAGTAGGATAATATTGAGAAACGAATGCGTTCGCCATATTTTGAACCCCGACGGATGCTGCACCAATAACAGAAATCAGGGCAAAAGCGATGAATGTACTGTTGGCAAAACCGATTAAAGATAGTGCAATGGCTCCACAGAAAAACAATGGAACAAGCACTTTTTTAAAGCCTAGCCGGTCAACTATAGGGCCGAAAACAACTGTTCCGACAATCGCTCCAATTTGCATGACAGCAGTAAATGCAAGGCTTGAGCTTAAATCATAGCCAACTTCCATCATAAGGCGCGGCAGCCATGTATTCATGGAATAAATCAATACAAATGCGCTAAAGCAGGAAATCCAGAACATAACGGTGCTGAATGCACGTTTTTCCTCAAACAAACTGACAATAGGCGATCCCGCTTCTTTCACTTTTTCCTTTTTTTCAAATTCCCCATCGCTGCTAATTCCCGGCTCAATTTTGGCAAGAATTTTTTTAGCTTCTTCTTCCTTTCCTTTTTCCAAAAGAAAGTCGATGGATTCTGGAACACTTTTCAACAAGAAAGGAATGAACAATAAAGGAATCCCGCCTACCCAATATACTGACTCCCATCCAACTGTAGGAAGGAGCTGCCTGCTTGTAAGCGCTGCTAGAATAGCTCCTGCAGAATAACCGCAAAAAATGAATGAAACAATTGCTGTGCGAACCCGTCGCGGTGAATATTCAGTTGCTATTGCAACGACATTAGGCATAACTCCGCCCAGACCAACACCTGCAATGACGCGAAAGATCGTAAATAAGACAGGATTTGCTGCAAAACCTGCGAGCAGCGTGAAAAAGCTAAACAAGAACGTAGTCAACAAAATAATATTTTTTCGCCCTATTTTATCCGATAGCAATCCAAACAAAACAGCACCGATTGCTGTTCCGACAACTGTATAGCTGCCAATAGCCCCGGCAGTGACATCCGAAATTCCCCATTCCTTAATAAGCAGCGGGACAGAAGCACCGTAAATGACAACATCAAATCCGTCAAACATAATAACGATAAATAACCAGAAAATCAGCCAAATATGGAATGAATGAATGCGGCTGTTGTCAATTACGTTCATTGGGTTAATCCGTTTCATATTATTATAGACCTCCTCATCAAAAATTTTTTGTATTTCACATTTTAAGTAAGCGTTTGCAATTTATCTGAAACACCTCTCTTTTACTTAATATTTTGAATTATCTTTAAGTTGATTGTAGCATCTCATTATCATAATTGTTATCTACTTATTGTAGAAAAAAACACATTCATTTTCCTAAATTATGTGGTCAAATCTGCAGAAAAGAAGATTGACAAATACTCTTCTATTTCTCACTCTGACTGCTAGCGACCAAATTGGTTTTCGTCTTTCATTACGATTTTCCCGGCATTTGGAAAAGGTAAAGACAAAAAGATTATGATCAACGGATACCCATAAAATACAAAAAGCCGGCACTCAAAATGCCGACTCAATATGAAAATTCGTCACATTTTCTCGTATGGGGGTTATGTTTCTATCGTTTAATTTTTAATAAGCATTTCAAACGATAAAAATGATTCACATGCTTTCCATTTTATTCTTTTTATCAGGAAGCGATTCGTAAAAACGCTCTTTCCACCACTTTCGTATTTTTTTCATGTTCCATTCCGTTCCAGTTTCCTTTAAAGATTGAATACGCCAATACATTGGCGGGTGGATCATAAATTGAAATTCTAGAAATCTGAAAAACCATGAATCCCGCTCGATCGAGGAATTTTTTTCTTCATTACTTAAATTGTAGCGTTGTGCTTTGTATGTCAACTCATCTTGTTTTACAGCTAAAGCAGTTAAACCGTCTGCCATTTGATCATTTCCGTTGTCAAGCCATATAGCCCCTAAATGATCTGCCCGCACTTCCATCCATTGCAAAAGAAGAGACTGGATAAGAGGAAAGAAGAAAATAAGAGCAAAAACAATGTAAAAAAGAAGAGACTCATTTCTTAATAGAAAAGAATGGTATAACCAGTAAATGAACAAAGCAATTACTAAAAGCGCAAGTATACGTATAATTTGACCGATCATGACATCCCGTTTTTTTACATGCACAGCTTCATGAGCAAAAACCGCTTCGATTGCTTCCAACGGAAGCTTTAACGTTTCCGACGTTAATACGATCATTGATCGACCGATGTTTGCCCCAGCTGCAAAACCGTTTAATTCATTCGCCTCTGCTTGAAAAACTTTCACATCAGAAATTCCAGCCCGACTTAGCACTTTGTCTGCAACAGCTAAAACATTTGGATCATCTATCTCTTTCACGTCTAATGCAATTTTTAATAATCGATCAGAAATGTAAAGATTAAATATCCAAAAAACAATGACCGCAATCGTGATCGCCCAAATAGGAACCTTTAGCAGTGATAAGATAACAGTCAATGTCGTGTAGGCGCCGACTCCTTTGACGGAAATGGCAAAGTACATTTTGCCGAGAAGTCTCTTTATATTTTTTTTATGATAAAATGGAAGCACTTCAACTTGTGCAATTTCCGACGGTAGTTCCTTTTCTTCCCGGCTTTCAATGGTCGCAAGCCAAGAAGTGTTTTTAGCATTAAAATAGACAGTTTCGCCTGAAAATACTAGCTTTAATGTATTTCCCATACTTGTCGTGAAATCTTCATTTGTTGAAAACATCGTAAATAATGGGAATAATTTAAGTACATCAACATTTGACTCGAGCTTTGCTTCCGAAAGTTCTGAAAGCGGATATCGTTTCGCTTTGATGTTCGATAATATGTAAATACAATTTGTTTCTTTACTGAAATACACTTCAAGGTTTCGATAAAGAACAGCTTTTTTTAACAATTGACAAATCATTACAGCATTCGTATATAACAAAATGAGAGACCAAACAGAATCGTATGAATTGAAAACAAAATATAAGACAGATAGACCAATGAATGTCATCGCAAATGCCGCATCAACCCAAACCCGACTCGAATGTTTATTGAGTTCAATCTTTTCAAATTCCACTCTGTTTGCTTCATTTTTTATTTTATCGTAACCCGATTCATGGGAAAACGTGATTAAACACATAAGAAAAGAGTATCCAAAGCTAGACATCGCTCTAATTGTAAAACCTAATTCATATGCTATAAATAAATAGACTGCAAGAACAGATAACAGTACGATTTCTATCACCAATAACGGAAAAAAGGATATCCGCTTTTTCAACCAAACATGCAAAAAACCAGCTAACACTCCTCCAAGCATAATCAATACCAACGCCCAGATCATGAGCACACCCCGTTTTTTTTATATTCCTTACATATGTATTAACGTTTTTTTTCTATAAAAGTTTCTAAAAAATTGAATTCCTCGCTTCACCAATTCAACAGCAGGGGCTTCCTAAGAACGCCAGCAATCTTTTTATATACTAAAAAAATTGCAATAGCTTGACATTAAGGAGATTTTCGTCCATTTTTTAAAGACTCGTTGGATTGGTCGGGAATGGGAGCGATCTGTTATTCAAATAAAACAAAAAAATCATTTTGATTGCACCTTCCGCCACGCTTGTTGCCATTATTCAGAGCCTGTAATATCTCTGAAGTGTAACGGCAAGCTGAAGCCTTTATTAAAAAATCGCACATTATCGGCATCACCGGAAAAAAGTCATTCAGCATAACGCTAAAACTGTCAATTAATTAGGATGCCATACTCCCTATACGGAATTTGTCTTGCTCATGCTCGATATGTTCCGAGAAAGCTTACTCACTCGCACATTATTTAATTGCAGCTATTCTATTAAAAATCCCTATCAGAATGGACAGTCTAATGTCTTGGACCCCAAAGCATGATTGAAACTCCAATTAAACAAATGCCTGCTCCGATCCAATCGTAAATATCAGGAGTTTTTTTATCAACCCACCATCCCCACAAAACAGAAAGAATAATAAACACGCCGCCATAAGCGGCATATACTCTACCGAATGTAGGAAAGTTTTGCAAAGTAGGGATCAGCCCAT
Source organism: Aeribacillus sp. FSL K6-2833 (assembly GCF_037965815.1). GTDB lineage: Bacteria > Bacillota > Bacilli > Bacillales > Aeribacillaceae > Aeribacillus > Aeribacillus composti. Next base: position 752,957 of record NZ_CP150189.1, on the reverse strand, counting down.
ATAGAACCAAGATCATACTACCAATAACTCCGTACAAGTAGTGTTTTCCTTCACGTATCCATAGCCAGACTAAGTACCCTCCGCCAATTTCAGCTAAACCAGCAAGAATAAATAAAATAATGGCGTAAATCATATTTCACCACTTTCCTATCGCAATTTAACACTATAGAAGGCCATAGCTTCCAGACTGCCTTCCATTTCAAAAGCTCTCTTTTCAATCAGCTTTCTTAGCCGATATTCCAAGAATTCATCTCCTACATATTGGTCTAGATGCCCCAGTACTTCACCGATTAATCTAACTGATTTTATAAAATCCTTCGTCTTCATTTCATTATGCAGCTTTTTCGCTCTGTTTATTATGAAAAGATCATAATAATCTTCCGAAACGCTGTGTATCGTTCCGTTTTGCCAAATTCGCAATACTTCGCGAGTATTTGCAAGAGCGAGCCATTCCTTTTCAAAATTCTCTCTTTCATGCTGGGAAAGAGGCGGTTCATTTTTACTTTGTTCATATATGAATCGAAGCTTTTCAGGAGGAATTTCACCTGTATCCAAAACAGTATATTTTTCTTTTCGTTTCTTAAAAAGCTCGCCATATACCTTTGTCGTGTTGATGAGGAAGATGTCATTATTTTTATTCTTCAATAGATATAAAACAAATCGCAATCCGGTCTGTTCATGAGCGTTGTCAGAAATCCATATCATAATAGGTGATCCTTCTGGAATCGCTGTTATTTCATTGACTGTTTTTTGAAAGTTTTGTTCATACTCATGAAACTCATTGTATGCATCCGTCAAATTATTTTTTATCCAATGAAATCTCGCTTCTTTTCCAATGTCTTCATGCAGTCTCCAGATCGGACCTACCGAGAATGTTTCCCAAAAAGAAATGACGCGCTCTTTTTTCTCCACATCTAAATCCCTTAAGACCATTTTTAAACTCCCCGAAGGTGAAGCGCCAAGCAGAATATGTATCATTTATAATCTTCCTTCCGCTATCTTATTACTTTATCCTAATCTTTCAAAGTCTTTACGTAAACACGATTTTTTCAGCTTTTTCGACTTTAAGAGGTACTTCATATCAGAAAAATTGTCATATGAAAGCTGAATATGAAAATAGTTTATATACTCAAGTATGGCAAAAACATAAATAAATCCCGCTATGTACAATCCTGTTGCAGGTACCGACGGATACCATCTGACTAGATCGACAAAAAACATGAAAGGCGAAATGATGATAAACAGTGTATTCCATTTCTTTATATTTTTTAATCGATGGACGATATAAGCAGGAGTTATGGCAGTATTTTCTTTTTTTAATCGCTTCCATTTTGCAAACCAATACACACTACCCTGAAATAAGAGAAACTCTAACAGAAAAAACGAAATCCAAAAAGAGTACAGCGAATATAAATGCAAATGGGCAAAGACTTTATTCCAAATGAAACTAATGATAAAAAAAATGACTGCTGCCATTGCCTCCCCAGTATATAAATAGAAAAATCTCTTCTCCAATTTTCCCCTCAAGTGCATCACCTAGTTCCTTCGTCTCGGATGGCTGATTAATCGTTAAGGATGTAAATACGGTATAGCACCATTTTCATACGTCTCAGCTCTTGTTTTGTTTCACTAGATGCTGTATTCATTGATATTTAACGGAGAAACTTTATGTGCTTTTCGCACCGAACAATCCTAATTTTCCATTGCCAACATCTAGGACACAACTTGAATCGCAGTGTTTAAAAATTGACTAAGGTACTTTATTTTTTAATAAAAAATGGGTTAAAATTCTGAATTGATTCATTGCCCTTTTCCATGAAAATGTTTTATCATTTTTTTACTTTCTCCTATTTTTTGATTGAACGATCAAGAGCCTTCTCTTCAAACTATTTATTGGCAAATAATTTAAATTGCAACAATTTTACAATGAGAAGTGAGCAAAACATTATTTTGGATCCACGAACATATTCTCGTTCTAAATAAAGTTAGATTAAAAAAGAGACACAGATTAATATAGTAATAGACTAAAATCCATAAAAAATGCGTTATGAGTAAGCTGTAATCATCAAACAGTTCGTTAGCGAAATCAAATGTACAAACGCTCATGAACTCTGAGAAAAAATACAAACTTGTACGAAAAATATCAGAAACTCGCCACATCTTCCAAAGATTTTAATTTCCTGACTGTTTTTTTTGGCCTAAAACTAATATATCTGCAACGTTGAAAAGATTAAAATTTATTATATTTACAAACATTCAGTAAATAACTTTTGCATTTAAAGTCCAATAACGATTTTATAATTCCCCAATTTTCAAATTGATAATAAAGCTATCTTAAGAAAATCTTTTTATTGAGAGACATTTACATCCCTTATAAGTTAACAAGAAAAGACTTGGAATGCATGTGTATTAAATTGTTTTTCCATTTTATACTAATTATGATGAATGACTTCCTAAACAGAAATACCTAATTCGTGTTCTCACTAAGATCATTCATCTTTACAACCACTATTTAAATGATAAGCAACCCACCTCTTTGAATCGTCACACTCATCGGAGTTTTAGTGAGAATCTCGCCATCTCCTTGCACAATAACAGGTAATTCGGAGATAACTTCCACTTGTTTTCCTGTTATCATGGTTACACCAGGATGTAGTATATGTTTGCCTTTAAACGCCTTTGGAAAAGTGCGCAACAGCTCCCATTTATTCATGCCGTGTACTATACAAATGTCAAATAGTCCATCATTATAACAAGCATTTGGACATATTTTAATACCTCCGCATAGTTTGAGATATTGGCAATTGCAATTAACCATACATTACAAAAAACTAGTTTCTCCCCATCAACCATTAATTGAATGCTGACAGGACGATATTTTAATAAAACATGCAAGAAGCTAAGTCCATATGAAAGATTACCTAATCTAATAAAATTCAGCCAATTTTTATATTTCGAGCCATTGTTTATCTCGGCGACTTTACCGTCAAAACCGATCCCCATTACAGTAATGAAGTATTCGTTGCCAATTCTTCCAATATCAATTTTTCTTTGTTTTCCCATTAAAATACGTTTTAAAGCCTTTTTATAGTCCTTTGGTATATCAAGAGCCCTTGCAAAATCGTTTCCCGATCCTGCAGGAATAACACCCAAAGGTATATTCGAATTGATTAACCCGTTAGCAACATCATGGATTGTACCATCTCCTCCTACGGCTACAACAGCATAACATTTTTCAGAAGACAACTCCTTAGCAATTTCTGCTGCATGTTTTGGACGATTGGTAAAGCGCACTTGATAATTTATCTGTTTTTCTTGCAGCAACTTTTCAGTCTTTTTCCAAACTTTTAATCCTTTTCCGTTTCCTGAGATTTTATTGACGATAAAATAATACATACTAAAGATCTTTCCTTTATTAAAGATATGAAAGTTTTATATATTATGCCAAAACCGTTTTATTTGGCATGGTTTTATCATCTCCACATTCACTTCGTTTAGAGGTGGGTGTTTCTCGATGAAGCTTCTTGTACAGAAGAAGGTTGTCGGAAGTTTTCTAGATGGATTAGAAAGCAACAACTGCTTGTTTGCCGATTAAGCGGTTCAACCACTTTCCTGCTTGGTTACCAATCCGTTGATACATTCATCTCGTTTGCACATTCAAATGAAAGATGTTCCCATGCACTGTCTTGCCAAGTTTTTTGTAAATTCTCTATCTATTTTATTACAATTTTCTCCTATTTACAGGAATCTATTCACACAATTCCATTTATGCTGTCAATGTGAAAAATCCCCAATGACCGTCGGCTATCACTTGAAATACAAGGAATTGATCTTTGTTTTTTCTTAAGTTTACTGGCAATCCTTTAAAAAATTTTTTGATGAGTAACAAAAGACAAAAGAAAAAACTTCTTTACTATCTTTGCAGAAAAAATGAATGGATTTAAGTCAATATTTTGGACACCAATAAGTGAAATTTAATTTTGATCTCATGCCATATTTTTCATGACATCGCTGGTCGCTTGACATGGAGCCTCTGCGGGCGTGGTGTTATGCGAAGGGCGAAAGGGGCAATGATTTCTTTCGCATGGCAAACAAGCCTACCACGCCCCGCCACTCCATGTAAAGCGGATGCTTGTAAAATTGTGAAGAGCACTACGCTGCCCCTTTGATACTGTCTTCTGTTTCTTGTGGCGTCATATAGCCCAGGCAGCTATGAATCCGTTTCCGATTGTACCAGCCTTCTATAAATTCGAATAAGGCTCTTCTGGCAGCTTGAAAGTTCAAATAGTTGACTCTGTAGATCTCTTCCTTTTTCAGAATTGCATGGAAAGACTCAATGCAGGCGTTATCGTATGGGCAACCTTTTTTACTGAAGGAGTGTTTGAACTGCTTCTTTTCCATGTATTCTGCAAATTTCTCGCTTGTATACTGGGATCCCAAATCAGAATGCAAGATCAATCCCGGACCTGGACGTTGTGCCTGATAAGCGTTTTCTACTGCCTTTAAAGCCAGTTCAGTCGTCATGTGGCGGTCAAAAGCGTAACCGACAATCTTTCTGGAATGTAAATCCATTACGGAAGCCAGGTAGCACCAACCGTCTCTCAAAGTATGAATGTACGTAATATCCGTAACCCATTTCTCGTTGATGGTTGTCGTTGAGAAGTCCTGGTTCAGCAGGTTATCGTGTTCTTCCATCTTGCCCTTATTGGAATGGGGGCGGTACTTTTTTCTGATAATGGAATAAATGCCTGCAGCCTTCATCAAACGCTGAACCCGTTTCAGGCTGACTTTGAGCCCTTCTTTTTCAAGCATATGGTGGATCTTCGGTGCTCCGTATCTCTGCTTGCTTTCCGTATGGATTTTTCGTATTCTGTCTGTCAGCTCCCGGTTTTCCCGTTTTGTTTTTGACTCTGTTTTTTGTTTGGATTGATAGTAGGTACTTCTCGGCACGCCAAGGACCGTACACATGGTTTTAAGGTCATAATGGTGTTTGGCTCTTATCTCGTCAATCATGGATATAACAGTGGTTTGATCTACTTCTTTGCGAATATGGCCATAGCTTTTTTTAAGATTTCGTTTTCCTCTTTCAGCCGGTGCAATTCTTTTTGCAGGTTCAGAAATTCTTCCGGGGTAAAAGAGCCCCCGTCATCCAGCTTAACCGGTTTTTGTTTTCTGATCCATTTGTAGATTGTCGTTTCAGACAGGCCATATTCGCTGCAGATCTGTTTTACTGGTGTTCCAGTTTGATAAAGCTCAACCACCATTTCCTTAAATTCAGCATGATAACTTTTACGTTTTTCGCTTGTGTTACCCATATCAGGACACATCCCTTCGTTAATATTATATTTCACTAAAGGGTGTCCATGAAACTATACTAGCATCAGAATGAGACATAGATTGAAGGAGTTGTCTTATGTTGCAAAAGGGATGATTGCTTGACATATCCAATAAAATGTTATTTTTTGTAGCAAAGAAAAATTAGGTGAATACAATATAGTCGAATTTCAGGAAAGGAGAAATCAATATGCAATATGATTATAACTTGAACTATGCTTATAACCTAGATCAACAAGTTCCATATGCGAATCCTCAGGAGCCGTATGAAGAAAATATGCATTATCGGGATCATTATGATCACCATGTGAGCAAGCATGATTTTTGCAAAAGACATAAGCATTATTACGTCTTGCTGGAAATGGACGATGGAAAAATGTATGATGGCATTATTGATAAAGCCGATAATGATCATGCCTATTTATTAGTACCTATTGGCGACCAACGAGAAGAAGATAACGAAGAAGAAAGACAATTTGGCTTTGGTGGATTCGGAGGGTTTGGGCATTTCCCATTTCGTTTTCGGAGATTTAGGAGATTCCGATTCCCGTTTTCAAGGATTCGTCGTTTTTCATTTCCGTTTTCTTAAGTTAATACATTTATGCGGTCGACAGCTTCCTTATGGAGTTGCCCGTTTTTTGCTTGAAAATTTGCTCCGCTTATATTGAAGCTATACTATTGTACACCCCTTGATTTAATTTCCTGCTACCACATATAATTTCCATTTATCCATCCGTTAAGTGTTTTGCGGCTTGTTCCAAAGCAACAATTTTTATTCTGATCTGCCGCCTTTTGTTTGGATTTACGCTTAACAGGATTAAGCGGTGGAAATAGAGTACTGATTTGCTTCAAGTACTGATCGGAGAGTGTTTTTTGCACTAATAATGGCTTGGCATTCTATTTTTATTAGTACAAAAAAATTTTGATGTTATCGTTATCATCAATATTTGCTAACTAAATGTCGTTTACGTCCTTTACGGTACCGTCAAGAATTTTGTGTGTAATGCAAGATAGATAGGGCAGTCTCCTGTTTGGAAAGGAAGAATCCCTTTTCCCCTTTTTTAAAATATAATAATATGGTTAAATGTAGCCATTTACAAACACATTCGCTGAGTTTCGCTGGTAGCTTCTATGCCGTTCCTCCTGTTAGATTTCGAGGAAATTTTTGATTTCTTCCTGCTAAATCAGTTCTAGCTATGGGAGACTAACCTTTTTTGATTGCTGCAGCACCATCATAAGTTTCATAACAGCCTCAGCAAATGCAGTATAAATGGAACTTTCAAGTTTATCTAAATACATCATTGGCCCAACAACAACTTTTTTTACTGGCTTTCGAATCCACTTTTTCGCATCTAGACAAATAATCGCAACCGGAAGAACAGGCGCTCCTGTTTTTAACCCGAAAAAGCTACCCCTTTTTTTCGGATTGACACTTTCCCCGTTTTTACATCTTTTACCTTTAGGGAGAATTCCAAACACTTCCCCATTTTCAATCACCTTTAAGGAACGTCGGACTGGACGAATGACCATTCCACTTTGGCGATCAACAGGAATAGCATGAAGTTTTTGAAAAAGCCAATTGGTCATACGTCTCTGATACAGTTCCTTTTTCGCTAAAAAATGAATTTTTCGGTTAAAGATACTGAAAAGAATAACAGGATCATAATTGCTTGTATGGCTTGCTGCCACAATGACTGGACCAGTTTTAGGAAAATTTTCTATACCAATGACTTCAATTCGAAAAATGAAACATAAGATTATTTTGGAAAACCATCTCATACTTGTATAGAACATACTTCTTCACCGATACCTTATAAGAAAAACGTTGTTTAATGTATATTTTTCACTCTAATTACTGTAGATGAGCAAATTCACTAACATAAATTTACATCCGAACAAAAAAGGAGACATGAACCCGATTCCTTGATTAGAATAGATGTGTCACCAAACCATTCTCAAGGAGGTTCATGTCTCATGAATAGACTACCACATCACCAAGGAATCGACAAGTTTTTCGCAATGTTGGGGCTGGCCCTTTATTTCTCTAAGCCGGTCATGAAGCATCTCGTTCATATTATCGATGCGCTGACAACGAAAGGATTTGTGGGAACCTTGACCGATCTGCATCATGAGAGCTTTCATCCCAACCATCGAACGACACTGAGCCATTTTTTCACGAAAAGCCCTTGGGATGAAGAAATCTTGCTTCGCAAACTCCAGCAGTGGATGCTTCGTCATGTGGAACGAACGGCCAAGCGAAAGAATCACCCCATTTTTGTTTCGATCGATGATACGATCTGCCGAAAAACGAAGCCTTCGTCACAGGCGAAACACGCTATTGAAGGGTGTAATTGGCATTATTCTCACGCGGACAAAAAGTCGATTTGGGGACACTCTCTCGTCTGGCTCATGGTTCATACGATGACGCAAGCCTTTCCCTTTGCGTTTCGCCTCTACGACAAGGCGGATGGGAAAAGCAAGGGTCAATGGGCCATCGAGATGCTTTCTTCTTTGGATGTGCACGGTTCTGTTTATGTGCTGATGGATTCTTGGTACCCATCGAAAACACTCGTGGAAGCCTGCCTGAAAAAAGGATTCCACGTCATTGCGATGCTCAAGACGAATCGGGTTCTTTATCCAAAAGGCATCGCCATCCAAGCCAAACAGTTTGCCCGCTATATCGAACCGAACGACACCCATCTCGTCACGGTGGGAGAAGAGCGTTATCGCGTGTATCGCTACGAGGGAGCGCTGAAAGGTCTCGATGATGCCGTTGTGTTGTTGGCTTGGAAAGCCGATCAGCCGATGACACCTGAACATCTTCACTGCGTCTTGAGCACCGACCGGGAGCTAAGCGATGAAGAGATCTTGCGCTACTATGCCCAGCGTTGGTCGATCGAATGCTTTTTTCGACAAGCGAAAGACCAGCTGAAGCTCGATGGGTACCGCGTTCGTCAACGTCGGGCGGTGAAACGGTATTGGATCTTGGTGCAACTCGCTTATGTGTACAGTATGGTCGAATCCAACAGCGATTTCTCTACCGGGCTTGACTTCCTTCGAAAGAAGAAAGGACATAGCCTCGTGGAGTTTATTTACGATGCAGCGAAACAAGATATTCCCATTGATGTCGTTAAAAAACAGCTTCATGTGGCATAAGGGGTACTCCGTTTGTCTCTTTTTACATGGTAATTATTGTAATGAAAATTACTCAACTACAGTCTAATTAATAAAAATATTCCATATAAGGGAGGTGATGCAAAAATGAATTCCATTCAATTTGAATACAGCATGCCTCGGTATGTCTTAAGCAAAATAATGGGTAAAGTTTCAAAATCTTTTTATTGGAACTCCAAATTATCCTGCCTTCGATTACGCCGTGTAGAAGTCCCGAAACTTCCAAACGATGAATGGGTGAAAGTAAAGGTAAAATACGGAGGAATCTGTGGAAGCGACTTAAATCTTGTTCTTTTAAAGGACAGTCCAACTACTTCTCCGTTTGCGTCTTTTCCATTTACGATTGGACATGAAGTGGTAGGAACGATTGAAGAAGTTGGTTCAAAAGTGGTAAACATTCAAGTGGGTGACCGGGTAGTCATTGACCCAATATTATCATGTATAACAAGAGGAATTGCAGACCCTTGCCCTAATTGCCGGCGGGGTGATTATAATCTTTGCAATTTTATGACCGAAGGAGAAATTTCACCAGGGATGTTAATAGGCACTTGCCGTGACAGCGGTGGAAGCTGGGGATCTTATCTTGTTGCCCATAAAAGTCAAGTTTTGAAGCTTCCTGATAATGTAAATGATTTTAATGGTGTGTTGGTAGAGCCTTTTAGCTGTGCCCTGCATGCGGTTTTGCGAAATCGTCCGAAAAAGGATGATACGGTACTTGTCATTGGAGCCGGTACAATAGGGATTTGCGTTGTCGCCGCGATGAGAGCGCTTGAAATTCCCTGCCGAATTGTCATTTTGGCAAAACACGCCTTTCAAGCACAGCTTGCTTCCCGCTATGGTGCAGATGAAATCATTTATCTTACAAAAAATAAAAATTATATTTACGAAACGGCCAAATCTCTTTATGCAAGCGTGTTAGAGCCGATCTTTGGCGATCCCGTTGTACAAGGTGGAGCCGACCTTATTTTTGAATGCGTCGGCAATAAGCAAAGCATAAATGATGCGCTCCGTTTTGCTAGACATGGAGGAAAAATCGTTCTATTAGGTTTAGCAGGAATCATTGACGGTGTCGATTGCACAACCGTTTGGCTTAATGAGCTGGATATTAAAGGAAGCTTTGCATACAGTACCGATGAATATCAAGAAAAGAAGATGCGAACGTTACAAATTGCCATTGAATTAATGCGCAATGGAAAGGTGGATTTATCGCCATTGGTAACACATCGTTTTCCTCTGGAAAATTACCGTGATGCCTTGAGCACTGTTATTAACAAAAGGAAAGGTTCCATCATTAAGGTAGTTTTAGAACCTTAAATTCTATTTTTCATACAAAAACACTAGTTTGGAGGGAAACAGCGTGAAAACCTTTACAATGAATGGAAACAAGCAAACTCCCTTTTTAAATTGGCTTGCGGAAGGAATAAAAAAGGAGTTTATATCAAGAGGCTATATGTTTTATCACATTCCTGAAGAAAATATAAAACTTGTGTTTCATTTTATTGATTCTGAAAAACCACGACCCTACCGAAGAAAGGCCCAAGCAACGTTTGTCGTTTCTGTTATGGAAACATCGGAAAAATCCGAAAACATACACAAATCAGCCTATCCGTATTTAATCAGGTCTTTAGCAAATCATTTAATGTATATCTTACATAACGATAATGAAACAACAGATATTTATTTTCTTACACCTGAACAAGGTTTTTATAAATTGGAGTATAGAAAAGGAGAAGAAGCAACATTTTTTAAACAAATTTTTGAAAGATTGGAACCGCTCGCAGCTTCGCAGTTAGTCATTGACAATAATTTTTATGATGATCTTCCGGAAGAGATGTGGAACGGAGATGAGATTACGAGATCATTAAGCGAATCCGGAAAAAAGCTTGACCGCATGAATTTACTTCCCGCCCCATTTCCATTGGAGGAATATCTTACACCTCGTGATCTCCGTCATCTAAAAAAACTTTACGGATTAGGAGGTCTAAGCTATGGAAACCTCAGTGCCAGACGGGACAGTGAAAGCTTTTGGATGAGTGCAAGCGGAATTAACAAAGCAAATATGAAAACAGTTGGTGAAGATTTTCTCTTAATAAGTGGATACGATCCTGATAAAAATGCCATGAAAGTAAGCGTTCCTCCGAATATAACACCAAAAAGGGCATCTGTCGACGCTATTGAGCACTGGATGATTTATAAAGAGCACCCGGAGGTAGGAGCAATTGTACATGTTCATGCTTGGATGGACGGCATAAAGGCTACAGAGATTAACTATCCTTGTGGAACAATTGAACTTGCAAAAACAGTGGCTGAACTTGTCCGAGCTTCAAAAGAGCCTTCTAAAGCTATTATTGGTCTTAAAAACCATGGACTAACCATAACTGGCGCTGATTTAGATGACATCTTTGAACGTATCGAAGGCAAAATTATCCCCCAAGTACCGATGTCTTAACGTATTTACATGTTTTTGAACCAACGGAATTTTTATGGAATGATAAAGGCTCATGAAAAAATTTGGATAGAGAGAGGGGATTTAACCTTACTTATTTGTTTGTATGTATTTTCAAGCATCGGCAAATCCCCTGCAACTTTCTCCCTGCTTGCCAAACGGTGCACGCGTTTTTCGCATTGCATCCATCTATTGAAGCTTCAGCTTGTCCGCACCGTTTTCTCCCTACTCTGTTTAAATGTTTATTCTGGTTTTACCAAAATTTTCACTTGGTCTTTTTCTTTTATCAGCGTTTCAAATCCTTCTGCTACAATATCATCTAGCTTAATTCGTTTCGTAACGAGTTTTTCTGCTTGGAAGTAGCCTCGTTTCATTAATTCCATTACAGCAGGGAAGATATCGCGGTATGCAATAATTCCTTTTACGTTTCTTTCTTTTAATACGATATTATTTGGCTGAATGCCCGCTTCTTTTTCCCATATGCTAACGATGACTGTTTCTCCTTCAAATGCAGTGCTGTCAATAGCTTGTTGTAAAACAGCCGGTATTCCCGTTACTTCAAATGCAACGTCGACTCCGCCATCGGTTAATTCATGAAGCTTTTGAACCGGATCTTCCTCTATTGGATTGATGACAGATGTAGCACCGAGTTCTTTCGCTTTTTGCAAACGTTCTTTGGAAACTTCTACTGCATAAATTTCTGAAGTGCCAGCTGCTTTTAATGCTTCAATCACAAGAAGACCTATAGGACCTGTTCCAAACACAGCGGCTTTATCACCAGGTTTGATTTTGCTTAATCTAACAGCATGCAAGGCTACAGCCGCAGGCTCCACCAATGCTCCTTGTTCATAAGAAAGACCTTCAGGCATTTTATGCACCATATGCTCATCAACGACAGTATACTCAGAGAATCCGCCGCCGCCACCGGATAAACCGTGGAATCCTAAAGATTCGCAAAGATTGTACTTACCTTTTTTACAAGCTGGACATTCCCCACAGCGAAGAATAGGTTCTACAACGACAGGATCCCCAACCTTTACTTTCGTAACGCCTTCTCCAACTTCAACTACTTGACCAGAAAATTCGTGGCCCATGATAATTGGCGCCACATCTTTACTGACAGGATGAGGCTCTTGAACAGGAACAAAAATTGGACCTGCCGCATATTCGTGTAAATCGCTTCCGCAAATTCCTGCCCATTCTACTTTAATTTTTACTTTTCCTTTCCCTGCTTTCGGTTCTTCTACTTCCTCTACTCGAATGTCTCTAGCGTTGTGCCATCTTGCTGCTTTCATTTCATTTCCCCTCCCAATTTTATAATCGCTTTCATTGTATCATTTTTTAGTCCTATTTTTATCATATCGAAAAAATTCGAAATTATTTTATAAAAGAAATTGCTTATTTTGTGATTGGCTCTTTTTCAAACCATGATATGTACAAGCTTCATGGAACAGGAGCATATTTGTCATGCGGCAATTACCATGATCATGAGGTCAGCTTAAGCCTTAAATTACAAAAATATCTCATTATAAAAATCAGCCCTCTTCTTTCAAATGTTCTATTTGCCAAATGCCTCTTTACCTGAATTTAGTGACTATTTGATCAATCATATAGTTTTCTGCCAGCTGTCTGCAGCATGCACACACTGTTATGAGGGCAAGCACATTTTTCACAGGTTTTAGGGTTTGCAAATTCCCTTCCTTACCGGATCATGCCGATTGAAAAAGGAAATCCTCATTTCCCTGACCACATATCAAAAGCCCTAAGTTTTTCCAAATACCACCTCCTGATAGAACTAAAGTTCTATGAATCTATTTTCATTTTATTACAATACAGGAAGGTATTTCAAGAATACCATGATAAAAAAACCTGATTTCTCCCCCCTTCATTACATTTAAAGGTGCGGGGTGAATCGGCAGAAATGAAATGCTAGTTTAAGAATGCATAAAAGAGATTGGATAATGCGCGACCTTGATTAATATTATACATATCAAAATCACTTAAAGAGAAAAAAACATGTACACTCTTAAACAGTCAAAAATGTACATGTTTATGGTTCTTACTCAATCTTGGTGATGGGAAGGGGGTTAATGGGGAAAATGAGTGTACAAATATGTATTTTTAGCTCTGCGTTATCGAACGTAGGAACCATGTTTATCCTGCTGACTTTTACAGCAAAAAAAGAAATTCCATTCGTTTATTTTTTTTGCGTGTTAATTAAATCTGTATCCTCTAGAACGATTTTTTCCCTGATCCTGCAAACGCAGATTTCACAAATCCTGAATCTGATCCGCACACATTTCCCAGCATGGAGACGCCTCCTTTCTTGATGACTGCTCCTAACAGCTTACCATATAGATCGGCTGAAAAATATAACAAGTTTTGTAGTGGATGGGTCAAATTGACGTCCTTTTGGATGGTGTGTTTTCGTCTTTTTCTTTATATCATAGTAAACAAATCAGAATTCAGGGAGGAGTGATTGTATTTGTCTACTCAAAACAAAAAAGAATCAAAAATCGAAGTGATTAAGCGACAAAGCCGCTATTTACGAGGGACAATCAAGGAAGCTCTTCAAGATGGCAAACCGATGTTTTCGGAAGAAAATGTACAGGTATTGAAGTTTCACGGTGTTTACCAGCAGGACGACCGGGATTTGCGGCACAAGCTTTTGAAAGAAGGCAAAGAGAAGCATTACTCGATGATGGTGCGTGCCCGAATACCAGGTGGGGTGTTGAATCCGGATCAATATTTGGTGTTCGATCGCTTAGCCGATGAATATTCGGAATACGGGACGCTGCGCATTACGACGCGTCAAACCATCCAACTTCACGGCATACTGAAAGGGAACTTGAAGGCTACCATAAAAAGGCTGAACGAATCACTAATCACAACACTTGGCGCCTGCGGCGATTCGGGGCGGAACATCATCTGTTGCGCAAAGCCAGGCGATGAGCCGTTCCGCGCCGAGATGCGGGAAGATCTGCTTGCACTGACTGATCGGCTGAGTCCTAAGACAAATGCGTATCACGAAATCTGGCTTGACGGCGAACCGGTTCAGCTTTCTGATGGAGAGACTGAGGAGCCGCTGTACGGTGATGTATACCTCCCGCGTAAGTTCAAGGTTGCGATGGTACCGGAAGGAGATAACTGCATCGATGTGTACGACAATGACATCGGACTTGTGGCACATATCGAGAACGGACACGTTGCTGGCTATACTGTGCTGGTAGGCGGCGGTATGGGACGAACGGCGGTCGTTCAGGCAACTTATCCGAGGCTAGCGAGTCCGCTTTGCTATGTGCCCAGGAAGGATGTCGTAGACACAATCCTTGATACTTGCGTAGCCATTGTGACCATCGAACGGGACTTCGGAGATCGCTCAAACCGCCGTTTTGCCCGCATGAAATATTTAATCGACCGGCGAGGACTGGATTGGTTCCGGCAAGAGGTTGAGACAAGGCTTGGGCGTACTTTAGAGCCACCGAGAAAGCTGGAATGGCACAACGGGCACGACCATCTCGGCTGGCACCGTGAGCGTGACGGGATAAGCTACCTTGGCCTGTTCGTTCCATATGGTCGTATTAAAGATACTGAAACCATGAAATTGAAATCGGCACTTCAAAACATTGTGCGCGAATTTCGTCCGACCGTTCGCCTCACCACGCAGCAAAATGTGATCCTGAGCGGCATTCCAGACGAATTTCGACCGGCGATTGAAGAGCGATTGCGCTCTGTGGGAGTGCCGCTTCCACATGAGCTATCAACAGTCCGAAAAAATACAATGGCATGTGTAGCCCTGCCGACCTGCGGACTTGCGCTGGCCGAGTCGGAGCGGGCTCTGCCCGATCTGTTGCCACAGTTTGAGCAGCTGTTTCATGAGCTTGGCCTCTCGGACGAGACCATCACCGTCCGCATGACTGGATGCTCAAACGGCTGTGCGCGCCCGTACAACGCCAACATCGCTTTTATCGGCCGTGCACCTGGCAAGTATGATATTTTTTTAGGCGGAAATTCACTCGGCACAGCACTAAACGAACGATTCACGGAAACTGTACCGTTCGATCAACTGGTCGACACCGTCCGACCTGTACTCGAGACGTTCGTTCGCGAGCGTGAGCCTGGTGAGGATTTCGGCAGCTTTTGCCGCCGCGTCGGCTTGAATCGGTTCCGCAATGTCAAGACCGAGCAGTCATAAACTTTTATAAGAACAGACAAGTTGTGACGATATTTACCGGGTCTGATCCGGGAAAGCATTCCCCCGGATGCAAGTGATCCGTCACAATGACAGCCGTACCTGCGCTAAGCAGTTTGTGTATTAGCTTTCAAGTT